>JAKPYU010000644.1 GCA_029568995.1 Candidatus Omnitrophota bacterium | reverse complement strand
TTCAGCCCGGATGGGAAGTGGATTCTGTTCAGTTCGACACGAGGCGGAAAAACCGGTATCTGGAAAATGCACCGGGACGGTTCTCAACCGGAGCGAATCTGCGATGGAGACCAGGCGGAATGGTCGCCGGATGGAGCCAGGATTGCCTTTCGACGTGACGAGAAAATATGGATTCGCGACCTGGCTCAGAGCGCCGAGAAAACGATAAGCCCAGCGGATTGGCCACACTGTTCCGGGCCTTCCTGGAGTCCTGATGGCACACGGATCGCTTTCGCCTGTCGTTGGGATGCCGGTAACAGCCTGTTTCTTGTCGATACCCAGGGCGGAGAACCTGCAAAAATCTACGACAAAAATCCAGCCTGTGAACCCCACTGGTCCCCGGACGGAAAACGTCTCGTATATGAGACCGAGACTCATCTGTACACAATCCAACCGGATGGAACCGGAAATCGTCCCCTCACGTATTACGGGGGAGTCCAGCGTTACGGACAATGGAGTCCCAACGGCGACTATATAGTCTATTGCCAGGGCGTAACGGAAAATGGCCCCTGGGAACTCTATGTAGTACCCGCAAAAGGCGGAACACCGGTCCAGCTGACATCCGGCAGCTCCGATCTCAATCCGGATTGGAAATGATCCCATGACAGTCTGCGAGTGACATCGTATGCATTCTAAATATAATTCTCGAATTTCACACATAACGGTATTAGCCGTTATCCTTCTGTATCTTCCTGGCACACTCGGGGCAGCAACGGTAAACGAGCTGATTGCCGAGAAGGGAGCCATTTTCCCCTATATTCTGGACACCGTCACCCCCATTCCTGAAACACCGGATCCCATTGTCTTCGTAGATAAAGATGGATGGACTCTGATTGCCGAAGATACCACCGACCATTCATTCCAGGGCGACACAATTATCCTGAATGATCGAATCCTGATAATAGTAAGAAAGAACGGTTCGACGGTAGACATCTATTCGCTTCTCGATAACGGTCCCGCCTTTCGCGCTCGCCTCACACCGGCCACCGAAGCAGATTCCCCCCCAACAATAGACATGATTCGAATCGTGGAAAACACTCCCGGCGCGGTAGAGATTGCGGTAGGCTTCGCTGTAGAGAGAATAATCGAAACGTTCGCTTTTCGCCTTACCCCGGCAAGTTCCATTGTCGAAATAATCTGTATGGAGAATACTGACAGTATCTCCATTCGCAACGATTCCGAATATGTGGTGATTCCGAACTTCTTCGCGGACGATATGGTGTTCGGCGGCAGCGCAGTGGAGACGAATTCCGTTTTCTTGCCTGCGGATCAATTCTTGTTAGCCTTGGGAGCAAGTGGGGATTCCATCGTGATGGCGGTCTGGGATTCCCCCGCTTATACCGCCAAAGCCATATTCTCCGATCAAACACCACAATCATGCCCGAATTCTCTTGAATTGGATTTGAAAGAATCCGCGAAAATATGGCTTGCCTTCCTGGAGACTCCTGGAATATGGTCCACCCGTTCCTCGCCTGAAGGAGACTCAGGACAGAAGGCCGCCCCATCTGCTCCATTCCCTGCCAAGTGGCGCATCAATCTGTTGAAGGAGAATGGCTTCGCGATCTCCCAAACATGCGAAACCGAATTTCCCTCTACCGCAGAGCAGGACTCTTTCCTGCTCTATCCGATTGATCGAACAAAAGACACGCCGATTACTCAGTTCTGCCCTGTTGATATTCTTCGAAATACACTCGGCGTCGGGCCATGCCAGTATGTGCTGGATTCCGAGAAAATCGCCGTAGAGGATTATCCCACGCCGGACCGCGTCGCCGACTGGATCGGAAACCTGTTCTCAAAGAATCGCCAATCTCGCTACGCGGAACAAATTCAAAATAAGTGTACCGATATGATGGCATTATTATCGGAGACCCGTTCCAGGATTGACGGGTACCGGGGCTGCGCGAAAGAAATTGCGGAGCTCTGTAAGACAACAGAACAGCAGAACCCCAACATGGCCCAGTCCCTGCGTAAAATCCAAATGACTATCGAAACCATGGAATCCGACATCTCCCGCCGGTCCGCCGACTCCGTAGGTCAGGAATCCATGGAAACACTATGCTCCCAGATCTTAACGCTTGTCGCCAAACCGGATTCTGCGGCTGAAATGAGCGCAATCTGTTCGAAAATGCGATCCATCGGTGCGGTGGATGACTATGCCTTGTCCAAGTGTCGTATGTCCTTTCGGTGGATGGATTGTTTGTGCCGCATGGGAATGGAGCAGGCACCGGATCACTTGAAGATTTATCAGGAAATTCAAAACATAATGCGCAATTTTCTCGCCAGGGAATAGCGCATTTTCAATAGTCGTTTGAACGTGGCTTACGGAGGTTGTTCATAGAATGCACGCAAGGATCTTCTGCTTTCTTCTCTTGACCGTCTATTTTGTTGTTCCCGATCTTGCCGCTGACAGCGATGCATCTCTTGAGCCGTTTACTTACTTAATGGACACGGGAACGTCTGTTGAATCCCTGAAAGGCCCCGAATTCTCTTCCCAAGTATCCTCCTGGTCTCTTGTACCTGAAGAAATGCCGGATCACGAATTCGCCGGTGATGTCGCACTCATGAACGACAAGGTCGGCATACTGATTCATAGCGGCGGAAAATCGATTCGGACTTTCTCACGGTCCGGCAACGTGTTCACGGATCGAGCAATGCTCTCTTTCGAGGAAATTGCCTCATCCCCCGATAATCTGAAAGTGAACATCATCGAGAATTCTCTTAGTCGAATCGAATTGGGTTTAGTCTTTCGAAACAAAGCGTCAGCCGAACCCGTATTCTCATTGGATCTCGAAGTTGGGCGACCGTACCTGCACATCCGAAACGGGCACAGTAAATTAAAGGCGAATCTTCATCAGGATGCTCAATATGCTGTCCTGCCGGATTTCTTTGCCGACGATATCGTAATCAATCCCGCTAATGTCCCTGTCGATAAGGCCGAGCTTCCCAGCGAGAATTTCCTGGTGAACTTTACGGGTGACGGAAATGCCATCGTGATGTGTGTATGGAAGAATAGCCAAGAAGACATTGTTCTTCATTTCGCAGAGGCAAATGGCAGCCGCAACATCGCGCGGGCTGATCTGATTTGTCCGGAAGAAGAAGAATTCTGGATTGCTATTCTGGAGCATTCGGGAATCTGGCACAAGCGGGACGTCACTCTTCAGGATACCGAGAAAGTCATTCCGCTGGACTGGAATGTTCCCTTTCCGGCACAGTGGCGAGTGGATTGGCAATGCACAAACGGATTGATAGACAGTTGGGAAATGGTGACCGAGAATCCGGACGGATCTTTCAAGAAGCACGGCTGGCTCGGTACGGCGGAGGCGGTGGGAACCGGAGACTGGATGGATAGTGGTAACCGGCGGCGTTGGACAACCGTACTCGGCTGGTTCTGGTATCCATGCTGGATGGACCTGTCCGGAAAAGGCTATTTACAGCCTTTTTCAAGGAAGGTGACTCAGTTCGATGGTCCGACGTTAATATATCCGATCAATCGAATTCAGGAAACGCCACTGGACCGTTATACCGTAGTAGACATTGTGCGGAATACGCTTGGAGTCGGGCCGTGCGAATACATCCTGGACGTGGAGGGGCAGGCACAGAACTTCCACGGCATCGCGACCTGCACCGCGCGGGACATCCTGAATGAGATTTACGCGGAGAAACGTCAAAGGGAATCTCAAAAAGAAATCGACCAGGCCCTGGATGATGTCCTGGCGTTCATGAAGCATATTCGAGGCAGGATCGAACAATACGTACAATTCGCACGGGAAACGAAATCGTTTCTTGAGGAACAGAAAAAGAGTCATCCGAACTATGCGAGTCAACTCGATGAAATTGCGGCTCTGATTGGAAAAGTGGAAGAGAATTATGAGCGGCGTAAGCCAAGAATCCGGACACCGGAGTACGCCGAGGGATTGGTCCAACAATTTCGCACGGAGGTAAGGGATTACGAGGGAGAGGATGCCCTCGCAAAGTGTAAGGAAATCACGAATGCGATTGTACGCGTGGGAGACAATCAGGATGAGTTAGTCGGCGAGTCGCGAATGGCCGTGAAATTGCTCCGCCAAAAGGCCGGATTGATGGCGGCCTTGCATCCGGAAATTGGCGACCTTGCGAGAGAGATTCGGAATCGCACCCAGGCCATCCTTCGTAACCCGGCGAGTTATGAGGCCCCCCGGCATTAAGTACGCCATATAGACAGGAAAGGAATTTCGATGCCACGGATCAGTTTCTACATTATTCCACTGTGCATGTCCGTCTTTCTGTTTGCCTGCGGATCTTCAAAGAATGGAGGGACGCCGGTAGAGATCGTTACAAAGACCGGTATTGCCATGATTCAGATCCCTGCCGGTGAATTCTACATGGGAGACCCGGAGATGAGGGACGACGAAGGGCCGACGCGGAGAATCACCATCCATGAGTTCTATATGGACAAGTTCGAGGTCTCGCAGCGTTCCTATGAAGAACTGATGGGGAACAATCCATCAAAATGGAAAGAACCGGATCGTCCCGTTGAGAGATTAAGCTGGGCAGCAGCGGCGCAGTACTGCAACGTCCGCTCGCTGAGAGAGGGATTTCGACCTTGCTATACCCTGGATCCCCCAAGCTGCGATTTCACCGCAAACGGCTATCGGCTGCCCACGGAGGCCGAATGGGAATACGCGTGTCGGGCGGGATGTGCCGAAGATTTCTCGTTTGGCGCCGATCCTCAGAACCTGTCTGCATTCGCATGGTTCAAGGACAATGCCAATGAAACAACCCATCCTGTGGGCCAGAAGGCACCGAATCCCTGGGGCCTGTTCGATATGCACGGCAATGTGTGGGAATGGTGTAACGACTACTATGTTCAACGTTATCTTCCGATGGACAGCCCGATAGACCCGGAAGGACCAACCGAGGGCGAAAACCGCATATTGCGCGGCGGGGGATGGAACAGCCCGGCGGAGGATTGCCGTTCCGCTTCCCGCCACGCCGAGTCCCCCGCCCTGGCGGACGTGTGCTTCGGCTATGAGGCGTACGGATTCCGTTGCGTGCGAAGAGCAGACGATGGAGAGTAACGATTCTGACAAGATCGCGACTACAAAACGGAATGGTATATGGTAGTGTAAGATGCGCGCTTGTCCTGCTGATTCTTACAGGGATTTCAGTCCCTGTAACCGGGGGATCTCCAACGCACCCATGTCTATTCTACTCGCAGAACGGTCTCGCCGAGATTCGCTCAAAGATCGACCGTCCCGATGCGCCTGAATACCGCCTGATCGCGGAACGGATCATCCAATCTGCTTCCCAATTATTGGAGAGAGAGATTCCAATCTACTCCACACCCGGAGATTGGCCTCACTATTACACATGCGATGGAATCGGTGACGGTAACGACGATTTACAGGACGGGTGCGGCGGATTCTTACTATTCCAGGAGAATCGCCCTGAGGATCACATCTGCCCTCGATGCGGAAAAGTCTATCGCGGATCGCCATACAATGAAGCATGGATCAGCCTTTACAACGATCGTGTCTCAAGCCATCTACGAAATTTGGGGCTGGCCTATTCCCTTACAGGTGAAATCGCCTTTGCAGAGAAGGCCGCCGGGATCTTTCGCCGGTATACTCTTCTGTATCCCACCTTGCCGTTGCACGATATCTATGGCGGACAAAGGCATACCGCCGCGCGGCTCTACGCCCAGACTCTGGACGAGGCCATCTGGGTTCTCGAAATGCTGTGGGGACTCGATGCCGTATTCGACTCTCCTGCGTTTTCCTTTGATGATCGTCAATGGATCGAATCGAATCTCCTTCGTCCACTCCTGACAACACTCAGCCGGACGAATATCGGTTTCGGCAATTACCAGGCGTGGGTGACATCCGCTATTGGCGCTGTCGGCTATTTCCTCGGCGATAACAATGCAGTCCAACAGGCCGTTTCCGGGCCGCTGGGTTATGATTCGATCCTGACAAACGGCTACGGAAAGGACGGATTTACCCTGGAAGGTTCGATTGGCTATCATTATTATGGGCTGACCGGTTTGGTGACCCTCGCGAGGATCGCGGAAGTGAACGGACAGCCGCTGTGGAACGATCGGTTACGTCAGATATTGACCGCTCCCCTGCATTTCATTAAGCCGGATGGCTCGTTTCCCATGATGAACGACGCCGGTCCTGCGCATCTCGGTTCTTATATTCGTGTGTTCGAAATTGCCAATGATCTGTCCCCTGACCCGGTGATCGACCAGACATTAACCCGATATTACAGCGACCTCGGATATTCCCGTAATCATTATTCCGCTCTCTTTGCGGGCACTGATTTCGATTCTTCGACTGGCGTCATCGACTTGGTAGAGTTCCCTGCTCCTTCGGGTGTCTCTGTGTTGCGGAGTTACGGGAGCGAGGTGCCTTTGATGGCAATCATGGATCACGACATCCATGGCGGTTCACACGGACATTATGACAAACTCAACCTCATTCTATACGGTCAGGGAAGAGAACTCATCCCCGACTGGGGGACCGGTTCCTATGTATCCGGCCTGTTGGATGGCTGGCTGCGTAGAACAATCGCCCACAACACGGTCATCACCAACGAATCCGGCCAGAATTCAGGAAACGAATCAATCAGCCCTCTGACTCTCCGGCAAACACAATTCCCTTCCGTTCAAGTAGTCTCCGCAAGGGCAGCGACCGGCGTCTATCCCGACGGTGCGCAGGTTGAGCGAACAACAATCATGGTTGAAGAGGATTATTTACTTGTAGTGGATCGGATCGAGAATGCCGCGCCGCCCGTGGATATCGCATGGCATTCCCTGGGGCGATTTGAATCACCGTCGCAATTCCCCGTGCGCGAGTCGGACTTGCTGCGCAATTGGAACTCTTCGGTTACAGGTTACCAATATCTCACACCGCCGTCCCTTTACTCGGAACAGACACCGGGCAACATACTGGAGATTCCGACATCGTCATCTCCGGCGCAGATTCTCTGGCGCTTACCTCTTTCTCTTTCCGACAATATGGAGGATCTGACCCTGTGGGATGGCGAATGCACTCTCGCCGAGCGTCATACTCAGGGGAATTCCTCCATTCGTTTCCTGGCAATTCCTGATTGGACCGTCTCTATCGGGAAGGACATTTCTCATCCATACCTGGATCTCTCCTCTCTGGATGTCCTGGAGTTCGATTATTTCCTCGACCAGGGACAGGTAGACGAATTCTGGGTAGTTATTCAGCATCTTCCGAGTTACGACCGGGTAGCCTGGCAGGTCAGCGATCTTTTGCCGGGGGCATGGCATCACGCGAGGATTGACCTCAACCGCCCCGATCTTATTCTGGGAGGAGCGGACCGGCGGACGCGGCTGGATTTCCTGGTCTCTGCGGAAGGAAATCCCGAGGATTCTTTTTTTGTGTACTTGGACAATCTTGCGGCAAAGTCTGACGGATTATCGGAATCGCCCCTGATGACGGGCCTCGCCGCGACCGTCATCGCGGATTCTTCGGCATCGTTGCTTCTTGCTGACGGTCCCGGTTTGCGCTCCGACGAACGTCACGGCATTCTTTTGGTACGTGGAGGCAATCCCGATTCCTTGGTGGTCACAGCGCTGGAACCGTACCGACAATCACCCAGGTGGATTTTCTCTACGGATCGGGAGGGAACCACATTTGCACGATCGGAGAATACGGAGGATCTAGTCCGGATCGACTCGGATCCGAATTCATACTCTTTCGCGCGAACTGTCGGCGGCGTACCAAGCCGGTTGACGTTATTCAACCGAGACTCCGGCGAGATTGGTCCCTTAGCGGTCTCTGCTTCCGAGCCATTCGATGCGGAAATACGGATTTCATATTATTCCCGGGAAAGGTGCAGTATTTCCTATCGAACCGGTCTGACGAGCAGTCCGTTTCACTTGCGCCTGAGAGACCTGGATACGCATGCAATGATTCTTTTGGACGGACTGGAGTGGACCGGCGGGACGATGCGATCTCCCGAATATATAGAAATCGGTCCTCTGCCGGGTGGCATGCACCGACTGGAGTGTCTTTCGGGAATGACTTCAATTGAACGATGGCAGCTACACGTGCCGGAGTGATGTGATAAATTGCAGGGATAGTGACCAGGGCGGAATGGGATGGGCAGATAATGAACGATTCCTCCGATAGTACGGAAACCTCGACGGGCTTGTTCAACTCGAGAGTTGCCTTCTATTCTCTCCTGGGCTTGATGTCGCTTCACGTCTTATTCTTCTCAGCGGCGGGTGTGCAACGTTACGAGAACCTGGAGACGGGCGGCGATTTCGCCTTCTTTGTCCAGGTCCTATGGAATCACCAACATGGGATATTCTATTACACGACACTGGAAGACGGCGGTCGAAGCGCTCTGGGCACGCATGTGGATTTGATTACTCTGCCCCTGGCGTTAATTCTCTGGCCCTTTCCACTTGCTTACGGGATGATCTTTCTGCAGACCGTGTCTTGTTGCGGCACGGCGGCTATTCTTTACCTGCTTGCACAGAAGAGAGGATTGTCGCCAATCCTGTGTTTTTGGGCGGGGATGGCCTGGCTTCTTGCGCCGCATGTACAGGGTGCGTTGATTTTTGACTTTCATTCGATCACCATTGCGCCGTTTTTCTTCTTTCTGGGGATTCTACTGCTTGAATCGAACCGGCTTGTCTGGAGTTCAGTGTCTTTTCTTCTTGCAGCTTTCTGCAGGGAGGAGGTTGCCCTGCTCCTCGCCTTTTATGGATTGATTGAATGTGTCCGGGGGCAACACAGGAAATTCGGAACAGGCCTGCTGCTTGTTTCTCTTGTCTATTTTCTTATTGCATACAAATGGATTATGCCCTGGGCGCTTCAGGGTAAGCCAGCCACGTTCAATGCGGCTTTTGCGGAGTTTGACCGGAATCCCTTACGGTGGATTTTTGATCTCTTGTCGCATCCCTCCCGGTTGTTGGAGATGTTGCCTCCACACAAAATGTTTAATTACCTCCATTTTCTGGTCTCTTTCGCCTTCCTGTCCCTCCTGGGCGGGTGGTCAACGCTCTTGCTCATTCCTCCTTTCGGCATCCAATTGGTGTCCACAAGCTCCCTCATGACGGGATTGTACTCCTCCCTGCCGACTCAATATGGCGTCGCCCCGATGATGGCGGTTGCCTACGCCGGAATCGCCGGCCTGAGTCGGATACATCGAAAGAACTGCCTGGTCAGGAAGAATGTGGCGTGGATTATCTGTAGTATTGTATTCATCTTCCCCATTATCCACACTTCTTTATTCGGCTATTGTCGGCCGGATCAACTCATCTCGCCTTTTCGGTGGCAGCGTCTTCTCGACCGGGATGACCGTGCCAAGACGCTCCGTCAGATCATCGGAACAATCGATCCCTCGGTGAGCATTGTAACAACTCGTCAGATGAAATCCCATCTCGCAAGCCGCGCCCGGATCTGGGAATGGGTGATTCATGGAAGATCTTTCTTCCCCGACTCTCTGGAAGTAGCAGATCAGATTGCCGTTGATGTACAGTACCTTCGTCAACACGACATGCGGGGACTGCTTGAATTGGTCCGGTGTCTCGAGAAAGGCCCGTTTGGAGTCACTCGGTTTGAAAACAACTTCGTGCTTGCCGAGAGAAATCATTCCATGGAACGGAACGCGGCGGTTGTCGCCGCGATTCGGGCGAGATTGGGATCTTCTTCTTCGGAACGATTCATCTTGTCCCCGACGGCGGGAAGACTCTGGATACTGAACTGCGATTCCCTGGATGGGTGGTCGCCCCAGCCCGCTCTGTACCTTGATACCGTGAACGCCTGTGAAGGCGAATCCTGCGTCTCACGCAACACGGGTACGGACCGGATGGACCGGAATTTCTGGTATGACGGGCCGCTTGCCATGGAAACACTGGACGAAGCAGCCTGTAATCTCTGTCTCGCTCTTCGCTCGGAGAATTGGGATCTCACGCATGTTCCGTCGATTGCGTTGACGGTCGGTCAATCCTTCTATCTCTGGCGCGAACCACTGGCCGAGTCTGGAAATATCCAGGCGGTCTCCGGGAAGTGGAGAATTCTATCAATTCCTTTGTTCAAAGCGCAAAAAGCCGTCAAGCCTCGAGGAGCACATGCGCTGGAGATCAAGATTCTGAATCCACAGAAGGTTCCCCCGGCAACAATCCTGATCTCCGTGGACGCGGTATTTCTTCAAACAGGAAGTCCATCTGAGAGAAAGTGACCGGGCTGATCAGAGTCTCCCTGTCGCTCACGTTGTTCCCTTCGGATAACAGGCCAGTTCCTCCACGGATTTCACACCGTCAGGGAGCACCAACTCATCAATCAACATCACGGGAATATCATCTTTGACCGGGTATTTCGCGCCGCATTTCGTGCAAACCAGAAATTCCCCTTCCAGTTTGACGGGAGCCTTTCCGAGCGGGCAGGCGAGAATTTCAAGCAGGCGTTCGCTGACCATGGGAATCTCCTTGTGAATTTTTGATGAGTGTAACGTCCCTGTGGGCCATGCCGCAAGCCCCATTCCGTCCCGTTTTCAGCCGACATCAGCATTCAGGTCGGATTCAATTCAATTCGACCGGATATTCTGCTAGAATACTCCTCGATACAATGAAGACTCGATTCCGAGTCCTGTCCGAGAAGATTTTGAGATGGGCCTATAGCTCAGCGGTAGAGCCACCGGCTCATAACCGGTTGGTCCCTGGTTCGAATCCAGGCAGGCCCATTTTATTCATCCGATCCCATGAAATACATCGCGATTTTCGGCAGTTCCAAGACTCCACCAGGGCATCCGCATTATGAAATGGCCTATGAGCTGGCAAACCGCCTGGCCCATGCAGGATATGGAATCTGCAACGGCGGATACTGGGGAATCATGGACGCCGCTACTCGCGGCGCACGCGATGCCGGTGGCGTGGCGGTGGGCGTCACCCTGGAGCATTTCTCCAGGAAGCGGTACGGAGCCAATCCCCTCCTGACCCGCGAGGAGCCGAAATCTCGTCTCCCGGATCGTCTCTCATCTTTGCTCGATAGGTCCGATGCCTGTGTCGCCCTGCCGGGAGGCGTCGGCACACTGGCCGAGGTGTTCCTCTCCTGGAACCTTCAGGTAACTGGGGAAAATAAGCCCCTGATTTTATTGGGCCTGGAATGGAAAGAGATCCTGGATTTTCTCCAGGAACACACCGAGATCGAAGATAAACACCGAGCCGAACTGCGGATCTGCACTACAGCGGAAGAAGCCTTTGAGCAAATTCTGCAGCAGGTCTCTCTCCCCAATTTATTCCCTTTCTGTGAAGAAAAGACCTAATCGAAAAGCGTTCCGGTCGGGATGACGGAAATCCCGCTCTCGGTCACAAGGAACCGCTCCCGGTCGGCATCCGGGTCTTCCCCCACAACAAAACCCGCAGGAATCTTGATCCGTTTATCCACAATGGCCTTTTTGAGACGCGCTCCTTCACCGATTGTGACATCATTGCAAATGATGCTATCCAAAATCTGCGTGTTCTTCCCGACAACCACACTGGGAGACAGGACGCTGTGAGTCACTTTTCCGGAGATACGGCAGCCGGAACCGATCAGCGAGTTGTATACCTGGCCCTCTCGCGGGGCGATCCAGGCGGGCGGAACCTGGGGATGATAAGTCCGAATAGGCCAATTCGGATTCCATAAATTGAACGGCGGATTCTCCTGAAGAAAATCCATCTCCGCCTGGTAATAACTTTCCAGCGTGCCGATATCGCGCCAGTAGGCGGTCGTTCCATCCTCTTTCATGAAGGAATAAGCATAAATCCCGCCCCCTTGAACCAGCGCGGGGAGTACATCCTTCCCAAAATCATGCGTGGAATCCAACTTCGAATCTTCAATGACCGCACGCACAAGCGTCTCGATACCGAAAACATAGACTCCCATATTCACTAGAGACTCATTCGGACGGCCCGGCATGGCAGGCGGATCGGAGGGTTTTTCCACAAAACTGATCACTTCCTGATTCGAATCAACCTGCATGATCCCGAAAGAGGAGGAAAGATGTCTCGGATAGACCAGTGCGGCGATGGTCGCTCGTGCCTTCTTCTCCAGATGAAACCGGATCAATGGCCGATAATCCATCCGATAAACATGATCTCCCGACAGGATCACAACCAGCGCGGGTTTCTGCTGTTGGAGAAGGTATATATTCTGGAACACAGCATCCGCCGTTCCGTCGTACCAGTTGGTCGAGAATCGATGTTGGGGCGGAACCGGCTCGATGAATTCCCCCAACTCGGGGTTGTGTATCGACCAGCCGTTACGCAAGTGCCTGTCCAGTGATTGAGACTTGTATTGCGTCAGCAGGTAAATCCGTCTCAGGCTCGAATTCAGGCAATTGGAAAGGGTAAAGTCGATAATCCGGTAACTTCCGGCGAATGGGACCGCCGGTTTGGAGCGGTCTTTGGTCAGAGGATGCAGTCGCTCCCCCTGGCCGCCCGCCAGAATCAAAGTCAAAAGGTCCCGGGGGCTGGGTTGGTGCTCCCAATCCAGATTGATCGAAAAATCAGACCGATTCATAGTGTATGATAAGGCTGGTGTCCTGCAACTGAATTATCTTTACAGAGTCCCGTCATCGCGAGCCTCCCTCCGGCGGAGCCGGTGATTGGGACAAAGAAAGCATGGCCCACCGGGGCCGCCACCGACCCGTCATCGCGAGGAGCGGCCCGGAGTCTGCTTAGGGCCGCGACGTGGCGATCTCAGGCTTACGTTCGATCCAACCCACGCTTCGCCCGCAATCACGATATGGTAAAGACTATTCAGTTACAGGACACTAGCGCTGTCCTATCTGTTCTTCTTGTGCGTCAGGATCTCGGAAATTTTCGCCTTCAATTCGGACATATCGGAGGATTTGACCACATAGGCATCGGCATTCCAGCTCAGGAAATTATCCTTATATCCCTGGTATGCCGTGTTGATGATGACAGGGATTTTCTTGTACCGATCCAGGATTTTCCCCATCGCCTCCAGCCCATCCATCCGGGGCATCCGAATATCCATGATGATCAAATCCGGGGGAGACTTCTCGACCAGTTCCACCGCCTCAATCCCGTCTTTGGCTAAAAGGATCTCATGCCCCTCGGATTCCAACTCCAGCTGATAGAGTTCCCGCAGACTTCGTTCGTCTTCAACCACGAGCAATTGTGCCATGTTCCCGATGTCCCTCGTTTCTCTCTTGAATCTTACCGCCTCTCGTCCACAATCCCTAGATCATCCCCGTCTTCGAACCCAGGCGGCCCTGGATGCAGCGGCAGCCTGATCCGTACGGTCGTTCCTTGGTTCATCTGACTCTCAACTTCGATCTTGCCCCCGTGATTCTTGACGATCTGATAGGAAACATGAAGTCCCAAACCGGTTCCTTTGTTCTTGGTTGTGAAAAACTCTTTGAAAATGGAGGGAATATTCTCTTCGGGAATACCGCAGCCGGTGTCGATGATTTCCAGAACCACCCAGTCCCCTTCCGGATGGGTATGAATGGTGAGAATCCCACCATCCTGCATCGCATGGATGGAGTTCTGTATCACGTTCAGAATCACTTGGCGGATTTGACGGTCATCGAGCGGGACCTGGGGAAGATTCGGATCGAGCTGGAAGACCATCTCAATATGCATCTCCGAAGCCTCTTGGGCGAAATAGAGGCTCAGGGTCTCCAGAAGCTCGTTGACATTGCATTCTTTTCTCTGGGGTTGAGAAGGTTTCACATAAAACAGCACCATATCCAGCGTCTCCTCCAGGCGCAATGCCTCGGACCGAATAATATCCAGCATCCGCTGGGCATGTCGGTCGCGAATGTCGTGGGAAAGACGCTTGGCGAATCCCCCGATGGCAACGATAGGAGTACGAATCTCATGCGCCACCGTAGCCGCCATTCGTCCTAATGCCGCCATCGTCTGCGCTTCCACCAACTTGTCTTTGCTGTCCTTGAGATCCCGGTATGCGGATTGAATCCGATACTTGTCCCGCTCCAGCCGTGCCACCATCCGGGCATTGATAATGGCCAGCGCGGCCTGCTCCGCGAATAGCTCCAGAACCCACAGACTGGCATCCGCGATGGCTTCCCGATTGATCAGGTTGTCCACAATCAGACACCCGACAGGTCCCTCCCGCCATAGCAACGGAACCACGGCAAAATGATTATTACCAAGATGTCTCGAAATAGTCAGATCACACACCTCCGCAGGGGGTTGATCCATCTGCAACGTGTGCCCGCTGCCGGGATACCGGAGTACAATCCCTCTTGAGAATCCGTGCGCATGACCGTTGACCACATTGAAACCGCGCCGCTCCTTAATCGCCCGAACCACAATGGAAGACTCATCGCTCATGGAGGCACTCAGGCGATGGACTATCCGATTGACCTCGAAATTCTCGTCCTCCGCCGACACCAGGTAGGATTCCAGTGTCTCGGCAAGGTTCCCACGCTTCGGCAGGTACGACATTTCATGCCAGATCCGGCCTGCTTCCTCCGGAGTGGATGGCCCGATAGCCAGTTTGCCGGAAATGGTTTCCTCGTTCTCATCCACCAGGAGCAGAAATGCCCGGTTGAATCGAAATCCGTCTCCCGCCGTCACGGCGATCAGGATCAACTGGAGCACCTTGTCCAATGAAACCACGCTGTGAAGCAACTCACTGATTTCGTGCATCTTCGAAAGCGCTTCCGTTCGCGAATGGACCCGCTTCTCCAGGGTTTCGGTGTATTCCTCCAGCTGACGTTCCAGCCGCTTCCGATGCGTAATATCTCGCTGGACAGACAGAAAACTGATCACCTGCCCGTCCTCGTCCTTAATGGGAGTCACCGTAACATCCGCCTCGTAGATCTCCCCGTTTTTACGACGGTTGGTCAGTTCTCCACGCCAGTCCCGACCCGCCAGAATGGCGCTCCATAAATGTTCAAAAAATTCGGGTGTCACCTGTCCGCTGTTAAGAATGCGTGGATTTCGGCCCAATGCCTCTTCCGAGGTATATCCCGTCAGCCGTTCAAACGCGGGATTGGTGAAATAAATCATGCCTTGCGTGTCCGTGATGAACACCGCATCCGCTGAGGCGCGAACCGCACTCGCCAGGTTGCGCAACTCCTCTTCCAGGACCTTTCGCTGCGATATATCCCGGCAAAACACCACCGCATGGCCGTCCAGGTAGGATGCGTTGACTTCGCTTTCGACCAGCGTGCCGTCTCCCCGCCGAAATTGGACCTGCGTAAATAGATCCCTGCCCACCGAACCATCGGCCAGCAGATCCCGGTATTCCTCACGGGATTCGCCTTCCATCAGATCAAGCAGATGTTTCCCCAACAAATCCTCTCGCGAATATCCCAGAAGAGAAATCGCCCGGTGGTTGGCGTCGTGAATCAGGGAATCCTTGTCCAGAAGCAGAATCGCTTCGGTGGCGTGTTCAACAATGGATCTGTAGATTCCATTGCCCGTTGCGTGGATCAGCATATCCGCCATATTTCCCGAATCCGCCATGCGATAAACCCTTCGATTCGTCAGTTCAATCGTTGAGTATTGTACCACGTTCAACCGCCTCCGCCACAAGTCCGAAATAACTGTCTTACTGGACACAACCATAGAAGTCACGGAGAGGCGCAAAATCCTCCCCCCCCCCCGATATTGGGGGAGATACAGAGAGGGTTGAATTTATTGAACTTATAACCGCCATGTTCCTCCCCCAAGCCTGGGGGAGGTGTAGGTGGGGGTTGGTCTTCGCTCTCAGATCACCGTCCCTCTCCTCACCCCTGGATAACCCGAACCCACACCGACCGCGAACGCGGACCGTCGAATTCCGCGAAGAAGATAGCCTGCCAAGTTCCCAGCTGCAACCGCGCATCCTCGACAATCACCGTAACGCTTTCTCCCACCAGGGTCGCTTTGACATGGGCGGCGGCATTCCCCTCTCCGTGACGGTACGGTCCATTCCACGGAACCATGCGTTCCAGGGTGTTCTCCATATCCTCCATCACAGACGGGTCCGCCCCTTCGTTGATAAACACCCCTGCCGTAGTGTGTGGAACATAAACAACGCAGATCCCTTCCGAAATACCGGAAGCCTGGACTTCTCTCTGCACCTGCCCGGTGATATTGACCATCTGGCTCCGGCTCTGCGTACTCACCTGGATTCTTCTCATGGCCTCACACTCCTCCGCGTCATTGTGGTTCCTATTCGGATTGTACGGCCTCCCCTGCTGCAATCCGGAGTGTTCCTCAGCCGGATAAAAGACTCCAGGGGGTCACATCTCACCCCAAACCTGCTATTCTTCCCCTGTTCTGACATTCACTCTGCCCGGAGGAACGAAACAATGTGTCCAAACAATCCGTACCGCGAGAAGGCCCGCTCGGAGGTTCAGACCTGGATTGAATTGGACCGGGTCGGAGGACTCCGGGATAAGTTCTGGTATGTCGATGACGCCCGCGTGGAGACGGACGATTCCTGGCACGTGATTCTCGGGGAAGAGCAGGTGTTCTATTCGGCAACCCGTCTTGCTCAGATGGACGGCAAAGAACCACCCGCAAGCGAAGAGGAACTCAGCGAAACCTCGTTCGAGGATCTCGGTCAACGCTGCGAGGCTATCCTCGATGAGGTGAAAAACGTAATCGGGGAGTATCTCTCCTCCACCGGGCAGGGGCGGGTGAAAAGTTTCCGCGTTTCCGTTGGAGAGGCGACATACCGCATCCTTCATAGCGAACGCCTGGAGGCCTGGCAGCGTGACCCTCGAAGGTTCCTCGCCGAATATACCCTGATTGAATCCGAGATGCGCGAAACCACCTGCGAGGAGAATCTCTCCCCGTAGAAAGAAGGAGAATGAAAAAATCGGGTAGCGGAGGGATCATTTTCCCGACAATTTGTGTTACTATGTTACAGCGTATGTAATTTCAGAAAGGGGTTCGAACATGCGGCGGTTCTCTCGGCATACAGGACGTGTCGGTATGCTTGCGTTCCTGTCGTTTGCGACATTCGTCGCATGTTCCCTTGTCTCCGCACAGCAAACACAGCAGGGGACACAACAGGGGACACAACAGGGGACGCAGCAGGGAACAAGACTGACCGATCCCAAGAACTGGATCCCCGACCAGTTCAAACCCGCCTGGATGACCGCCGAACAGGGGCAGGCATGGTCCCGCGTGCTGATCTGGGACCCGGCCCTGGGTGCGAAACGCGGAATCCGCGCTGTCCTCATGCCCGTCGTGGAAAACGAAGACAATATCCCCATCGACCGCCGGATGACCCTCCAGATGAAAGGCTATATGCAGCAATTCTGCGAGGATGTCATCACGGTGCTGGATATTGAAGATCCCGGCCTTCGGGATCGCCTGGATCAGACCCTGAATACCTGCATCAACCAATGGAAACAATTCGGACGAATCGACCCGGAAGGTGTTGCCCAGCTGGCGCCGGATATTCTGATTGATGTCGTCGTCCTGTTCCAGCGGAATATCTATGACCAGGGCTGGCGCGGCGACCGGAAGATCTTCCGCGTGGGACTCGTGGGTGTCGCGTTTGGCGCGGACACAGGGGATGCGATTTTCCGAGGCGAGGTTCTGGAGGAATCTCCGTGGTCGGGAATGCAAAACACCATTTTCCGCGTGGAACGACAGGCCACATTGGCGCTTCTCCAGAAATTGCGGGACCGGTTCGCAGAGATCGGGACTTTGATCGACAACCAGCGCATGGCGGAACAACAGGCCGCGCAGACCGCTGCCGATGAGGAAAACCGGAAACGGCTTGCGGCGCTTTTGCAGGAAGAAACCGAGTTCCGTCGCCTCTCCGAACAGGCCGCCGGGATACTCCTTTCCGCCACCGAACCGGCTGACCTCCTCCAGAATATCGGCACGGCGCGAAATACGCTGATCGGAAGCCTTCAGATTCCCCTGGCCTCCCTGAACGAGGAACAGATGAACACACGACGCCAAGCCGCTGCTGGACTGAATGTCCTTCTCGGCGACTACAAGAAATATGCCGATGAACAGGAACGAATCCGCAACCTCCCGCCGCCGGACCAGCCCATTGAGGCTCCCGCCGATCTGCCCGGTAAAGAAGAACCGGTGGGGGGTAATCTATTGATTGATTTCTCTAACATTCTGACTCCCACGGCGGTAGCCACCCCGACACCACGCAATTATGTCCCACCGGGAGCGTTCGATTTGCCGATCAGAACATACCAGACTCCACTACCGCCGCTGCGTACCCCCACGCCGACTCCGACCCCCACGCCGGAACCAAGGGCGCAACGGATGGGGCCTTCACGGCTACCCAAGTCCGCACCGGCGGCCCTGCCGCTTTCGACGACCTCAAGCGGCCCTCTCCCGACTGACCTGAGTAGCCCTCTTTCGGCTACCTTAAGCAGTCCGTTTCCGGCTACCGGCGCGGTAGAGCTCGGGCCCGTGTTTATCGGCCCGGCTACTCTACCGAACATTGTCCCGCCCAGTGATGAACAACTCCGCGATGTCGAACGCCTTCGCCGCAAAATCGCGCCTCTCGAAATCCCCTCCTCTACCGCCTCCGCCCAATCCGCCGGCGAGATGTTCGACATCACCCCCGAACGCCGGGTTATCCCACTCTCCCCAAGCGGAAATTGAATTG
>JAKPYU010000640.1 GCA_029568995.1 Candidatus Omnitrophota bacterium | reverse complement strand
TCCCACAAAGGAATAGTTGCTCACTTCGATCATGCCGCAGTCACCCGCGAGAACATTTTTGATCCGCCGCTCATAGAGCCGCTTCCGGTTTACGTCGGGAGGGCTGCAGGGCACAAAGGGGGCCATGGGGGGGATATTGTCATATCCGTGAATGCGGCCCACCTCCTCGACGATGTCGTCCGGGATGGAGATGTCCTTTGTGGCCCGGTACGAAGGAACGGCGATATGGAGCGCGCCGCTGCTGTTTTTCACGGTAAACTGAAGCGCGTCAAGAATCGAAATAATCCGTTCATCGGGAACATCCTGGCCTATTTTTTTTCTGATAAAATCAGTTGTGGTATCAACAAACACCGGTTCCGGTTTTTTCGGATAGGTATCAACGATTTTCGTCACCGCCTCAGCTTCGGGGATCAGCATTTTTACGAGTTCATAGCAGCGCACAATGGCGTGGGTACAGATTTCCGGATCAAGGGACTTCTCGAAACGTATGGCCGCTTCCGTGCGGAGGTTGTAGCGTCCCGCTGTTTTACGGATCGATACAGGATTGAAGTTTGCCGCCTCAAGGACAATTTCCGTCGTGGAGTCGTCAATTTCGCTGTCGCCGCCCCCCATTACTCCCGCGAGGGCGATGGCGGTTTCACCGTCGGCAATGACGATATCTTCGGCGGTGTGGGCGTGTTCCTGGTCGTCCAGCGTGGTGAGGTGTTCCCCCTCCTTCGCCATGCGCACAATGATTGCCTTTCCTTTGAGCTTCTTTCTGTCGAAGGCGTGCATCGGCTCACCCAGCTCCGCCATGACATAGTTGGTGATGTCAACGATGTTGTTGATGGGGCGCATGCCGATTGCGGTGACCGCCGCTTTCAGCCAGTCAGGGGATTCCTCAATGCGGATGTTTTTTATATAGAGCCCGCAGTACCGGGGCGATGCCTCAGGATTTTCTATAATGACATTGAGCTCCTCTTTCTGTGTGAAACTGTCAGCGAGGGACATGTTGACGGGGTGCGTGAATTTCTTTCCGAAGAGCGCCGCGATCTCACGGGCAAATCCTGAGTGGCACCAGAGGTCAGGCCGGTGGGTAATCGATTTGTTGTCGATCTCAAGCAGTACATCGTACCAGTCGCTGTAGAGTTCGTTCATCGGTTTTCCCGGGGGGGTCGATACCGGGAGTATCATGATCCCTGAATGGTCGTCGGAGAAGCCAAGTTCCTTCGCGGAGCAGAGCATCCCCGATGATTCCTCGCCGCGGATTTTCGACTTTTTAATAACGAAATCCTCGTCGAACCGCGTTCCCACCATGGCGAGGGGGACGATATCGCCCTTTTTGTGGTTCGGGGCGCCGCAGACAACACGGATGGTTTCACTGCCGGTGTCGCAGTCCACCAGGGTGAGCTTGTCGGCATCGGGATGTTTTTTGACATCCAGAATTTTCACCGCGATCACCGATGCGAGGTGCCGGTTCATGTATTCAATGCCTTCAATCTCGGCGGTGGACATGGTGAGCCTGTTCATGATGTCCGAAGGGTCAAGGTCCTTTATATCAACCATTTTGGAAATTATATTCAGTGAAAGCCACATGGTGTTACTCCGTTATTAGTTTATCACGAGGGAGATTAGCCGGCCCTCAACCGGAACTGTTACGAGTGAAATGTTCATGTCAGAACTGCTGCACAAAGCGGATGTCGCCGCTCTGGAAATGGCGGATGTCATTGATGCCGTACCGCATCATAATGAGCCGGTTCAGGCCGAGGCCGAATGCGAACCCGGACCACTGGTCGGGGTCAATGCCGCCGTACCGCAGCACATTGGGATGCACCAGCCCGCATGGAAGGAGCTCCACCCATCCGCTCTGTTTGCAGACGCTGCAGCCCTTCCCCTCGCAGATGAGGCAGTTGATGTCAAGCTCGAAGCCGGGCTCCACGAAGGGGAAATATCCCGGACGGAGGCGGATGGTCACTTCGCGGCCGAATATCTTCGAGAGAAGCACCTTCATGAAATAAATTAAGTTGGACACCGAAATGTTCCGGTCCACCATCATCCCTTCCACCTGATAGAAGGTGTTTTCATGGGAGGCGTCCGTGGACTCATACCTGAATACCCGGCCCGGCCCGATTACGCGGAAAGGGGGCTTCAGGTGGTCCATGCCCCGTATCTGGATGGCGGAGGTGTGGGTCCGCAGGAGGTTGCCGTCCTCGGTCCAGAAGGTGTCCTGCATGTCCCGGGCCGGATGGTGCTTCGGAATGTTCAGCGCTTCAAAGTTATAGTAGTCGGTTTCAGCTTCCGGACCGTCAAGGACCAGGAACCCCATGGAGGTGAATATATCTTCAATCTCATACTGTATCTGCGACAAAGGGTGGAGGCAGCCCCGGTATACCTCTTCCGTTTTTCCGGGGGAGGTGA
>JAKPYU010000631.1 GCA_029568995.1 Candidatus Omnitrophota bacterium | reverse complement strand
TTTCCGTTCTCCAGCAAACGATTCTTCATTCTGGCTATTCTGTCCGTCGCCGGTCTTTTGTGTCAGTATTTTTACTTGAGCGGTCGCGGATATCCCTGGTATCTTGCGGTAGTGATTTGGCTGGTCGGGCTTTGGATATTGCTTGGTCCCTGTTTTTCTGCTCGCAAGAACGGCGCATCGACCAAAACAATCCTGCAGATCGGAAGCGTACCGTTTGCCCTTCCCTTCTCCGTTCAAGAAAAGACCGACACCGAATCCTCCCGCGCGAATACGTTTATTCTGTTGATTGTTCTTTTGGCGGCGTGTCTCTATATCGTCCGCCTGACCGATTTCCCGACGGATGTTCATGGAGACTCCGCGGAAGTTGCGCTGCACGGAATTCAGGTCCGCGATTCGGGACGATGGACCATTTTCGATCCCGGCTGGTACCAGATCCCGAATCTTTTCTTCCTGATCCCCGCGTGGGTGATGTGGCTGTTCGGCGACAACCTGTTCGGGATGCGGATGGCAGACGTTCTGATTGCACTGGCAGCGATTCCGCTTTTTTATATCACCGCCTGCCGTCTGTTTTCACAGTCGGCCTCGGTACTCGCGACTTTCTTGTTCGCGACCTCAATGTATGTTGTCCATTACGCGCGGATGGGGATCGGCTATAACCAGACCACGCTCCTGACTATCGCTTTATTGTATTGTCTAATCCGTGGCCTTCAGGAAAACGACGCCAAGCCCTTCTGCTGGGCCGGGTGGCTCGCGGGTCTTGGCCTGCTCTCGTACCAGGCATCACACCTGTTACTCCCACTGACTGTGGCTACACTGTGCCTCTTCTTCATTACAGGGCGAATCCCGTTCAAGAATACATTGATCTATACCGTTACCTTCCTTGTGGCATTCTGGGTTACCGTGGCCCCCCTGGTCGGCAGTTTCCTGGTGAGTCCCGATGCGGTTTTCTCGCGGGCAAATGGGGTTTCCATCTTTTCCCAGGAAGGCCGACGGATGATTCACCAGAGTTATCCGCCGGATATCACAGACACCGATATGCTTCGTGGTCAGATCGAACGCAGTCTGCTCGGCCCGATTTCGTACCCGGATGGCAGCCCGTACCTGATCAACCGTGTCTCCGGCGGTATGTTGGACCCCCTTCCGGCCATTTTTCTGATTTCAGGACTTTTAATACTGTTCTTCAAATTAACAAATCCGGTAACATTGATTTTCCTTTTCTGGATTCCAGTGACATTAGTTACCGGAAGCGTGCTGACCAATAACGCGCCCTCGTATCAGCGATTAGTCGGATTGATCCCGCTTCTGATCCTGGTCGCCGCGCCGATTCCGTGGGCGATTGTGCGTCATTTGAAACGATGCTGCACCTGGAGTCCAAGAATCCATGCCGCCCTGCTCTGTGGTTTTCTGGCATTTCTATTGATTACCGGGGGCCAGCGATATTTCCATGAGATCATGGCGCAGCCACAGATGGTCGATCATTGGACCCGGATTGCGCATTACCTGAAAGATGCCGGACCCACTCAATACACGTACTTTTTCGGTCCGCCGTATGTCTATTTCGAATATGGAACGATGCGATTCCTGGCCCCCGAGGCCAGGGGGGAGAATGTCCTCAAACCGGAGGAGTTCCTGAGTCGAAAGATTTCCCGGCGTGGGCCGGTGTCGTTTCTGCTGGTACACAGCAATCGCCGTTATCTCGAGGAGTTGCGTCATTTGTATCCGGGAGGAAGGGAAGAAATGCACACCAATTGCCTGGGGCAGGAACCGTTTATCACTTATGAAGTCAATTTCTGACAAGTGCTCTATCCGCAAGATGCCCGGTACAGCCTTCAAACCTGTACCTTGCGGGGGTGGGTCACTCCCCATTGTGTGCACGTTGTACATGGTAGCTTTTAAACAGGGCCAGGAACTCGGTGTAATTGGGCACGTTGACACAGCGTTGAATCAAAGCCGGGTCCTGAAATGCCCTTCCGATATCCGCGAGCAACTCCAATTGCACACGGTGATCGTCATGCGGAGTCAGAAGCAAAAAGATCAAGTGGGTCGGCTGCCCATCCATGGAGTCGAAATCCACGCCTTTCCCTGACAGTCCCAAAGCCACAATCGGAGTTTTCAGATTCTCCATCCGGGCATGAGGTACGGCGATGCCGTGGTCGAGACTGGTCGACATGATCTGCTCTCGCTGCCAGACCGCCTCGAAAGCAGCCTCCGGGGGAATGTCGGTGCCCGCACACGCCAGTTGGGTCAATTCCCGGATGGCCTGTTGGCAATCCAGGGCGCTCAGGACGGGCGTGAAGCGCCGACCGGTAAGGAAATCCATGAATCGAATCGGTCGCCGACGTTTCAGAATGGCGTGCATCATGCTGCCTGATGTCATGGATGTGAAAAGCGCCATCACAACAAGGGCCACAAACAGCCGCTGGTTGATCAATCCGGCTTTCATCGCCAGCAATCCTAAAATGATCTCCATCGCCCCGCGCGCGTTCATCGCAATTCCGATGGCCAATGATTCACGCTGTTCGATTCCGGAGAGCCGTGCTCCCAGAGCGCACCCGCCGACCTTTGCCGCCGAGCCGACTGTCAATATAACCAGGACCAGGACCGGATCGAAATTCGCGGCGAAATCGACCTGTAAACCGATACTCGCAAAGAAAATCGGCGCAAAAATAAAGGAGATGAATTGATCCATGATCGAGCGCACGTGCGCCCGTAAATGACTGGAGTCTCCCAAGGCCACGCCGAAGATGAACGCCCCGAAGATCGCGTGCGTCCCGATCATCTCGGTGAAAGCCGCGCAGAGAAATCCTCCTGTGAGCGTGAATCCAAGCACACCTCCGGGCCAGCTGGCATGAGCCTGAATCCACGGCAGGAAACGATCGAGCAGCCACCGGCCAATGGTCAGCATGATCACAACAAACAGCAGGGTCAGCCCGATGGACATTCCCACGTGGGAGACGCTTCCGGCTCCCCTCATCATCCCGAGAATCAGCGCAAAGATATTCCAGCCGATCAGGTCATGAAGGATCGCCGAGGCCACAATGATCATCCCCAGGTCGGAACGGAACAGGTTGAGATCGATCAGGATTTTTGCGATCACCGGCAGGGCTGTGATCGACATTGCCGTAGCCAGAAACAGGGCAAAAATCAGCCGATCGGAGCCTTCTTCCGCCCCGGACATCCCGGGGAAGAACCAACCGACCGTAAACCCCACCGCGAACGGAATCGTCAAACCGGTAATCCCGACATGAAAAGCAGCCTTCCCCTGCCGAAAAACCGTGGATAAATCCACCTCCATCCCGGCCACCAGCAGGAACAGCGTGATCGATACCGTCGTCAGGCCTTCCAGGGCCATGGGGAAATTGCCATCCGTCGGGAAGAGATACCGGCTCCATTCCGGCGCGATAACCCCCAGGACTGTCGGACCCAGTAGAATCCCCGCCAGAATCTCCCCCATGATCGCCGGTTGGCGGATACGCATAGCCAGTTCGCCAAGCAGTCGTGCCGTCCCCAGCAGCATGGCCAGCGCAAGGAAAAGCACCATTATTTCTTCTTGTGTCATCCTCTCCATATCTCCTATCGTCCGCCCCTATCCGGGAATATAGGGCGGTGGAACAGCCACCCTGGGAATATCATAAGGTGGATGTTCCCTGCTGTTCGACGAATTACATACTCCGGATACTCCCCGGTTCTCGCAATACGACTTCGGAGCAACCTACTATACCATATTCGTTGCTCTACACCGGTCCGGTCATCCCCTCGCCTTCTTCCCCAGCGCTGTGATCATCACCGTTTGTCGGAACAGGATTTCCGCCAGCGCGCATCGCTGGACCGGACTGAGTTTGGAAACCAGCCCACTCGATACCGGCAATTTCAAATCAATCGCGGGAATCCCCAGCCCCGGCCACTCCAAGAAGGTCAATCCGGCATGTTCCATCAGATCCACCAGCTCGGGATAGGTGTAATCGCGCTCATGACAATGCGCATAGGCATCAATGATCTCCGCGTCGGACTTGGCGCGGGCATTCGGGATCAGCTCGCGGGCGACGGCCACTTTTGTTGCATAATCTTCGGAATTCGGAACCAGAACCGATAACAGATCCCGGTTCCGATAGCGTTCCTGGTTATTGTATCGGGAATAAACACTGACCAGAGCAAATCCACCGGGACGTAACGCCCGAACAACATGCCGCAGCGCAATTTCCGGTTCGGACGTATGGTGCAGCGACCCCGACAGGTAAGCGAAATCGAATTCCTCCTGTCCGGCTGGCTCCTTTGTGACATCCAGGAGCCGGTACTCCAGGTTGTGAATCGCGGCCTCTTGCCGATACTGCTCGGCAACTTCCAGGGACCCCGGCGAGATATCCACGCCCAACACGGTGGACTCGGGCAACTTCCGCGCAAAACAGACGGAGGTGTGCCCCGTGCCACAGCCCACATCAATGATTCTCCCTCCATCCGGACGACAGCCGCATCGTCTCAGAATCCCGATCAGTTTCTCAACCGCCTCTTCATGGAAATGCTCGGCGGTTCCGTACCCCGGATATGGATGAGAGGAATACATTGCCTGCACCCGCTTTGTGGTTTCATCCATCGTGGATCGACTTCCTATTCCCTTCTTGTGGGTTGTGCCGATTCGGTGTCGCTTGTAGATCGAAAACACTCCAGAACTTGCCGCAGTCGGTTCGCCCATCGTACCAGACGGCTTCCATAAAGCATCCCCAGCTCGCGTTCCAGCTCGTTGATCCGGACTGCAAGATTCCGATTCCGTTCCTGCTCGATTCCAATCCGCACGGACTTGGTTTCATAGATATTCCCATCATGATACGTCGCCTGAGCAAGGGCATCGGCGAGTTGCTCCAAGAGTTTTGGTTCCATCATCAGCCGTTCGTTCTCCCAAAACGGACGAAGGGTGTCTGCCTCGATTCCGGGATAGTGCGCCAGGGTCAGCAGCGCATCCCAGGCACGCAGGCGAGCGTCCGGCTCCGGGCCGAACTTGTTTGCGCCGGGACTGGGAGCCAGGCGCACCCCGGCCTGTATGGCCCGCTCGGTGATCGGCAGGTTGCGGTAAAACGAAAGCGGATTGATCGGATGCAATAAATAGGGCTTGGGCAGGGCAGCCAGCACCTTGACCGTTTCAATCCGGTCCGCATCGGTCTCCAGGGGATTCCCACCGATCAGATCCACCACAAAGGGTATATCCAGGCGGCGCAACACGTCGGCAGTCTCCAGGATTTTTTCGGCTCTGACCGGCCTGCCATACACCTCCGTTAAAATGCGCTGACTGCCGGATTGAATCCCGAATGTGACCGAGCTCAGTCCCGCTTCTTTGAGCGGTTTCAACATGGATTCCCGGCTGATCCCCGGATAGGTGTAGCACCAGAATGGTATCCCGATGTGCTGCTTGTACTCCCGGCAGAACTCGTCGATCCATCCCTGGTCCAGCGTGAAAACATCGTCTTCGATCTCGATCATCCTCAAAGCGGGAAACTGCCGCTTGCGAAGGCGAAGTTCCTCAATGACATTCGAAACGCTCCGCCGACGGAGATACTTGCCGCCGGTGTAAATCTTCTTCAACACGGAATGGCAGCAATAATGACAGTGATACGGGCATCCCCGGAATGAGATCACCGGCAGCAATCGAGGAAGTCTACCGAGCGGTGGACGACAGGCACGGTACAAACGCTCTTCGGAGATAGAGCATTCGCGGCTGAGATCGAACAGCGGAAACGGGAGTGTATCCAGGTCCGGGATCATCACGCCGACGCGGTCTGACAGCCACCCATCCGGTCTGCGGATTCTCAGGTTGTCGATAGGATTCTCAATCCTGGAAAGTGTGCTGAGCGGATCATCGCCATTGCGCCGATTTCGACCAATGGAGTCAGCCAATTCCACGATGGCCCGTTCACCCTCACCGATACAGATCACATCCGCATGATCCTCCGCCAGATCCGGGTTGATTGTCGGGTCCACGCCTCCCCAAACCACTGGAACACGCAGACGATCACGCACCGCGCGGGTGATCTCAATCGCCAGGCCGTGCAGATTGGAAACAAGGGATATTCCGACAAGGTCCGGCTGGTAGCGAACGGCCTCTTCGACCAGGATTCCAATCTCCGCCCGCGAGACCGGAAAAGGAACGGACGGAATGAAGTCCAGGTCTTCCGGTTCTCGGAGGCATTCCTGCAGAGTCGCAAGTTCTTTGAAAAAGGCCAGTTGGGCATCATGCCCCGCATCGGACAGCGCAGCGGCGAGATACCGGATGCCCAGGGCATATTCATCAAACAGGGAGATCAGAAGAACTCTCGACAATGGAGGACTCCCGAGTAGTGTTTTACAGAAATCTCTTGCCTGTCTATTTCTCCCTCACCTCAACCCTCTCCCGGCGGGAGAGGGAGAAGAGGGTATCCGGCGGCACAGGTTTCCGACCTCCTGGATTTCTGCACATTGTAGGTCAGGTATCCATCCCGGTCCACTCCGTCCTTTCCCCGAAATTGGGGTGGGGGGGCAGGCACAGGGGCCTGCCCCTACGCCATGGCTGAACCGGGGCAACCATCTCGGTTGCCCGCCCTATGCCATCTCCGCTATACCGATAGGGGCAACCCACCGTGGTTGTCCACCCCTGCGCGGTCACAGTTAAATCGTAAGGGCAACCCACCGTGGTTGCCCTCAAATACTCACCAAAACCAAAAAATCCAGGAAGTTGCAGCGTATTCTCGTTGACAAACAGAGAGTAGATTCTCTATAATCGATCCAATGGACGGTTCTTTTGCCCGAAAGATGCAACACCGGAGAAAGCGGTATGACCGGTGGGTGTTTTCTTTGTGGAAATGTTGGATTTGACATTTCACGGAGGCGACAATAGACTTTGGAGCCAGCGTTCGTAGCCGACGGGTTCGTGTGTAAAGTGAACGGCTGGAAGGAGTGGAGGAGTTTTGCATGAGACCGAAGAGAGACCGTTATGTTCTTCCGCTGCTGATTCTGCTTCTGGCGGATTCCATCGGTTTCGTATCGGGATTGATGGGAGCGTTTGCAATCCGGTTTTCCTACCCCATGACGACCCTCTCTCCGCCCGTCGATTATCCCAGCGCCTGGTTGTATCTGAAACTGGGGCTGTTTATCGCCCTGGTCGGCGTGGTTTGCTTTGACCGTTTTGGGATTTATGCATACCGATACGGGCTGAAACGCTCGGTCAGCGTGACGGGATTCCTGGTGGCCGTGATTGTGACCTACGTGTTCGTGATGGCGGCCCTGTTCAACTATCGCGGAGTTTCATTCTCCCGCATGACCGTGGCGTTTTCGGTTCCTGCGACGGTATTCATGCTTTCCATCATCAATCTGTTCTGTCAGAAGATCTATGAGCTGCTGGTCCAGCGCGGAATCGGGTTTACGCGGACGGTGCTTGTGGGAGATTCGAATTCCTGTCAGATGGTGCTGGATCGGCTCTACACCAACCGCGGCTCCGAGTACCAGGTGGCCGGGATCGTACGGACCAGAGGGGAAGACCTGGAAAATCCCGGCGCACCGTTGCTCGGCAAACTCTCGGACCTTGACAAGATTCTAAAGGAACGCACCCTCGAACATATCCTGATTGCACTTCCGGAAGAAGACAGCGAGACAGCGTTAAGTGTGATCCGGAAATGCAAACGTCATGGGGTTCGATTTCAGGTCCTGCCGGAGATCTTTGATGCGTTGAGTCTGAAGATGGATATTGAGAAACTGGGGTATGTGCCAACTCTCTCCTTGGGAGAAACCCCCTTGCAGGGCAGCGCACGATTCGTGAAACGAGGGATCGACCTGATTCTGGCGTCGGTCATGCTGATCGTTGCTTCGCCGATCATGGCAACCATCGCCGCGCTGATTCGATTGGATTCGAAAGGGAGCATCTTTTTCGTCCAACAGAGAATCGGCAATGACGGGCGCGTGTTCAACATGTTCAAGTTCCGATCCATGATCCAGGATGCCGAAGCGGGAACCGGTCCCGTTTGGGCTACCTCCGGGGACCCACGACGAACCCGCGTCGGAAAATGGATTCGACAATACAGCCTGGATGAACTCCCGCAGCTGTTCAATGTTCTCGTGGGCGATATGAGCATTGTCGGGCCGCGTCCGGAACGCGCGTTCTTTGTCAACAAATTCAAGGAATCCGTTCCGAAATATATGCGGCGTCACATGGTGAAATCGGGGATTACCGGATGGGCGCAGGTAAACGGTCTTCGGGGAGATACCTCGGTGGAGGAACGCACCCGGTACGACATTTACTACATTGAGAACTGGTCCCTGTTGCTCGATCTGCGGATTCTTTTGCGCACTCTCCTCGCATTCAAAAACGCTCATTGATCACCGGATCGCCGATGATCGACCTTCTCAATTGTTCAGGCAGACGATAGAGTTTTTTGTGATAGAGAATTGTGCCGGATGATTGAGAACAGTGGAACTATACGACAAGAATCTGCAAATCCTGTTGCGGCGTTTTCCGGTTCTGGCCCGGCGACTTCAGCGGGAACCGGATGATCCGCACATCCGCGCGGTTCTGGATGCCAGAACCGCCCCGAATGCCGCCCTTTATCGAGGGGAAAGAGGGCATTTGCTTCACCCCTCAGACGATCCCGTCGGACATGCCCGAAAGATCATTGAGAATTCCGAACAGGCTCGAAAAGCCTGGAATCTCTGCTTCTTCGGAATCGGGATGGGATATCTCCCGCTTCTTCTGTCGCAAAGGGAGCCGAATCCTCCTCACCTGATGCTGCTCCTGGACCCGTCGGTCCATCTGTTTCGGCTGGCGTGTCAATACGTTGACCTGGAGCCGCTGCTCGACTCGCCCGGCATTCATTTCCTGATCGGGCATGTATCCTCCAGGGAGATCGAACAGGTTCTCTATACAAAGCGCTGGGAGCTGGTCGCGAACGAAATGGGGGCACTGGTGAATCCAGCCACGGCAGATCTGTTTCCGGACTGGATGAAGCGCATGAGGTCTTTGTTGGACCTCTCCTGGCAACGCCTCAAAGGCTCCATGACCACGGTGCTGCTCGATGGTCCACGAATCGCCGGGAACCTGGCTCGAAACCTCCCAAGATATGCAGCCACACCAGGGATCGGGCCGGGAAACGGACTCCTGAAAGGCAAGCCGGCGGTCATCGTCGCCGCCGGTCCTTCTCTCAAGCGGAATCTGAAAGAATTGAAGACTCTCCGCAACCGCGCGCTGATCCTGGTTTGCGACACGGCGCTCGAACGAGTTCTGGCGGAAGGGATTCAGCCGCATTTCGTTGTCACGGTCGATCCCAGCGATCTGAACGAACGCCACTTTCCACAAACCGACTATTCATCAACCGGCGTCTCCCTGGTTTACGATATCTGTTGCCATGCCACAATCCCGGACCGATTCCCCGGATGTGCGCTCACGTATTCCGCGCGTCGTTCCCCGTTTTTTGAATGGCTGGACCGTTCCTGCGGTGGGAAAGGGTTGATTCGTCCCGGGCTGATGGTTTCACAAACGGCGATGAATATCGCGGCGTTTTGGGGATGCAGGCCGATTATCCTGGTGGGCCAGGATTTGGCGCTCGACCCGCAAACCGGCGACACCCATTTCGACACCGCCGCGGTCCGGAGAACCGTCCGGTTCATCCGGGATGACCATCAACATGCCATGTATCCCTCAATCAACGGGGAAGAATACCGCAAAGAGCCGATTTTCTGGGTGGATGGAGTGTTGGGGGAACCGGTGCCGACCGTACGCTACCTGTTGGATTATCTGCACGCCATGGAAGAAAATGTCGGAATGCTGGGCGTTCCGGTAATCGACGCCACCGAGGGAGGCGCGCGGATCGCCGGTACAACGCCGGTCGCCCTGCAGGAGGCCATCTACCGTCATGCGGTTGAGAAGATCGACATCCAGGATTTTCGGTCCACTCTATTCGGGCAATCCGTGACATCGGACCTCTCTCCGATCCGCCGGGAATTTGAGGACAGGATCACGGTGTTAAAAGACGCGACGAAGACCCTGTTCGACTGCATGGCGCGGGCGGACGATGCAGGGCCGTCCTGGCCCGGTGAAACCGGCGGCCTTATCGAAAGAACCTCGGAACAGCTGACGCGGGATGACATCCTCGAATTCTTCGTCGAGCAGGTCGCAGGATCGGCGTTGGTAGATGCCTTCCGCTGCAAGTCGGCGGAAATCCCGAATGAAAACAGACTGGACGAGGTCCGTATCCGCTGCGGACGTCTCAGCGATGCCCTGCAACACACGGAAACCCCGCTGGGCGATCTCATCAAATCCCTTGGGACGCCGGGCTGATCGGCTCGCATTCGGACAAAAAAGCCATGCCCAATTCCATCTTCCGTCGGAACCTCAGTGCGCTCTCCCTGTGTGCTGCGGATACGGCACAAAAACTATCAGCCTATGTGCCAACGAATCGCCGGGCGTATCGTCTTGTTCCCAGCCAGGAAAACGTCCCCACCCTGCTTGTCGAAATGGAACCAGGGAGGATCCTGCCTCTTCATCATCCGAACCGACCCTTGGTCGAGGTGCAATCCTGGCTGAGCGGTCTGCCGCCCGAATACTTCCAAAACAGCAACATGCTTATTCTCGGTATCGGGCTGGCCTATCCTATTCACCAATTCGCCTGTCACGCGGGGCCGGAGACTCTTATCACCGCCGTCGAACCGGACATGGATCTGTTCGCCACCGTGCTCCGCCAGGTCGATCTGTCAGCCCTGTTTCAGTCCAGGAACATTCATTGGCTTGTGGGAACTACTCCCCGGGAAACCGCCCGATACCTGGCAGACGGTCCGGAGCGGCATCGGTTCGCTGGACAGGGAATTCGAATTCTCACTCTCCCCGGATTCCAGGCATACTACTCCGCATACTTGGCAGAATTAGCGCAGGAGATTCAAGCCGCCCTGGGAGAGGTCCAGGTCAGACAGAGAACCGTTCGCACTCAGGCACAGCTCATATTCAGGAATATCCTGGAGAATCTCTCCGCCGTTGTGCAATCACCCGGCGTCTCCGAGCTGCGCGCGGTCGGCGTCGGAGTGCCTGCGTTTGTCGTGGCCCCCGGCCCCACGCTCACCGAACACCTCGGACGACTGCGGGAGGCTGGCCGGAAAGGCTATATCATCGCAGTGGATACCGCCGCCCGTATTCTCAGACGAGAAGGGATTCCTCATCATTTCGTGGTATCGGTGGATCACACGGACCTCAATCGCCTGCATTTCGATAACGTTCGGGAAAACTCGGCTCACCTGGCAAGCTATCCCGGCGTCCATCCGTCCATTCCCGCATGGTTTGGTGGAAGGTCTTTCTTCTTCGATCATCTCGGAGCCACGGACCGTCCGATCCGTGCATCCTCGTTGCTGGAACTGCTGGATCTGTCGGACCGCCTCGGATCGCTTGTTTCCCTGGGATCGACCACAGACTGCGCGTATCACCTCGGACGAGTCATGGGGTGCCGTCCCATCGTTCTAATCGGAACGGACCTCTCGTTTCCGGGGGAACGCTTTTACGCGGCCGGTGCGATGCAGGAGGAAGTCGATTTGGAAAGCCCTCACACAAGTGCGCAGTACTGGGTCCCGAATAACCGGGGCGGTCAGGTCCGCACCAGTCATCTC
>JAKPYU010000626.1 GCA_029568995.1 Candidatus Omnitrophota bacterium | reverse complement strand
ACACCGGAGTTCTGGATCAACCTTCAGACCGCCCACGACCTTGCACGCAGTCGTCCGACCCAGCCCGTGGAACCGTTCAGGGCAACCGGGTGATGCCCTATCCGGCATTTCGTGGTATCATCTGCCATACGAATCCGGTCTTTCTGGGAAATAAGAACATGGAAACGAAATTGAAAATGGTCTATTGGAAAAGCGAAAAATTCTGGGTGGGCAAGCTGCTGGAACATCCTGAAATTATGACCCAGGGAGAAACCCTCGAAGAACTCGAAGAGAACATGAAAGACGCCTACATCCTGATGACCATGGAGGATGTTCCTGAAGATCACGAGGTGAAAGAACTGGCTCTGAAGGTATGAAGAGAAAGGATCTTCTGAAGCGAATTGCCTCTGCCGGATGTGTCCTTGTGAGGCACGGTTCCCGCCACGACCTTTACAGAAATCCAAACACCGGCAAGAAACAGCCGGTTCCCAGGCATGACGAGATCGACGAGAACCTGGCGAAGCACATCATCAAGGAGTTGGGATAGATCTCATCCTTGCCATTGCCCCTGATATAGGGCAGGCACGGAGGTCTGCCCCCACCGGATGAATCAATCTTTGGCAGCCACACCGGCCTGTCCTACTCAGAGAACTTACCGCATCCGGGCGGCTTCCTGTGCCTGAGCCGGTGCGGCCACGCCGGTGATGGGACGGATCTGCTCGACAATCCAGTTCCGTATCGCCTGGCCTTCCGGGGTCTGCTGCGGCGCGGAAATGAATTCGAGATCCAGACCCAGACGTTCCTCCAGGCGGGATGCGACAATCGGCCAAATCACACCGATATCGCCGATCACCGGAAGGCTGCCTTCCAGGCGCGCGAATCCCGACATTTCCATGCGGAACGGAATCTCCATCAGCTTGGTTTTCGGCAGACCTTTGTCGATGGCCTGCTGGACAGTTTTCGATTCCCGCTCGAATTTCCAGGCCCGGTCCAGAGCGGAGTCCAGGTCAATGCGGATCAGCCGTTTTTTCTCCAGCGTATAGGTGGGAATTCCCTGCCAGGCGGCCCAGATTCCGTGGCCGGTATACATTTCATAAGGCCCGTCATGGATTTCCTGGGTAAGCGCGACAGCGGATTCGATGATGACATCCGCCGACGCGAGAAGATCCGCCACAAGCCGCGCACGTTGCGTGATGGAAACACTGTCGCCGACCGCGAGTCCCACATTTCCGCCACCGACCAACTGCGGAATGCTCACCAGTACCGGCAGACCGAGCCGCGCGCCCCGACCGAGCATTGTGCGCTCATCCGCATACCAGCCCGCCACCGCCTCGAACGCCAGCCCCTTTTCCTGGGCCTCGTCGCGGATTCGGTCCGACATCTGTTCAATCCAAAGCCCCATCGGATACCCCATATTCCCGGCGGCCTTGATGATGACGCTGCCCTGTATCTTCTCTCCGGCATCGAGCAGGGCCTGATCCAATTCCAGATCCTGTTCCACAATCGCCCTCTGCTCGTCATCCATGAACGTGAATTCGAACACGTCTCCACGCGGCAGAAGTGCTTTATCGGCCCCGAGCGCAATTCCGTTGACCCGTTTCACTCGATCCAGCACCCCGCCCATTTCATGCGCCACAACCGCCGAACTGGTGGTTACTCCATCCACCACGCCGACACGCATCAGTTCCGCCAGGAGGGTAGTGACTCCTTCATGCACATTCGGACCGCTTCCGGTCACCACGGCAACCTTCCCGCCCTTTTCCTTGGTCTCGGCAATTATATCCACCGTCTGATTGATCCGTTCCTGTGTTGCGGGGTTCAGTCCCTGGAACCACTCTTCGATTCGTGTTCGGTCCGGTTTCATGTCTTCATAGCCCTTTCGATCTGGGTTCTTGTTGCAGTTCGCACGCTGCTTTTATTAGCATACAATATTTGGCGTTCAGGGTCACGCTGAGGTAAGGCCCTACGGCGTCGCCCTTGCAGATTGTCTTCTGGCTTTGTGCCGGTCTCGGGAGCCTCGCCTTCCCGGTTCCGATGACGTTACGTGCCATGGAGGATGAAGCAATGAAGATAGCCCGATTGCGCTATGCCTGCCTGTGTGCATCTGTGATAATGCTTGCCGGACTTTCAATGGCGGAAGGAGCGGCCATGGAGCCGGATCGTCCCCTCACATTATGCCTGTATGGATTCTCCTCGAACTTGAATCCGGTCAAGGGGATACCGCCGGAACAGGTCGCCGGGTGGCTGAACGAGCGGCATGTGAATGCCGTGTTTGTCGCGAAGGAATCGGATGAGGTTCTTGGAGCGCTTCGGCAGGCAGGAGTTCGCATCTATCGGGAGATGACGCTATTTGCCGGGAAAAGTCTGTATCAAACGCACCCGGAGTGGCGACCGATCACCGCGGACGGTACGGAGCAAAAGCCGGATGGCTGGTATTACGGACTCTGCCCCAACAAAGAGGATCTGCGTCAGAAACGGCTGCGGGAATTCGAGAAACGGATTGCCGATCCGAGAATTGACGGGGTCTGGCTGGATTTCATCCGGTATCCGATTCGATGGGAGAAGCAGGACCCGACCCAGCTGGATAACTGTTTCTGCGATGACTGCATCCGCCTGTACCGAGAGGCCGTCGCCGGCGATTTTGAAGTCCCGCAGGACATGGATCGCGCGGAACTGGCGCGTTGGATCCTGGAGAATCACCTGCCTTCCTGGATTGAGTTCAAAGCGGAGCGAATTGCGACCTGGGTGCATGAGGCACGGTTGATTCGAGACCGCGTCCGCCCGGATGCCACAATCGGTATTTTCACCGTGCCCTGGTCGTCGAATGAGCAAAACGGTGCGATTTTTCGCGTGGTCGGGCAGGATTATGTCAAGCTGGCGGAGGATGTCGATATCTTCTCTCCGATGGTCTATCACCTCCTCTGCCGAAAAGGTCCGTCCTGGCCCGCAGAATTCACGAAGGAGACGATTCTTCGCACGGGTAAACTGGTCTGGCCGATTGTGCAGGCCATGGATGAGCCGTCAAAATTGTCTTATGAGGAACTGGAACAGGTGATTCTCGACAGCGGGCGTGCGTCCGGGACAGGAGTAATCGTTTTCACCGCCGGACATCTGGACAAAGAAAAAAAATGGGAACCGGCCATGCGGGCATTCCGTACTCTGGTCGGGGAAAAGGAGTCGAAGCCATGACCGAATACAAGGTGATCTCCGATTGGTTTTGCATGACGAGCATCCATAAGGCGAGAAAAATGGAGAGGCACTTGAACACCCATGCGAAAGAAGGCTGGGAGTTTGCCGCGGTCAAGAACATGCTGATTCTGGGATTCGATGTCGGTTTCTACCTGATTCTCAAGCGCGCAATCCCGCGCCCCTGAATTCCGCACCGAGGCATGAAATGAGTTCCATAATTGACATTACGGTTTCTCTGCGCAACGAGACTGTTGTCTGGCCGGGGGATACTCCATTCAAGCGGGTTGTCGAGCATTCCTTTGAGGATGGTTCGTCGTATGTCCTCTCCCATCTTCTGATGACCGCTCATGCCGGAACGCACGTGGATGCGCCGCTGCACATCGTCGAAGGCGGGAAATCGGTGGAGAAACTGGACCCCGGGATATTCATCGGCCCGTGCCGCGTTGTGCTGCACGAAAAAGACCGCCATATTGACAGCGGGGATATCGACAAGATGCACCTTGACGGCGTGGAGCGCGTTCTTTTCCGAACACGCAATTCTCAACTCTGGGATGTGCCATCGTTTCGGGAGGATTATGTTGCGCTCACCGTTTCGGCGGCGGAGAAGCTGGTCGATCTTGAGGTGAAACTGGTGGGGCTGGATTATCTCTCCATCGGTCCCTTCGGGGAGGAGGATGAGGAAATACATCGAATACTTCTGGGGAATCAGGTTATAGTGATGGAGAGCCTGGATTTGCGGAACGCGGAACCGGGGGATTATGAGTTGATTGCATTGCCTCTCAAGATCGTCGGGGGTGAAGCCGCCCCGGTCCGGGCCGTATTGCGCAGTCCAGCATCGGTGGAGGAATTGTCGTGACCGCAAAGCGAGTGACGTTTTGGATTTCGACAGGACTTATGACAGCCTGTTTTCTTTACATGGCGCTGACCTACAGCGCCTTGCCGGAGACAATCGTGGTGCATTTCGATGCCAGGGGACAGCCAGACGGGTGGTCCGATAAGTCCGCATTTTTCGTTCAATATTCGTTGATTGTTCTGGGGATTAATCTGCTGATGGTGGGATTGCTTCCGTTTCTGATTCGGAGAGTGCCGGAGTCAATGGTCAATCTGCCGCAAAAGGAATACTGGTTTTCAGCGCCGCAGCGAAAGGAACGCATCTACAATCGTCTGGCCGTCATGTTTCACGCCATCGGGATTCACACGAACCTGATTTTTCTGGTGTGTTACCAGATGATTATCCAGGCAAGTTTTCCGGAAGTCGCCTTCCAAATCCATGTCGGAGGCTTTCTGGTTCTTGTGGTGGTGACATCCCTGATGGGGACGGTGGTTTTCCTGCTGTTTTTGAGTCCGCCGAAGGAAGAGGGGACGGAACAGTAGACAACAAAGCCTCCCCCGGCAAATGGGGGAGGCTTTGGGGCGTTCTTACCTACTCTCACTTGGCCTGCGAAAGGCGCTCGCTGACCCCCTCTTTAATCGCAGAGAGAATCTCACGGGCGACCGGTTCGCATTCCGAAGCGTCGATCACCAATCCGTCCTCGATATGACTCAAGGAAATATGCTGGTTGGTTTTCTCATTTATGGCTTCATGGACGGTTTCACGGTCGGAGCTGAGGATGGAAAATCCGCGTTTGTGGGCCAATTTCAGAAACTCCACGACGATGAAGTTTCTTAGAGAGGTAGAGATGTCGCTGATCGTAATGGCCTTGGCGGTTTCCGCATGAGCGGTTTGCCTGCTCAGTTTCTTTAAGATGGACGGTGTAGGGACGGTGGTCAGCAGAATCACAATAATGGCAACCGCCAGTTCCGCGGGATCGAAATTGCCGGTGGCATAGCCGATTCCGGCAACGATCAGGCCCACCTCGCCCCGGTTGTTCATCCCGATGCCGATCCGCAGGCTTTCATCATTGCTGAATCCTTCGAATTTTGCCGGAATACCGCAACCGCCCACTTTCCCGATGATTGCGATCACGGTCATGACCAGCCCCATCATGAGAACGCTGCTGGTGACTGCGCTAAGGTCCACGAGCATTCCCATCACCACAAAGAAGACCGGCGACAGCAATTCTTCGGGACGCTTCAGGAAATCCTCCAGTTGATGGCCCAAACGTGTCCCGGAAATGACCATACCGGCTGCCGCCGCGCCTACGATCATTGCCAACTGGAACTGCGATTCCGCAATCGCCGCGATCACCAGCGCCACACCGGTCAGAAGAACCGGCGCACTGGATCGTCCGAACTTCTTCATCATGAAGTCGGAAATATTGAATGAGATCATTTTACCGCCGATTACAATCACTCCCAGAAAGATCAGGGCTTTTGCGCCGATAACCAGCAGATCGCTCATCGCGCCGCCTGTTGCGTAAGCCAGAACGCCGGACAGAACCAGAAGCCCGCCCACATCATCCACAATCCCCGCCACCAGAACCGCCAACCCTTCATCGGTATCCAGCATCCGCAACTCCGAATACACCTTGGCGGAGATTCCCACGCTGGTGGCGGTGAATACAGCGCCCATGAACAAGGCGGTCGCGATCTGCGGTTTGCCGATAGGGCCTTCCGTGAAGAACCACAGCATCGCCAGCGTTGCCCCGACAAACGGCAGCACAATCCCGCCCAGCGCAATCCAGGTCGATTTCGCACCGACTCTTTTGACCTGCTCGAAATCCACTTCCACCCCCACCAGGAACAGCAGGATAATGGCCCCGATCCCGCCGAGTATCCACAACGGCTCTGTTACCACCAGCCCCGATGCGGGATCAACGGGAAAGATATGGTTCCAGATCGGAATGGAGTCGCTGCTGAACTTGCTGAGGTTCGTGATGAGGATCCCAACCAGAAGCGCGCCGATGACCGGCGGTTGCTCCACCGCCTCGCAGAGCCGTCGCGCGATCATGGCCAGTATAATGATCACTCCCAGCTGGAGGATGGTATGCGCGGCCACATGAACGAAATGCTGCATGGGGCTTTCGACCGCGACTTCGCCTCCATGGCCGCCTGCTTCCCCTTCCGGTGCCGCCAGGACCGGCATGGCCTGAACGATTCCCAACATCAGAATTCCCATTAGACATGCGGTTTTCCATTTCATGAGACAGGTTCCTTTCTGTTTACCGTCCATGACGGATCTGATGTGTTGAAAGGCGATCTATTAGTTCGATGGGAGCCTCGCCTCCCATGAGATGAATTCCTGCCCTTTCCCCCCGGATTATTGGCGAAAACCGATTGTCTGGACTACGATACTACACAATCAGGCAAAAGCCAACTATTCGGACGAGGTTTGATCGAAATGGAAAAATCGTCAAAATCCCTGCTGCACCACGCCGGATTCGGGAATGGGACCGTTCCCGCGTGGATCACGGTAATTACGCTCCTGATGCTCAGCACTATTGGATACACGGAGACAGCGATGTATAAGCCGAATTGGGAATCTCTCGACAGCCGCCCCATCCCACAGTGGTTCGATGACGCGAAGTTTGGGATCTTCGTGGTCTGGGGAGTCTATTCTGTTCCGTCCTGGGCGCCAAAAGGGGAGTATGCGGAATGGTATTGGGGGCATGCATTACGTAAGGACCATCCAACTCACGTATTTCACAACAAGACCTACGGAGAGAAATTCCGATACCAGGACTTTGTTGAGGATTTCCGTGCGGAGCTGTTCGACCCGGAACAGTGGGCCGATTTGTTCGAGCGATCGGGGGCGAAATATGTGGTCATGACCGCGCAGTATCATGACGGTTTTTGTCTCTGGCCCAGCCCGTATGCCTGGAATTGGAACAGCGTGGATATCGGTCCCCATCGCGACCTGATCGGGGATCTCACCGAACCCGTCCGAAAACGAAACATCAAGATGGGATATTACTACTCCGTTTATGAGTGGTTTCACCCGTTCTACCTGGCGGATGTAGACAAATACGTGGAAGAGCATTTTCATCCTCAATTCAAAGATCTGGTGACCCGTTACAAACCGGACATTCTCTTTATGGACGGGGAATGGGATCACGACAGCGCCACCTGGAGAACACCGGAACTACTGGCCTGGCTGTACAACGAATCGCCTTGCCGGGAAGAAATCGTGGTCAATGACCGCTGGGGCAAAGAGACGCGCGGCGTCCACGGCGGCTACTACACCACGGAATATGGAATCGTCTACGGAAAGAAAAAACCGGGCGAGGAGTTCCGACAGCACAAGTGGGAAGAGAGCCGGGGAATGGGGTCTTCGTACGGCTATAATCGTAATGAGGACATTTTCGAGTACAAGTCTGCGACCGAGTTGATTCACCTGCTGGTCGATATTGTCAGCATGGGCGGGAATCTTTTGTTGGATATCGGCCCGACCGCCGACGGTCGCATTCCCGTGATTATGCAGGAGCGCATGATACAGATCGGGGAATGGCTTGGAGTCAACGGCGAGGCGATTTACGGAACCCGGCCCTGGCGTGAAAATGGAGAAGGGGACACGATTCGATATACGCGCAAGGAGGATGCCGTGTATGCGATCTGCATGTCCTGGCCCGGCCCGGAACGGATTCTCCGTCTACCCAAAACCACACCGCAAACCCAGGTCTCCATGCTGGGGAAAGATGGTCTACTGAAATGGCACGAAGATTCGGATGGCTTACACATAGCCATTCCACCGTTGTCGGTTGATGAAGTTCCCTGCCGACATGCGTATACTCTGAAACTGACGCATGTTGAGTGAGTTCGGTTATCCTGTCGGCATACCGTGACGGCGTTTGTGATTCCATGGTATTGTGACGACATTCTGTGTGTTTTCGTGGGGGTATTCGCACCCGCTCACGATGGCAACAATCGAAAGGAATCTGGAATGAGGATCTTTTTCTTTGGCGCTGCCGGCGGAGTGACCGGCTCCAAGCACCTGCTTGAGGTCAATGGGAAACGCATTTTATTGGATTGCGGTTTCCATCAGGGACGTCGCGATGAGTCCAATGAGTTAAACCGGAACCTCCCATTCGCCCCCGAAAATGTCGATGTGATGGTTCTCTCTCACGCCCATATCGACCATAGCGGCAATATCCCGCTCCTATGCCGGAGATACGACGGGAACATCATCGCGACTCTGGCAACGCGGGACCTCGCTTCCGTGATGCTGATGGACAGCGCGCACATCCAGGAAAAGGACTCCGAATTCTTTAACAAGAAGATCGCCCATCGACCGGAAGAGTTCATTTCCCCGATTTATGACGCAGAGGATGTAGAGAAGGCTCTGCGTCAATTCATCGCGATCAACTACGACAGGCCGTTTTTGGTTTCGGACGGTGTAACGCTGACGTTTCGCGACGCCGGGCATGTATTGGGATCGGCGGTTGTGGTTCTGGATATCGACGAATCCGGGAAGAAACATCGGCTGGTGTTCAGCGGGGATGTGGGGCGAAGGAGACTGCCGATTTTGCGAGATCCAACCCTGATCGACGATGCGGACACAATGATCCTGGAAAGCACGTACGGGAACCGCAAGCATGATCCCATCGAGGTAGCCGATGAGAAACTGGCGGATGCTGTCAATACGGTATTTGCGCGCAAGAGCAAACTGATTATTCCGTCGTTTGCGCTGGAGCGTGCCCAGGAGATTCTGTACAGTTTCCACAAGTTACTGAAATTAAAGCGAATTCCGCGTATGCCGGTATATCTGGACAGCCCGCTGACAATTAAGGTAACGGAGATATTCCGCCTTCATCCGGAATGTTTTGATGAAGAACTGATCTCGTTGTTCGACAAGCGGGAAGACCCGTTCGATTTTCCCGACCTGGAATTGATTCGAAGTAAAGAAGACTCCCAGCAGTTGAACGACCAGTCGGGGCCGATGGTGATTATCTCGGCTTCCGGCATGTGCGAGGCGGGGCGGATTCTCCATCATTTGCGGAACAATATCGGCGATCCGAAGAACATCATTCTGATTGTCGGATTTCAGGCAAAACATACGCTCGGCAGAAAGATAGTCGAGAAGGAACCGACCGTGCGAATTTTCGGTCTGGAACATGATCTGGAAGCGGAAGTTCGAATCATCAACGCATACAGCGGTCATGCGGACAAGGACGGCCTGGACCGGTTTGCGATGGCGTCGAAGGAAACGATGGGGAATCTCTTTCTGGTCCACGGGGAGCCGGATCAGAGCGAAGCCATGGCCGCGCGTCTCGCATCGCGGGGCCTTTCGCAGATTCGTATTCCGCAACGCGGGGAATATTTCGATTTGTGAGCGCAGGAATATTTCAGCAGTGGATGTAACAAATTCCGGCCAGCGGCGTTAATACAGAAAACGGTGACGGTTCCAGAGCCTTGTGCGAACGGGCGACGGGCGCGGAGGTTCCGTCTTGAACAGAGAAGCCGGGCAGAGATCGCTGTGGCTGACCGGGAACGAGGCGCAACTGGTAGAGGAAGCGCGAACGGACCCGGCGGCATTCGCTCAACTGTATGAACGCGGCTACGACCGGATCTATGGGTATCTTCTGCGCCGCTGCGGGAATGCATCGGTCGCAGAGGACCTGACATCCGAGACTTTTTTTCAAGCGGTCAGGGGCATCCGCCGATACCGCCCGTCGGGCCGCCCGTTTCTCTCGTGGCTGTACACGATTGCGCACAATGTATTTGTCTCTCACTGCCGCAGCGAGCACCGTCGCTTTTGGCTGCTCCGGCGGGAAAGAGAGTTGCCGATTGCCGTGAGCGGCAATCCCTCGGAACAGATCGACCGAAACCGTGCATACCAGGCTGTGGAGAGGCTGATTCGCCGTCTCAGGCCCCGCGATCAACTGATCCTGACATTGCGCTATTACGAAGACATGAGCCTGGAGGACATCGCAGCCATTGTCGGCATGTCCCCAGGATCATTGCGCACGGGCTTGCATCGGGCGCTGATGCGCCTGAAGTCCCTGATCGAAGCCGAAACGCCCGACCTGATCGCGATCATTCATGAGGAAAAGTCATGAGTCAGCAAGTAGATTTGGACAGATTGGAATCGTTTCTCCGGAAGGCCAAGGCGGAACCCGCGCTCAATGGGACGCACAAGGCGAACCTGTTGAATCAGCTGATGGGGGAATATCCAAAGCGAGAAATATCCTGGGGGGTCCTTTTCCCGGCGTGTTCGGCGGCGATTGCGCTGATTGTGGCGGTGTCAATCTTCTTCTGGCCCGAAAAGCCGACCCTTGGGAAATTGGAATGGGCAGGGGGGGCGAGGCGTGTGGAGACTCTCACGGCCCAGACACGAATCAAGACGGGAAGCGATACGGTTACAGCGTTACTTGATGACGGTTCCGAACTGAAATTGGAGCGGGGTACGGTGTTTCAAGTGCTTTCGTTGTCTACAACTCGGCTACAGAAAGACACGATTATTTCTCTGGAACGGGGAACACTGGATGCGAATGTGCGGAATGATCTACCGCATCGGCTGATTGTTCGGACACCGGACGTGGAAGTGAAAGTAATCGGGACGAAATTCGTAGTTTGCGTAGAGGCTATGCCGTGACTGGCGCGGCGTGGGTCGACGGTGCAACGTAGACAACCCCCTCTGTGTCTCCCCCAAACTTTGGGGGAGAGGTCGTGGGTGTTTTCCTCCCCCGAAGATCGGGGGAGGTCAGGTGGGGGTTGATCATAGATGGAAGACAACCCTGTGTCTGCTTGAAACCCGGGGAAAAAGGTGCAACCATGAAGAAACATATCGTTATCCCTTTAGTCGTCGTTCTCGGATGTCTGGTAATCTTCGCTGTGACTCAATGGCAGTACCCCGGCGGACAGACCAGCACATCCGTAGCGGTACAAGAAGGGTCCGTTGAAGTGGCAAGTCTCGCTGACTCCGGTGACACAACAACGCTTTCCGCAAACGAGCAGATTACCGCAACGAGCGGCAAACTTGGTTCGAAGGAATCCCTTGCGCTGGTCGCATCAGAGCCGATAGCCGTTGCTACAGAGGCAGTCGTCGCAGCGGAGCAGCCGTCGCAACCCGCGGATGACACCATCGAGTACCCGACCAAAGAGGGTTTCTGGATTACCGGGTTCTCAAAGACAGAAGACGGCAAGTTTATCCCCGCCGCAGAGATTACTGTCGAAAAGAAGGGTGAAGAGAAAGTCCGATATGCCAGTCGATTGGTCACCACGGCGACGTTTGAGGCCCTGACGGACACACACGGCCATTACGAAGTGCAGGCCGACGGCCCCGGGAAGTACGAACTGCGATCTCATGCACCGGGGTACATCGGCGAATTCATAGACGGATTCGGAAATGCGAATCTGAGCGACGTGCAGAAGACGGCTAATGTCGACCTGGTTCATCGTGCCGGAAGCGGATACTGGATTGTCGGAACGGTGAAGAATGAATCGGGGGAGCCGATACCCGGATCGAGGATCTCCGCTTACCTGGATGCCCATAGTCCGGGACAGATTTTCCGAGCGCAGTCTACGGACGGGGGGAATTATGCCTTGAAGGTTAGCGGACCTGGAAAATATTCAGTTCATTCGGAACCGCCTGGAGAATACATTCCTGCGGGAGGGATTGCCGCCCTGGAATACTCCGATGGATTCTTCAATGAGCCGTACAAGCAAGCGGAGCTCAATTTCGTCCATCGTGCGGGAGGATGTCTTGTGCACGGTCGGGTTATCGACAAGGAAACGACGAAACCTGTTCCCGACGCAAGAATCCATCTATTTGCCTATAATCGATCGGGGCCCGGTGAAGGTTTCACGACATTTGCCGACTCGGACGGGAAATTCGAAATCCGTGTTCCCGAGAAATCGTATAGTGTCAGCGCAAGTGCAAAAGGATACGTTTCGTATTGGGGATACGAAAATCGCGGGGACGGCCTGGATGCCGTCCAGGTGAATCAGGAAACGGCGCAGAGGGAAATTGTCATCGAATTGCAGCGAGGTTTGGCTGTCAAATTTGTTGTCAGTGATCCTGCCGGTAATCCTGTGGAGGGGGCCGCCATCTATGTGTTCGTGTCGCGTTGCCAGGCGGACGGCAGGACGGATGCGAAGGGAGAATGCGTGATTGACACACTTTCGGAGGGCACCGCGGTCGCCGTGGTGACAAAGACTCGGGGCAAACAGGACCAATACGGAGGGCAGCTATACAGGGGAATGCAGGAGTCGTCCGACGGCAAGGGTGTTGTCAGCAAAGCTTACAGCAAGCCGTTCATGCCAGGACCGCAAGAGAATCCTCCTGTTGTTGAAGTGACCCTTTATGAATCTGCGTCTGTTTCAGGCCGGGTGACTTACAGAGATAGCGGCAACCCGGTGGCGAATCGACGGATTTCCATTATGGCAGAGGATTTCTCTGCCGCGATAACAGGAGGAATAGGAGGTCATATAGAAACGGATGATAATGGTGGATATGGGTTCACCGAACTTGCGCCGGGGAGATACAAGATCGGGGTTGGAAGAGAGACCTCATTCGAGGATCTGGCGTCAGAGGATATCACGCTTCAAGCGAGCGAGCGGCGCACCGACCTGGATTTTGCGGTTGAGGATGAAGAGGAAGGGAATGGGATTGTCGAGGGGAAAGTGGTGAACGAGAAAGGGGAGCCTGTCCCATTTGCGAATCTCCATTTATTCATCATTCGTGATCCTCAGAATCCCTCCAGATTTTCCAAAATAGATTCTGCAAACGAAAAGGGTGAGTTCAAGATTACGGGTTTACCGAAAGCGGATTCACTTTGCCTATATGTGCAAGCTGGAGGCTATAGTGAGATTGTGGGGGAAGAATTCCCTATGAATGGTGAGTTTCTTACGATCACCCTGAAGCCGTTCGCTTCCATTTCGGGCGTTGTTCTCTCCAAAGAAAAGCGGATTCCTGTTCCGAATGCGAAAGTCAGCATACAAATGCATCAGGGCGGTACAGCTTTCGCGGACACAATGGGACAATTCGAAATCAAAGAAGTGCAACCGGGTACATATCAGGTAGCCGCCGAGGCGGAAGGACATGCCAGCGCCAAGAGCGCGGAGATCGAGATCAAAGCGGGGCAAAGTGTCCGGGACGTTGTGATTGAGCTGGAGTCCGGAATGGAGTTTGCCGGAATTCTGGTCGGTCCGATGCGGAATCCTGTCGCCGGGGGAATCATCGGTCTGGAATCCAAAGTCCGCAATACCAACAAGGGATTTTACAGTACCGGCTTCCAACCGGTCCCAATTCCCGACGCCGCGAGATCCGGGGAGGACGGTTCATTTCGGATCGGTGGGATTCCGGCTCAGGGCGATACACTGCTGATTTCTCATCCCCAGTTCGCACCCCGGAAATTTACGATTTCTCCGGAAATGCTTGGGCGCGATCCGATTCCGGTTCCGCTCACGGAGGGGGGCGCAATCGAGGGGACTGTTATGGATCATGAGCAGAAACCGGTACAGGGTACGCGGATCGGGATGTTCAACTACCCGGAGAATCTCTATTGCTACAACACGATAACAAATGAAAATGGGGAGTATCGTATCGAGCATCTTCCGGCCGTGCGGTTCCATGTCACATGCCAACAGAAGGGACTTACCAGCTCGGACGACAAAGAAGTTTGGATAGAAGAGGGAAAGACAATTCGTGCCGATTTCGGAACAGGCGAGGGCGCGACCATTCGAGGCACTGTCTACAAGGATGGAACTCCGGTTCCGAATGCCCTGGTCCAACTCGAACGAACCGTCGGGGAGGACAGGAGCCGCACGGTTGCCGCAAGGCAGGATGGAACGTACCAATTCATAGGGATCTCGCCAGGCCGATGCGCGATTCGCTTCACCGTCGAGGAAGGGGCCAGGTATGTCGGTTGGCCGACATGCGACGGTATCGAACGACTGGCCGTTGCGCCGGAACAGAAAGAGTACACCGTGGACTTGCACGCACGATCTTTTGAGGTTGTCGGAACCGTCCGGGATGCCGAAACAAAGGAACCGATCCCCGGTGTGAGTATTCGAATACGGCCGACGATGGACCTGCCCCTGGAAGTGGTGTCTCTTGTGGATTTCATACTTCGGCGAATCAAGACAGACGACCAGGGAGTGTTTCGGGCAAAACTTCCCGAACCAAACGTGTACCCCATGGCCGCGGTCAAGAAAGGATATGTGGATGGTGAGTTCAGCGTCACTGTCCAGCCGGCGCAAGGTTCTTCGGAAATCCCGGTCGAGGTATTTCTATCGAAAGCAGATACGTCCGTTCTTCTGCACCTGTCTTGCCAGGGCCAGCCGGTGACACTAACCAACAGGCGGTTCTATGTAATCCAGAACGGTGCCATACACCAGACCGATTCGATTCCGCTGGAGGACCAGCCCGGTGCTTACCGTCTTCCGGGGATGCGCCCCGGGCCGATGGAGTTAATTGTTGAATCGGAAGAGGATGCTCGGACCCTGTTTGCCTATCCGCAACCGATTACGTTGGAGAGAGGCCAGGAAGGCCGGATGTTTACTGACCTGTTTTC
>JAKPYU010000559.1 GCA_029568995.1 Candidatus Omnitrophota bacterium | reverse complement strand
CTTGTGCAGTTTCCCGGAATGGTTAACCCAGTCCGCGTCCGTGATTCCCGACAGCCAAACATAGTCGCCTGCCGTGAGCCCGTGAGGTGCGTCTGTCGTGACTACGGCAGGATTGGCCTTCGTAATGCCCGTGATCCGATTAGTTTTCCACGGGTAGTCCTCCGTGCCGCGGACATCAACGGAGTTCACGCCGTAGTCCGTATACGTTGGATTTGAGGCGTTAGCGATCCGATAGACAAACCAGGGGACCCAGACCATGACAGACCCATCGGAGAACTGATAGTTGCCGTAATTGTCATGGCCCAACTGATCGTAGCCCGGCATGCCGATCATGCCGTCGGGCAGGCACTCAGGCGGTGCGGTGCCGCATCCAAAACCGATCACTCCGGGGGTTCCGACGGAGTTCAGGGCATTAGCGTCAGATGTAATATACTTCACTCGCAGACCAGCGTAGTCACCGTCGGCGGCATTGCGTACCTGCATCTCGCCCGACGAGTTCTTGATCCGTGGTCCGGTATTGCCGGAGTCGATCTGAAACGTGTCGGAGGTCGTGCCTTTGGACAGGTTCTCAAAGGTCACTTTTTTACACTGATATGATCCTCCGCCCAGGTCATCGAGGACCATGAGGAGGTCGCCGGCGGCCATTGTGGTCAGGGCGTCAAGGTTATCAACCGTCGTTTCGGACATTTCGTTCGCTCCTAAATGAGTTCACAAAGCCGGATCGATGTTCCGGTGACCATGTTCCCGGCCTTGACGGTTCCCAGATAATCCGTATCCCGGAGGCAGAGGTAACATTTCGAGGTATCCCCGTTGTTCTCATAGAAAAGGATCGGACTTGCGATGTTCAGGTTGTTCAGGGTCGTCAAATCGCTTTCCTGTGAAACGGTCCTGTTCCCAAAATTGAGCGTTCCCTCCCAGCGGAGTTCCCCGAGTTCGACCCTTTCAATGTGTCCGGAGGCGCAGGAAAAATCCTGATAGGCCCGCTTCGCTCCCCGCTCGTATCCGTAGGCCATGTTTTTCGTGAAGGTGTTGACGGAATCCATGAGGACGACCCGCCCCACTTCCCACTTCGTTTGATAGTCACCGACGGCGGAAGCGGCGGAGGGTACGCAAATCGCTATCCACCTGCGGTTGAAGTCCGTCAATGGGATGTAAACTGAATATCTGCCTGTCTGGGCGTCGCAGGAAACGGTCAATTCCCCGGAAGTGAAGGCGGCTGTCGTCCAGTCCGTTGAAAGATCGGTGTCGTTCCCGAGGATCAGGACCTTCGAGAAATTGACGTCATCGAGCATTATGGCCGCGACGGTCTTGGCGGCGCCCATGTCGAAATACAGAATGGGATTGATCGAGGACTTGTCGGCGCTATCCATCCTCCATCGCCGCTTGAGATGCCAGTAATCCATGACGTTCGCCTTCGAGAACCCGGTGGCGGTGGACTGGGCCGTTATCTCTGCGTTGGCAACCGTTATGAAGTCTTTCGAAAAGATGATGTTCCCCATTGTTTAATGTCTCACCGCAACTTCCTGAATGATCCGCCGGCCTTCCCCGTATTTCATGTAACGGGCCACTTCCCTCTGTACCGCCTTCCCGGTAGCCTCGGGATCCGTCGCCCCGCTGACATTGACGGTAATATAAACGTCTCCGGAGGATTCCCCGGGGCGCAAGACCCTTTCGTCTTTATGGACAAGATAAGGGCCGGTCTTCTCCGCAATTCCCCCGCCATCAAATGACCCGTAAAGCCCCGTGTTGGCCGCGATGATCCGGAGGACGTCCAGCTGTTCAACCTGGATGTCATAGGAGGTCTTGTAGGAGTCGGCCAGGGTCTCCATGTGCTGATAGGCCGCGAGGACTTCCTCGTAAACCGCCT
>JAKPYU010000612.1 GCA_029568995.1 Candidatus Omnitrophota bacterium | reverse complement strand
CGCACATACCGCGCCCTGTTCATGGAGAATGAGTACTTGCGTGTTTGTGTACTGCCGGAACTGGGCGGGCATCTCCATGAGGTTCTCAACAAGAGCATCGACAAACCGATGTTTTATGTGAACCATGTGATCAAGCCCAATTTGCTGGCCATGCGGGGCGCGTGGATCTCCGGCGGCGTGGAATGGAACACCGGCCCCACAGGCCATACAGCGACCTGCGTGGAGCCGATTGAGAGTTGCCTCCTGGAGAATGAGGACGGCAGCGCGTCCATCGTAGTCGGCCACGTGGAACGCATTTTCCGAACACACTGGACAGTTGTGCTGACACTTCACCCGGGAGTTGCAGCCCTCGATGAACGAATCCGTTTGTTTAACGCACAGGATGAGATCCACCCGTACTATTTCTGGAACAACACGGCCATGCCCAATACAGAGGGCTTTCAATTCATTTACCCCATGACACTCGGCACGGATCATGCCGGAACGAGTTTCTATACCTGGCCTATCGACGAAAACGGCGTAGATTTATCTTATACAAGAAATCGTCCGGGACCGAGTTCTATTTTTGCCTATGAATGTGACCAGGATTTTTTCGGTTCTTATGATCATGTTCTTCAGCGGGGAGTCGTCGCCACCGCAAATCATTATCTTTTGCCGGGCAAGAAGGCATGGACCTGGGGCCAATCCGAAGACTCCAAGTTACGTCAGGGCCTTCTTACGGATGACGACGGCCCGTATAACGAGGTCCAGACAGGTCCCCTGCGGACACAGGCAGATTATGGATTCTTGCAACCGCACCAGGTAGTGGAATGGACGGAGCGGTGGTACCCGGTCCATGACCTGGATGGATTCAACTATGCCAACCGTGAGGCCGCGTTTAATGTAACCGAAGAGAACGGTGAATTGCTGATTCGTTTCTTGACTACCTCATGCACGGGCGAAGGATCGTTGACCGTTTCGGCGATCGGAAACAGCGCCTCGTATTCGGTCAATCCCACCCCGAAAGAACCCGTAGTGATTCGACATCCGACCCACGGCAGCAAGGGACCCTGGCGCATTACTTTGATCGATGGGAACGCCCGCGAACGGGCTTCCTTCGAGCATCCTTTACCCCTTCCCGTTTATACCCCTCCCACGCAGCCCACTCCGATCCCCGAAGAGAAAAAGACCGCTCAGGATCTCTGGCTTGCGGGTCAGGTGCTGGACAAGCAATCGCAGCCGACCCAGGCACGGGAACAATATCGCAAGGCCTTGGAAAAGGACCCCGCGTTCGGCCCGGCGCTGTGTTCATTAGCCATTTTGGATCTGGAGTCAGGGAAATACGAAACCGCCTGCGAATATGCCGGTCAGGCAGTGGAGCGGGATCCGGATTTGGGGATGGGATGGTATTGGCTTTCTGTGGGCTGGCTCCGCAGGGGATTTGACGATAAAGCCGGAGAGGCTGCGTGGAAAGCGATTCGGTTCCCCGAATCCTCGGCGCACGGTTATAGCATATTGGCTCGCCTGGCAGTCCGATCCGGCAGTCTGGGTGATGCGGTTTCGCTGGCTTTGGAGGCGTTGCGGCAGGATGACCGCGACCTGGTCAGCCGGGATGTTCTTGCGGCTGCACTATTGATGCTTGGAGAGAAAGAAGATGCCGCTTCAACCGCACAGATCGTCTTGAACGACAATCCCCTGGACTTGGTCGCCCACAGTATTGTTTACCTGTCAGCCGATTCCAATCGCGACAAAAAACATGCGCTTGAGGAATTGCAGCGTGTTGTCCGTGACGAACCTCAAAATGCGCTCGAAATAGCGGTGTTTTGGATGAATCTTCGCCAGTACGGACCGGCAGCGGAGCTTCTCAATAATCTTTACCTGGAGAAGCGCACTTCCGGTGAGGGGCATCCCATCGCCTGGTACTACGCGGGTTGGCTGGCCTACAAAACGGGGCAGGCGGAGCAGGCAAAGAACTGTTGGAAATCTGCACAGGAGTGTTCACCGACCTATGTATTCCCGCATCGGCTGGAGACGATCCCGGTCCTTCGTGCGGCGATTGATGCCGATCCTCAGGATAGTCGAGCCGCACTGTATTTGGGGAACCTCTTGTTTGCGAAAGGCCAGCAGGACGAAGGACAGCGATATTGGGAAAAGTCGGTAGAAATTTCCCCGTCGTCCAGTGTCGCATTCCGTAATCTGGGCCTTGCGGCGAACAAAATCGACGGCGACCGGAAGAAAGCCACGGAGTACTACGAAAGGGCTTTGCAGTGCGACTCCGAAGACCCGATCCTGTACCGTGACCTGGCCGAACTGCGTCAAGCCGAGGGCAAGCCGAGAGAGGCCATTGCTCTCCTGGAGAAGGGATCTCGATTACCCTATCCGCGACGGGATTCCACGGAAATGCTGGCGCGTCTCTACCTGGAACAGAATATGTATCCCGAGGCGATTCAGTTCCTGGAAACAACGGTATTTCAGAACTGGGAGAACCAGTTTACCAGCCATGATCTGTTTGTTCGGGCACATCTGGAGCAAGGTAAAAAATTACTACAAAGCGGCGACGCAAAAACCGCATTGGAGCATTTCGATAGGTCATTGACCTTCCCCAAGAACCTGGCTGTGGAGCGGGGGCCGCATATCCGGGAGGCCAATTCCTATTACTGGAGAGGGATGGCGCTGAAAGCACTGGGACGACTGGATGAAGCAAAGCAGGCTTTTCACCAGGCGATAGCGGAACAGGAGTCCCCTGACCACAAGGAGAGCCAGGAGAAGGCGGCAAAAGAATTGGCGGGGATGAAGTAGTCGAAAGGGCAGAATATGTAACCGGGCAGGCACGGAGGCCTGCCCCTACGCGGGGTCGTTTTGTAGGGACAATCCCCCGTGATTGCCCTGCCGGAATCCAGGAAAATCAGGTTGGCACAGGCTTCCTGTGATCCAGGCCATTTCATCGAGGCGACCGTTTGCTCACATCCGCCGTTGTATTCTCCTTCTGTGTAATCCGTAGTCCGATCCGATTTTTCGGTGATTCATTCGCCGAATAGCAATGCCGGGTTCGTTTTGTGGGAATTACAGGTTCTTGCAGTCGATGTTGTATTTTCTGACTTTGCTGTAGAGGGTTCGGCGTGAAATCCCCAGCAGTTCGGCCGCACGGGATAGATGACCCTTGGTGGTCAGTAAGGCCTTTTCGATTTGCCGACGTTCGCCTTCCTCCAGGGACAACGGCAGGATTTCCCCCGCCGACAGATCCGTCGCCATTCGTTCAGGCGCAAGGATCTCCGGTGGAAGGCTCTTGCGCTGCAGGAGGTTCTGCTCTCGAAGCAGGTAAGCGCGCTCGATGGCGCTCCGAAGCTGTCGCACATTCCCCGGCCAGGAATACCCCATCAGGAATTCGAGAAATCCCGGCTCGCACTTGGGCGGCGTCTTTCCCTTGCACAGGATTTCCAGAAAATGCTGGACCAGGATCGGAATATCCTCCTTGTGATCGCGCAACGGTGGCACGGTAAGCGTGATGACATTCAGGCGGTAATACAGATCCTCCCGGAAGCTCCCCGATTCAATCTCTTTCAGCAGATTCTGATTGGTCGCCGCAAGAACCCGGACATCGATATGGTAGGTGTCATCCCCTCCGACAGGTCGGATTTCGCCGGTTTCGAGGGTTCGAAGCAGTTTCGCCTGGAGTTCCTGGGAAACACTGCCGATCTCATCCAAGAGAATCGTTCCCCGGTGTGCATTGGCGAATAGCCCCCGTCTCTCCTGGGTTGCCCCGGTAAACGCGCCCCGTGTATGCCCGAACAACTCGCTTTCGAGGATATTGGACGCCAGGGCATGGCAGTTCACTTTCACCAACCGCTCGTGAGATCGGGGGGAGAGGGTATGGATGGCTTGCGCAACGAGCTCTTTCCCCACCCCGCTTTCGCCCTGGATCAGCACGGTACTCTCACTGTCCGCCACCCGGCGGATCAGCGCAAACAGGGTCTCCATGGTCTTGCTTTTGCCGATGATTGGGTCCAGCCCCTGGGCTTCCTGCAGCTGCCTGCGCATTTCGTAGTTCTCAGTCAGCAGCCGACTCTGTTTCAGTCCCTTCTCGACAAAGACCAGAACCTCGCGGGCATTGAAGGGCTTGGTGACAAAATGGTAGGCGCCCTCTCGCATGGCCTCGACCGCCGCCGCAATCGTCGCATGGCCGGTCATCATGATGACGATCAGGTTCGGATCGATCCGGAGGGCCTCCCGCATCAATGCGATGCCGTCCATATCGCCCATCCGCAAATCGGTGATCAGCAGGCTGTACTTGGCGGGGTGGATCATCGGGAGCGCTTCCTCACCGCTGTAGGCCTCATCCGATTCCACCCGAAGGGGTTCAAGGAGAGTCTTGAGCAGGTGAATGGTCCCCGGCTCGTCATCCACAATTAGAATGCGCGACGGATCAGTCACGGGCGGGAACCTTCCTCATGCCACAAAAATCGCATGAAATCGGATTCATAATAACACCGATCCATTATCTATGTCGTCCGCAATTGGCAAAGTATATCCGAAACCAGGCCACGGTGGAACCACGCCGTGCCTCTCTGTGCGCTGGACAAGCCGCCAGGAATGAAGGTTTTATGTTCACCTAGAAACACTTCGGTCTGTTTGTTAGCATCCTTCGGAAAATCTTTGAGACAGGAGTTTCAAAGTATGCCCACTATCGCAGATGCGGCAGCGGAGAAAGCCCGCACGATTCTGGACCGCCTGCCGGACCGCCAGTCCGCATCCATTCCCCTTTTGTACCTCGCCTGGAAAACCTACGGCTGGCTGTCACCGGAGGCCCTGGAGGAAGTGGCCGCATTGACCGGGCTTTCC
>JAKPYU010000604.1 GCA_029568995.1 Candidatus Omnitrophota bacterium | reverse complement strand
GCACGAGCTCAAGAGCCGGAATGGCAAACCCGGACAAGTGAGGCCCTTGACCAAGCTGCGGCCACCGCTTGGGGCCAGGCTATCCTCCGCCACAATCCGAATTTTGTCCGAATACGTTCCAGGCTGCCCGAAGGCGACGTCACAAGTGAAGAACGTGTCCAGATCATTACGGACATGGAAGCCATGCACACTTTCGCAGGGGTCATCAATAGGACCCGCCGTAGGGACATAGGCGATTTCACAATACGGAAGCCTGAGACGGTGGTCGTTTCCTTCACGCCCGCACAGCAGCGTCTGCATGACGAACTTCTCAGGGTTCAGGCCGAGATATTCGATCGGCTTCACGGAGACATCAATATCAAATTCATGATGACCACTATCAGACGCCAAGCCGCGAGTTGCCTTTTCGGACTTGTGCCCTTTCTTGAGGATATTCTGAACCGCCATCTTGATGAGCTGTCCTGGGAGGAAGCCGATAACACCGCGGCTGTTCCGCAAGGCGAGACGGTCGAGACAATACAATCGCAAATCCAATCGATTCTTGAGAGTGCGCGATTACTCGACCCCGACGATCCGAAACTTGAGGCACTACGCGCCACCATCCGGAACAAGCAGAAGCTGCCCAATAACAAGGTGATGCTGTTTAGCAGCTTCAGGCACACGCTCAATTACCTTTATCGCCATCTCAATGAGGATGGCTTTCGCGTCGGGATGATACACGGCGGAACACCGGATGAAGAACGTGTTGATCTCCGTGGTCGGTTCGAGAAGCATCGAGACGATACGGATACCTTGGATGTCCTGCTGTTCTCGGAAATTGGCTGCGAGGGTCTGGACTATCAATTCTGTGATTGCATTGTGAACTACGATTTGCCCTGGAATCCGATGCGCGTGGAGCAACGTATTGGCCGTATCGACCGGAACGGACAGAAAAGCGAAAGCGTTGCCATAATCAACCTGATTACGCCGGGCACCGTCGATGCCGATATCTACGAACGTTGCCTTCTTCGCATAGGAGTGTTCAACAGCGCTTTGGGCGGTAGCGAGGAGATTCTCGGAGAGATCACCAGAGAGATTCACGATATCGCGGAAAACTATACCTTGAATGAAGAAGAGCGTCGGGCGAAGTTGCAGCAGTTGTCGGATAACAAGATTCGCCTTATGCAGGAACAAGAGGAACTCGAGCAGCGGCAAATGGAGCTTTTCGGCATCCTGCTGCCCGAAGACCGGATGAGGAAAGAAATCGAGGATGCCTC
>JAKPYU010000599.1 GCA_029568995.1 Candidatus Omnitrophota bacterium | reverse complement strand
CTTGTCTGTGCGATGTCATGTGTGTCTCCTCCTATCCATACGAATTCGGATATTTTCCCACTTCCGCAAGCGGAAGCAAGCAAGACCGCCGTTTGATGTCTTGTCCGGCGTGTTACGATTCCGTATCTCATGTTACGGCTCTAAATACGGCTGAATTTCGATGAAATTGATACCGATAGTCTGGCCTACCGGCCCGCCGGGATCTGTCGGGCTTGCCCAATCCGAGATGACCAACTCACTCGTCTCCTGTTTCGGGCGAAACACCAGCCGATGATAATTCAGATAAGCCGGATGCCCCGAGTTGTACGGGGCCCATTCATGCGCGCTGCAATTGGGGTAAACATGCTGAAAGGTCTTGTCCTCCAGGATCTCCACGTTTCCCAGTTGAATGGACAGCGCGAGAGTCTGCTGCTTGTCCAGTTGCACCGGATCGGTGGAAATCAGCTTAAATGAATACAGTCTGCCCGGCTCCAATTTCTTAACTATTTGACGGATACGATTCGGCCCGGAAGCCGCGCGTGTTATCCGAAGGAAATGGTCCCCTTGCCGGGTTCGCGGATATCGCCCCTCCAGCCAGCTGTATCCTTCCATGTAACCGGGAGTGATGCTGCCCGATTTTGCAGGCTCCAGATCCCATCCCTTGTCTCCGTTCGCAAAATCCGGATTGACCAGATGCGGCAACTCATACGGATCTTCCGTTAGCCGATTCCGATTGCCCTCAATGCAATAATGCCGGTACAGTTTCGCCGCCCAGCGAATCATTTCTTCATCCGCGTAGCTCGATACGAATTCCATAATCCCGTACGTTCCCCAGAAGGTCGGATCGGTTGCCACAAGATGATATTGCATGTCCAGCCATACACGGTAATCCGCACCGGGATTCGTATTGAGCATTTCCGGCGGGGCTGAGAAATAGCCGAAACAGAATACTAGCTGCTCGGCCCAACCGGGCGCGCGCTCACACGACATTGCATGATCGCGCTGAAGTTTTTCCAATAAAAACAACTGCGCTTCCCGCTCCGTGGGTTGTTCCGGCAGATATCGCTCCAGGGCAAAACGATCTCCCATACCGATCAATGCCTGAACGAACGGGATCGACGGCAAGTGCGCATCGCGGCAAAGGTCGCTGCAATAGGCATAGAACTTTTTACCCTTGAAATTCGGGTCTTCATGCAGACGCTTGACCGCTTTTGTCCATGACTCGTAATGCGCCGGACTATTCAGAAGGAACTCATCTACAACGATCCCGCCATACAGGGGATCGGTCACTCCCAGATTCTGCGACCAGGATTTGTAAACATCCTCCGGTGCGGGGGCCTCATTGCTCTGCATTCCCGGCAGTCCGGCACCGACAATCCATTTCCGACCTTCCCGACGCCATTCCTCGAACTCCTCCGGGGCGACCCCTCCGCTGGTGACGATCGTGTTGACATGGGACAACACGTTTCGTTTCAGATACGCCCAATCGTACGTGCCAAAAGCCGGGATTTGCGGACCGGAAGGATGATAGCCATAAAATAATTCAGGAACAGCACGGACGATCAGATTCTGTCCTGCGCAGTTTACAATCCGTAATCGATGCTCCCCTTTGCTCAGATATCGCATCGCCTCCAATGCCCCGGTACTCGGCTCGGACCGCAATATCAGCGGTTCCGATTCCCCATCCGCATAGAGAGATGGCATTACTTCCCCTCTCTGGGCAGATTCCACAACCGAAAATAATACCCATCCCTCACGAGGATTGAAGAATGTGGATTGCATGGAAGACACTGAAGAAATATGGCTAACAAGAAGATCCGTCACAAAATTATTGCGAACCGTCAGATCTCCACCTTCATCCGGCCACACCGGTCGCACCGGCCACTGCACATCCACAGAAGATTGGAAATAGACTTTCCCCTCGCCGGTCATTACTGTCGTCCCGATCCTGTAGCGCGTCCCGTCCTGGACATTCGGCAGATGGAACGTCGCAGTGTCCAGCATAGCGCCGCCTTTCAAAGGTAATTCCTGCTCGGCGATAGCCGTATCAGAGCCTTTTTTGAAGAGATGCAGTATAAGTTTCCCTTCCGGGCGTTCATTCCCAAGGCCAAGCAGGTCAACCTGCATCACGATATCCTTTTCCTCATAAAGCACATACGGCGACAATACGCGAACGGCATTCAATTTCTCCAATTCCGTCGTCAGCACACACGGCTTCAGCCAGACACCACCCGTGTCCCCCCGATCAAAGACCTGGATCGCTATGAGATTCCGCTCGCCGTAACGGAGATATGATGTCAACTCCGCTGCGGTCGGCTCCACGGCGATACCGCGACCTGCCGGCTCGCCGAACGAATTGACGTGCTCGCCATTACAAAATAGTACATACGTATTGTTCACACCTGCCAAGAGTAGCCATGTCGGTTTGCCATCCCACTCTTTTGGGACATCGACCCATTTTCGATACCAGGCATAGCCGTCCAGGTCCGGGTATCCCAACGCCTCCCACTGCCTGCCCGCGTCAATCTTCGCCCACGCGGAATCGTCATACGTGGAGGTCTGCCAACCTTCCGAAATTCCCACGTTCTTCCCATCCGGGCAAAAAGCCCACTGTGGCGCTATGTCAATCGTTCCCTGACCCAGCGCAACGCTCACAAATGCAAATAGAACCATTCCCAATACCGTCGCTGTGATTCTCATTGGTGCTTTCTCCTATTGTTCTGTAACTGAATTCCCTATACAGAGTCACGTCATCGCGAGAAGCAGCCCGGAGTCTGCGAAGGGCTGCGACGTGGCGATCTCAGTCTCGGATACCACGGCGGCGAGATTGCCACGCTTCGCTCGCGATGACGATATTGTAAACACTATTCGGCTGCACAACTCTATGATGGATTTCAGAAGATTCCTCCTGTTCTCTGAAAATCATCTCGGCTCCAGAAACGGCTGTATTTCAATGAAGTTCACCGAGGTTTCCTGGCCCACGTCGCCGCCGCGATTGTCGCTGGTCTTCCAATCGGAAATCGTCAGCTTCGTCGTTGCCTGTTTCGGACGAAAGACGATTCGATGGAAATTGATATAGGCCGGATTGTCCTTTGTATACTCTCCCACCTCATGCGAATAGCAGCTCGGGAACACCTGTTGAAAGCAATACTTGTCAATCAATTGCACGTCTCCCAAGTCTACCGAAACGGTCATTTCCTGTTTCTGGTGGAGGTTCTTTAGATCGGCAGAGAAGAACTTCAGCGAATAGAGACGTCCCGACTCCAGGTTCTTCACATCCTGACTGATGCGATTCGGTCGTGTAACTGACCGACGCATCCGTAATAGCCGGTCGCCTTTCGGGGTCTTTGGATAACGTCCTTCCAGGTAACTGAACTCGCGGAAGAACTCCATTCCAATCGCGTTATCCTCCGCCGGTTCGACAGTCCATCCATCCTTGCCTTCTTCAAAGTCCGGATTGACAATGTGATCAAGCGCATACGGATCGCGGGAATACCGGGTGCGTTTCCCTTCAATGCAATAATGACGAAACAATTGTGACGCCCAGCGGATATCTTCCTCATCCGCGTAACTCGACATGTATTCATAAATCCCGAAGAGACGCCAGAATGTCGGATCGGTAGCCAAAAGATAAAACTGCATATCCATGAAGACTTTGTAATCAACCGCTGGGTTGATGTTCAGCGTTTCCGGCGGTGCGGACAGGTAGCCGAGGCACATAACAAGATGCTCGCCCCAGCGGGGTATCACCTTTGAGGCAATCTTGTGCTCCTGTTGTAGCTGTTTCAGCAGATAGTTCCGTGCAGCAGACTCCGTCGGTTGTTCCTGTAAATAGGCCTCCAGGGCAAACCGGTCCCCGTACTCCAGAATCGCCTGGCCGAACGGAATCGACGGATCTCCCGGATTCTGGAAAATATTCCCGCAGTAAGCGTAGAATCGTTTCCCTTTAAAGGATTCGTTCGCGTGTACGCGCCGCAATGCCTCTGTCCAGGATTTGTAATAACTCTCGCCGGCGCTGAGAAATTCATCGACGATCATGCCGCCGAAATGAGGTTGAGCAACACCTGCATTCTGCGCCCAGACTGCATACACATCATCCGCTGTCGGCGCCGTTGGAGCACCGAGACCCGGCAGGGAGCTATTGCACAACCATTTCCTTCCCTCCCGAACCCACTGATCAAACTCCGGTTGGTCCGACACGCCGCCGGTAACAATTGTATTCGCATTCGAAAGGACATACCGTTCCAGGTAGGACCAGTCGTACGTGCCATAGGCGGTAATATGCGGGCCGGAAGGATGATAGCCGTATATCATCTCCGGCACGGCGCGAATGACAAGGCGTTGTCTCTTGATGTTCTTGACAAGTAGCCGATGCGCGCCTTCGGGTAGAAATTGCATGGCCTCCAGTGCGTTGGTCTCCGGTTCACTGCGCATTACCAGCGGTTCGGCGGAATCGTTCAGGTGAAGTATCGGCGGTTGCTTCTCATTTTCCCCGGATGAGATCGAGAAGAACACCCATCCTTCACGAGGATTGGAGAATGAACATTCCACATTCCCTTGATCGGGAAGAACCCGGCTCGATAGTTCCGTGACAAAGTTGTTCAGGATCTTCAACTTGCCATAGCGATCCGGCCAGGAAGGCGCTTGAGGCCATTCCACATCCACGGTAGTCGTCACCAATGAAGTGCCCTTTTGATCGAGGAAGGTCCCTTTCAATTGGTACCGCTCGCCGGATTTCGCCTTAGCAAGGTCGAACACCGCCTTCTCGCACTGCTCCCCCACGCGAAACCCGACTTCCTTGCTGGAAACCGGTTGTGAGCCATCCTGCCCATACAGGTCAAAACGAATTGTCCCTTCGGGCAGTTCGTTTCCGAGGTAATGAAGGCTGGACTCGACCTCGATCTTGCGCTCATCATAGATCACAAGGCAATTCCACAATTTCAACGCCGCGAGCTCACCCGGATCGGTTGTCAGCAGGACCGGCTTGCGCCACAAACCGCCGTTGCCGCCCCAGTCAAACACGCGGATCGCAATCATGTTCCGCTCGCCGCATTTCACGAATGACGTCAGGTCCGCGGCCGTCGCAATCTCGGCGATACTTCGGTCGGTCTCATCTCCAAACGTATTTACTTTCCGCCCGTTACAGTACAGAACATAGTTGTCATTCACAGCGCCCAGCACCAGCCAAATCTGCTTGCCGGTCCACTCCGAGGGCACGGAAATCCATTTCCGATACCAGGCATACCCGTCCAGGTCGGTAAATCCCTGCTCTTCCCACCGCGTTCCGCCCTGCAGGATTTTCCACTGCTCGTCACTGAAGTCGGGGGCGAACCATCCCTTGTCGACTCCGACATTCTCCGGGTCCGGCATGAACCGCCAATCGCCGCTCAAATCCAAAGTGGGCTGTCCGCCGACCTGGAATGAGACAAGAAACACAACTGCAAAGAAGACGAGTATTCTGTTCATGCGTGCGATCTCCCTGGGTATTGGGATTGTCTGCAAATCGGCCCGATCCGGGCAAGTCAGAAATGTAGGCCGATTTTCCCGCAATGTCCACCGGACACTGGCCTGTTTCCACGTCCTGTGTCAAACTCTCGAAAACCTGCTTTGGATAGGAGCGCGAATCCCCATGCCGGATCTCTCCGTGGTCATCGCCTGCTACAACGAGGAGCGCGTTCTGGAAGCCAGCGTTGCCGAGATCGACCGCGTCCTCAAGCAGATCCACTGTGACTACGAACTGATTTTCGTCGACGATTGCAGCCGGGACCGGACACGGGAGATCATCGCCGCTCTTTGTGACAGCGATCCTCGGAGGCGCTCGATTCTCCACGGGACAAATTTCGGGCGTGGCGGAACGGTCATGGACGGGTTCCATGCGGCCACGGGAAAATACGTCGGATTCCTGGATATCGACCTGGAGGTCCACGCCCGGTACATCCCCAGCATGTTGAACGCACTGGAGGACGGTGCGGACGTCGCTTCCGCTTACCGCATCTACAAGGTTCAGCTCTGTTTCGACGATATTTTGCGGGACGTTCTCAGCGTCGGGTATCGTCGGCTCGTTCGCCGTCTTCTCAGCCTTCCATTGAAAGATACCGAGGCGGGCTACAAGTTCTTTCGTCGGGAGGCCATTCTTCCCATCCTGCAGCGGTGCAGAAACAAGCAGTGGTTCTGGGATACGGAGGTCATGGCCCTCGCCTACCATTCCGGGCTTGTGATCCGGGAGATCCCCTGTACATTTATCCGACGTTGGGACTGCAAATCCACGGTGAAACCTTTACGCGACAGCTGGAATTATTTCCTTGCACTTCTGGAGTTCCGTCGCCGCCTGCGACAAGAGGGGCTGCGGAAATAGCCATCGGAGTATATGAACGATGTGTTCGGCCGAATCCGGATTGAAAGACCAACGACGCCTGTATGGGGATCTCGCCTGGCTCTGGCCGATCATCAGTCCACCGGAAGCCTATATCAAAGAGGCGGAGGAACTGCGCCGACTATTCTGCGAGGCCACATCCAATCCGCCCAAGACACTGCTGCATTTCGGCTGCGGCGGCGGTCATACGGACCATACACTCAAGAACTATTTTCAGATTACCGGCGTAGACATCAGCATTGAAATGCTTTCCCTGGCGAAACACCTCAATCCCGAAGTCGATTATATGCCCGGAGACATGCGGACCCTTCGTCTCACGAGAACGTTTGATGCCGTCCTGATCGGTGACTCGATCAACTATATGCTGACACAAGACGACCTCCATTCCGTAATGCGAACGGCTTATGGGCATCTTAAGGCTGACGGCGTCCTTATCCTGCTCGTGGAACAGACAATCGAAACATTTGAACAGAATCGAACCTTCTGCGCGAATTACTCACGGGGGAACACTGAAGTCATTTTCCTGGAGAATCTGTTCGATGCCGATCCTTCCGATTCCGTATACGAAATGACTTTCGTCTACCTGATCCGAGAAGGGAAGAAACTCAGAATCGAAACCGACCGGCACCTGAGCGGGCTTTTCGGGAAAGAGGTCTGGCGCGATCTTCTTGAAAGGACCGGATTCGAGGTTCGGGAAAGCGTTCTTGCATCCGGCGATGGTTGCCCGCTATTCGTGTGTAGAAAATATTAAGCAAGAGGGGCAACCACAATGAATTGCCCCGACGAATCTTGATTACCGTAGGGGCAGGCCCCCGTGCCTGCCCAATTCTGTGCCCGCCCCATATTCTTCTCACGAACACCCGCTGGTCGCGCCGCAATTGAGGCATTTGTAGCAGGTCCCGCTGCGCACCATAATTGCGCCGCACTCCGCGCACGGCGGAGCGTCCTCCTGCGTCTGGAACGTTACATTTTCCGACGAAATGGTAGAGGCCAATGCGACCCCATCGGCAGAAGAAGAAGCAAAACCGTTCTCTTCATCGTCCGTCTTCCCGGCGCCGTTCTTGTCCTCGCTCAGAATCCCGATTCGTTCGCATTCTTCGGGGGCAAGAAACTCGGAAGCAAGCCAGCGGAAAATATAGTCGATGATGGACTTGGCTACCCGAATCCTCGGATTGCTGGTCCATCCGGACGGCTCAAAGCGCATGTGACTGAATTTCTGTACCAGCACCGGAAGCGGGACCCCATACTGCAGAGTCATAGAAATCGCTGTCGCAAAGCAATCCACCAGGCCCGAAACGACACTTCCCTCTTTCGACATGGTCAGGAAAATCTCGCCGGGTTTCCCATCCTCATACATGCCGACCGTAAGATAGCCCTCATGCCCGCCTACGCTGAATTTGTGGGTAATCGCCTTGCGGGTATCCGGTAACCGTCGCCGGTAGGGCTGGGCGGAGGGCAAGCCTGCCTTGTCTTTTCTCCCCGCCAGGCTTGTATTGAGAGGCTGGGTGCGTTTGCATCCGTCGCGATAGATCGCAACGGCTTTCAATCCGAGTTTCCAGCCTTCCATGTAAGTCTTCATGATATCCTCAACGGTGGCTTCATTCGGCATGTTCACCGTCTTGGAAATCGCCCCGGACAGAAACGGTTGCACCGCGCTCATCATGCGGAGATGTCCCATGTAATCAATGGACCGCTCCCCGTTCGCAGGCCTGAATGCGCAATCGAATACCGGCAGATGTTCCTCTCTCAGGTGCGGTGCACCTTCAATGGTATCGTTCGCGTCGATGTGCGCGATGATCTCCTTGACCTGTTCCGACGAATAGCCGAGTCTGTCGAGTGCTCTCGGTACGGTTTGATTGACTATTTTCAGAAGGCCACCGCCCACAAGTTTCTTGTATTTCACCAGGGCGATGTCCGGTTCGATACCGGTGGTATCGCAATCCATCATGAAGGCAATAGTTCCGGTGGGGGCCAGGAGCGTCGCTTGCGCATTCCGAAATCCGTATTCCCGCCCCAGGGTCTGCGCACGTTCCCAGGCATCCTCGGCGGCCTGGTAAAGGGAATCGGGGACGCGGTCTTTTTCGACACTCTTCAGTGTGTCCTTGTGCATCCCGATGACATTCATCATCGGCTCTTTATTGAGCTCATAATGTTTGAACGTTCCGAGGCGGCGAGCGATCTTTGCGCTGGTGGCATAAGCTTCACCGGTCATCAGGGAGGTGATCGTCGCCGCGTATGCGCGACCCGCATCGCTGTCGTAAGGTAATCCGACCGACATCAACAACGCCCCCAGGTTGGCGTAGCCCAGTCCCAGAGGGCGAAATTCATGGCTCCGCACCTGAATGGGATTGGTCGGGTAACTGCCGTTATCAACGATAATCTCCTGCGCCAGAAGGACAATGTTCACCGCATGGCGGAATCCGTCCACATCAAACTGCCCATCCGAACGCTGAAACCCCAGCAAATTCAGCGAGGCCAGGTTACAGGCGGAGTTGTCCAGGAACATGAATTCCGAACAGGGA
>JAKPYU010000586.1 GCA_029568995.1 Candidatus Omnitrophota bacterium | reverse complement strand
GATCCTGTCCCCGACCCCGTCAGTCGCATCTGCAAGCAGCCAGAGGGGATCCGCACCAACACCGCCAGCCATGCCCCCACGCCGGAACCCTTGCCGCCATTGCCGTCCGCGGGAAGCGGCGCGATACTTGTTCAATCTCTCATCCGTCACAAGGTGATGAAAATGGAAAAGACCAAGCCGCTTCCTTGCGAAAATTGCGGTTTCAGGGCCAGGTACGACAGGAATCCGCGCTCGTTTCTGGGACGTCTGTGGCGCTGGCACGCGGGATGGTGCCCTGGCTGGAAACAGTATCTGAAATCGCTCGATCCGGAAAAACGTCAGGAGACACTTAAGATTTACAACATGAAAGACCGCTGAGTCCCGCCTGTCCGGCCCCTGCGAAAACCTCAGATGATAAACGGAATCAGTGCCTTGCGGTTTTTCGGGTATTCCGGGAACTTCTCAAGGTACCACTTGTGGGACGAGAACGCGCGGGGGGCCAGATTCGCGGCGGTCCAGATGGCGAACACGGCTGACGGGAAACACCACGTCGCGATCGTGAAGCCGGTCCATTCAAGCAGTTCACCCAGGTAGTTCGGGCAGGACACGAAGCGGAACATGCCGCCATACGGAATCTTGTACCCGGTCTCGCCAGGCTTGAGCAGGTTGCGAAGGATCGAATCGGACTGCTGGTTGATGAAGAATCCTGCCGCGAAAACGATGACGCCGATGATGAAGCGCGGGTCGGTGAACCATGACGTCATCAAGTTCGGCGGAATGTCGTACGCCGTGTGGAAGATGTCGGTGAACAGGTACCTGGCCACGATGTATCCATTGACCAGGTTGAAAAACGCTCCTGATGCCATGATCGAGACAGGCATGTCATTACGGTTTCCGCGCAGGCGGAACGGAAAGATGAACGTCCGGTTGATGTAGTGCAGTTCCCAGATGCACAGAAAGACTATCGCGACCGGGCTGGTCCGATAGTCGCCAAGGAAAAAGAACAGGGCGAACATGACGGGCGCCGGCAGCTCCATCAGAACCCAACCGAGCGTGTCGTTGATCCTGGGCCCCCACCCTTTCCTGGTATGCCTGCCGTAAGGCGCGGTGACGAACAGCAGGAAAAGGAAAACTATCGCGGCCAGAGCCACGAAAGCGATCATCAGATAGAAATGGAAATGCACCTCATTCGCCAGAAACCATTCCATGAAATCACCTCTTGTCCAGAAGACCGGCTTCCTTGAACCAGCCATATATGTCGGCGATCGTGTCGTCGAACGCCCTGGGATTATACCCCAGTTCGCGGGCCGCCTTGTCGTGG
>JAKPYU010000546.1 GCA_029568995.1 Candidatus Omnitrophota bacterium | reverse complement strand
GCACGACTATTTCGATGATCGCTTTGAGCGGTTCCTGGAGCGTTTTCAGGTTCCGAAGTCCCGATGCTACACGGGCCTCGGCGGATACATGAAGATCCTGGAAGCCGAGGATGTGGATGGGGTGATTATCACCAGCCCGCCTTACTTCCATCCGGGGCAGACCGAAATGGCCGTCGCAATGGGCAAACATGTCTGGCTGGCCAAGCCCGTTGCCGTGGATGTTCCCGGCTGCCTGAGTATTAAGGAGACCGGCCAGAAAGCGCAGGGGAATGTGACTCTCCTGGTCGATTTCCAGAGCCGGAACAGCCCATCCTTCATCGAGGCTGTCAAGCGGGTCCGTGACGGCGATATCGGCCCCATGGTATCCGGGGAGGCGTTCAATCAATTCGGGCGCGCGGGCTGGGCGAAGACAGAGGGGATGTCGGAGGCTGCCGCGCGCATCCGAAACTGGGGAACCGATCCGGTCCTGTCCGGCGATATCATTGTGGAACAGGCGGTTCATGCGATGGATATCGTGAACTGGATTATCGGTGCGACGCCCGTGATGGCGTACGGAACCGGCGGTCTGAAGGCCCGTGTGAATGCCGGAACAAACTGGGACCATTTCCTGGTGATTTACACCTATCCGGGGGATATCCGGGTCGATCTAAACTGTTCGCAGTTCATGCAGAAAGGCTACAACAACCTGGGCGCGCGCATTTTCGGCGATCTGGGGGCAATCCATGCGCACTATCGCGGCGCGGATTGGGGTGTGGGTCCGGTAAAGATCACGGGCACAAAAGAGTGGGCCGGGACGGAACACGACAACACCTGGGATATAGGAGTCAACAATAACTGCAAGGATTTTGTCCAGAGCATTCGCACCGGCAAGTTCATCAACCATGCCGATTACTCCGCCGACAGCGCCATGACCAGCGTCCTGGGACGCACGGCGTCTTATCGACAAGCGGAAGTCACATGGGATGAGATTCTCATGGCGAATGAGGAACTTCAAGCCGGTCCTGATATTCGCGGATGAAACAGAAAGGATGACCCGAAATGGCTGGAATCGGCTTTCATACCGATGCATTCAACAGCAGCAATTACAGTTTCGATCAATGCCTGGATTGGGCGAAGCAGCATCAAATGGAGTTCATCGAATGTGGCACAATTGACGGGGCGGCGTACATCCAGGCGCTGGGATACTATCCGCATCTCTCCCTGTATGAAGATCCCATTTTGTGGCGACGCAAAATGGAAAAACAGGGCATCCGCCTGAGCCAGGTCGATGCGGCCTACCCGCTCTCCCGCACGGATGGCCTGACGATCGGCGTTCGATATGTACAGAACGCCATCCGCTGGGCGGACCAGGCCGGATGTCCCTGTGTGGACACGACGGACGACAAGCACAAGCCGGAAGGGATGAGCGACCGGGAGGGTCTCCAGCTGCTCAAACAGGCCTACGGAGAAATCGTCAAAGTCGCCGAGGCGCACAAGGTTATCGTGAACTGCGAACCGCACGGGTATTTCACTACCAAGCCGGAATTCATGGCGGAGATTCTGTCTTTCTATGAATCGCCGTATATCCGGTTGAACATGGATACCGGCAATACGTTTATCGCGGGGCAGGACCCGGTTGCGTTCGTGCAGCAATTCAAGAACCGCATCAGTCATGTACACATCAAGGATGTCAGCGAATCCCTGGCAAAAGCCGCGCGCGGCGAACTCACCGGCATTGCAATGAGCCAGTGCGCCATCGGGGACGGAGTCAATGCGGAAAATATCCGCTCCTGTGTGGGTATCCTTCTGACGAACGGCTATAACGGTGTGTTCAGCCTGGAGTGTGAAGGAAGTGTATTGGAGAAATCGCTGGAGTGGTTTAGAGGATTATTGGCGGAACGGTAGGACAGGCCTCCGTGCCTGTCACCCACTCGAAAGGATCAAAATCATGGAAAGCAACAATCCCACACGGCGTGAGTTTCTCAAAACAAGCGTTGCAGCAGGCATTATGGCTTCCGCCCTCAGTCCGGCCAGTTACGGACGGGTAATCGGGGCGAACGACCGGATTCATGTCGGGGTGATCGGAGCCGGCGGGCGCGGACGATGGCATATCGGCTGGGTGCAGCGGTCCGCAAACAAAGGGGAAAGTGCCGAGGTCAATGCGGTATGCAATATATGGAATGTGCAACTGGATCGCGCGGTTCAAGAGGCCAAGGATCGCTTTACTCTCGAACCGAAAGCATTCCGAGACTACCGGAAAATGCTGGACGACAAGGACATTGACGCAGTTACCATCGCCACGCCCGACCACCAGCATTGCGGGCAGCTCTGCGATGCGGTCCGGGCAGGCAAGGATGTCTATGTGGAGAAACCCATCGCGGTGACCCTGGAAGAACTGAATAATACCTACAACATTGTGAAGGACAGCAAGGCTGTCGTTCAGAATGGAACTCAGGGACGGAGCAGCCTTGGCGCGGCGGCTACCAAAGAGTTCATTCAATCGGGAAAGTTGGGAAAGATTCTACGGGTAGAGGAATCGCGAAGCGCTTATGTCCCCTATTGGAACAACTACGCATGCCCGGAGAAGCCGGAAGATACCGACTGGAAAGCGTTTCTGTACACCCTGCCGGATCGCCCGTTCAACGCGGATATGCACGGATGTTGGATGGGGTATGCGGAATGCTCGCCGGGAACCATCGGGGGCTGGATGAGTCATTTGAGCGATTTCATTCATTATGTAACGGGATGCGATTTCCCACTGACTGCTGTGGCGCACGGCGGTATTTATGCGTTGACCTCTGGGGAAGGACGAACCTGCCCGGATACGACAACCGCCGTTCTGGAATACCCCGAAGGATTTACGACTCTATTTACAACCCATTTCGGAAATGGCGCAAATAACTACACGACTATTTTCGGCTCGAAAGGAACCATGCAGATCCAGGACCCGGACGGGAATCGGAAAGTAGGGATTGATCCGAAAGTCACCGGGGAGGGCAGCGAAGATCCCGAAAAGATCGGCGAGGGCGTCGAGATTGCGGATATTCCACAGGATGATCATATAACAAACTGGCTCAAGTGTATCCGAAGCCGCGAACAGCCTCATGCCGATATGGATGCCGGATATAAGCACGGCGTCGCGGTTCTCCTGGGCTGGATGGCATACCTGGAGGGACGCAAGATGGCGTTCGATCCTCAAAGTCGGAAGATTCGGCCGGTGTGAGGGTATGCTGTCACCGCGCTCCGGCCCTCTCGTCATTCCGCTGGAAGGCAGAAGGCAGGATGACAAGGCAGGCTCCGCAAGAGAGACGGAGCCTGCCGATTTCAACTGGCATTTCCTGGTAAGCTGCCGGACCCCAACTTACTTACTCCTCAGCGGCTTCGCTAGCCAATGCTCTTTATTCTCCTCCCACCAAGTCAGGTAGAAGTCCTTTCTTGAGACGGGCTCACCCTTGTGTTCAGAAAACGCTTTTTCGGGAGCTTTGTCTGTCCAGAAGTCGATAGTGTCAAGTAAATCGTTGTCTCCATCGCGGATCTTCTCGATTGCGTATGGCATTGCCAGGACACCTAAACCGCGAAGTCGATAATATGCCTGCAATTTCTCTTCGCCTTCCGAAAGAGGCTTCCATTGTTCATAACATTCCGCGAATTCCTCTCCAATCTTCGCCCGATCCTTCTCCCACCATTTGATGAAAGCACCTCTGCCACCTCCAATCCGGGCAAATTCCGATGGTGAGAGTTTGATTACCCTCTTCGATATTCTCTGGAATGCTAATTCCAACAGAAACATGGGAGTTCTGTTCCCTTCCTTCATTTGCCCGATAAGACTCTCCAGAGCCGGAACCCCTAAATCCATGATTGCATGAAAATACCTGTTCTTCATGTGTGACTCAAAGCTGGAATCGGTAGGATCTTCTATGTTCTTCGGGTCACTGACGTATTCGGCCCATTCTGCAACAGCTATTCTGCATCTCTTCGAGATATCCGTATCCGCCTGTTCGCTGGTTTCCGTACCACCGGAAATGCCATCCGGGATAACGATCAATGCCACAAGAATCGTGCAATATGCGATTGTCTTTGGTTGAATCATGTCAACATCATCTCCTTTGACAGAATTGGAATCACTGGAACTCAGTCTTTCCTGAAATACAACACTCTGCTGCCATAGTGTGGATTACCACTGACGTTGATACTGTTATCCAAGTCCGTCAATCTGGTTACAATTCGCTCATTAGCCCCCATCTTCGACTCAATCCACACATAACCGTCCCCCTGATAGGAACTTCTGGTTGCAGCGTGCTTAACCAGATCATCGTCTGTGCCAGAGCTGCCCGACGGGATTGCCCAGAATAGGACATCCCAATCGCCATCGCTCGTCACTTCGGTATATCCCTCTCCCGTCATATAATTGCTCACATCAGTCACGGTACCGGTTCCTGATCCGCCAAAGTATGATGGTTCGAATGGCGAGTAGATCCATCCAAGTGCCCATGCGAAACAATTATACGTCGAAGTTGCAGCACCGGTAACGTATGTGCGTGTTCGGACTGAGTTGGGAAACCAATGGTCATTCTCATTGGGATCAGGCGCGATCATTATAGCCTCGAATCGTTCTTGGGACATTACGCTTCCAGGTGGCGCTGGCGTCGGTGTCTCCTGGAGACCAGCGTAGGCGATCTGGACACCCTGCTCGGCAGGCGGAATGAAAAACATCCATACGACGAGCAACATGAGGAATCCCGTCACAAGAGAAACCGCGAGGATCGCGGTCTCTCCCTCGTTTCGATTTGGCTTTGTGGAGTTATATTTCGTCATTGGGTCTTCCCTCCTTCTCCTTATTCGGATCTCGGTCCGCTTGAACCGGCCTGACTATTCGGAGTCATATTTGCGAGGCGATTAAGGAAGAATTGAGCATCGCGCTTAACCCGGCCAATTTCCTCCTCGCCCGGGCGGGACGGGAGCCCCAGTACCTTACGCAACGCCTGCGCCGCCATATCCCGGTTGCCTCTCGCCTCGTCCACCTGCGCCGAGACCAACAACCCGCGCGCCCAGACATCGCAGTCATTCCCTCCCGTGGAGAGCACCGACCGCACGATCTGTTCCGCGCGATCCGGCTCCCCGGCGCTGAGAAAATGCTCCGCAATAATCAATCCTGCCTGCTGTCCCTGATCGGTGTCGAATTCCCGTGTATACAACTCCTGTAAGATCCCGAACGATTCCTCCATGCGCCCCGCGTGTGTCATGTCAATCGCGTAGTCAAACCGGATACGGTTGGAGTAGATGTCTCGGCGTTCCGGATCAGTGTAGATCGGGCTGTCGAAATACCACTCATGCAGGGGAAGACTCGCATCATGTCGACCCAGCCAAGCCAGCAGCGAGCCGTCAATCAGGACATAGCGCGCCAGCCAGGGATCTTCCTTGCCTTCTTCCACAATCCGGTCGAAGATCTCGCGCGCGCCGTCGAAATCACAGCGTCGAAGCAGAACCCCCATGGTCAGCGCGTCCCGGTGAAAGGTCCATCGCGAATCATCGGACAAGTCCACGCTTGACGCGGCTTGCTGCATTGCAGCGTCGTACTCGCCGCGCGCGAGCAGCGCAACCGACCCCGCGAACCGTTCTCCAGCGTTCTCCGACACAGCAGCGGCCGCGATCATGTCCCGTACCCCCGTGGAGTTCGGTAACTCCATTCCGATTTTTCGAACAATCATCGGAATCGCTTCAAAGAAGGCATACATTTGCAACGAACGATGATCCGCGTCGCTAAAATCGCGAGCAAAGCGGACAAATTCATCGAGTCCCTTTTCCCAGTTTCCCTCGTACCAGTCATCTTCAGCGATTTGGTACCACAAGTTGGCTTTTGCGGCTCGTTCCGCCTCCGTGCGTTCCGGTTGACGTTCGAACGCCGCTTCCCAATAGGGTCGAGCCTCCCCGAAACGGAATTCCTCGCGCAATGTTTTTGCCGCGCATAGGAGGGCATCCGCTCCGACAGCGGGATCGACCTTACGTTCCGCGACAGAGTTGAAAAATGCCAACAGCGGCTGCCGATCCGCCCGGCTCTTGCGCTCCTCGGCGATCCTTCTCAACAGCGCAATTCCGTCCTCCGGGGTGATGGAATCCACAAGCAAACTGTCCGCGAGGGCCACTTTATCCTCAAAAGACATATTCGACATCTGTTCGAGTTGCGTCTGAATCGACACACCGCCCTTTTGTGAGAATACATATTGCCCGGTCAATCCGAGAGCGAGAACAACGAGAAGAGTTGGTATAACAACAATTGGACGCATTGCTCCATACCTCCGTAGAGTAAGCATTCGGTGTGCGCAGGCAAACCACTATCGTATAGCAGACACCTGCTCGTATCTGCCGGCAGTGAGCCAAAGGCCACACATACACACAGTTCCACCGCGCAAGGTGAAACCCCTCGCGTAATGTGTTACGCTGCCTTCCTGTTACTTTGTTGCAGGGGGATCTTAGAATGGTAGTTTCAACATATTCTTTCCTCCGCTAGGCACCCAGAAATAAAGCAAAACATCACCTATACTAAAATATATCGCGGCTAAAGAGGATTGTCAAGGAGTTTTTGAGATTTTTTTTCGTGCGGTTGTAGAGGAAGAAAGGTGAGAAAGGAACGCGCCCCTCCCCGACTCTCTCCATCAACGGGGACGGAGCACGCAGGAAAAGGCGGGAGCTGCGCTCCAAGGCGCGTAGCCGTGCACCCCTACGTTAATCGGGGGATTCGACTTCCGTCTCGCTGTTGTTCGGTTCGCCATTGGAGTCCGGACCACGCCAGCGCGGAATGGGTTTCATGAACAGGGAGCGACCGAGTAGATTGACATAGTCGGTCCACTCTCGTGACGGATCGG
>JAKPYU010000510.1 GCA_029568995.1 Candidatus Omnitrophota bacterium | reverse complement strand
CGTCAGGAGCGGAGTCAAGTTCGCCTTGTCCGGGTCCAGGCGGCAGATGACCGTGCGCGCTCCCCGGTCATCCATAATCCTTCCGGCGGCAAGCCAGAGACCTTCTGTTACCTGGATGAAATTCGGGCCGCCGAAATAGACTCCCAGATCGTTCCATTTCCATTCGGTATAGGGCGGCTTACTTATTCCGATCAGTGCGGTGTTGGTTTCTTTCCCATCTCGGCGCTGAAGGCAATAGCAGGTCCCGTCCTTATCGAATCGAACCGTGGCTTCTGTCGGTCCGCTCTCCTGAAAAAGCTGCGGAACAACTGTCTCGAACTGTCTCCCGTCCTTGCTTCGAACCAGCCGGGTCCCGTAACGTCGTTGCGTGCGACTTTCAAAACTTGCATCGTATTCCACACCATAAGCTCTTCCGCGAAACCAGGTCACCCGCCACAGCCACCAGTCCCGGTCCGCCACCCATTGAATCGGCTCCCAGTTGTTTCCGTCTTTGGAGAAACTCACAAAAGACTGCTGCATGGTCGCGGTCTTAGTGGCTTCCCGCACCGCAGCACCCCCAAGAACCATCAACTGTTTCTCTTTGGGATGAACTACGATCTTCGGATCGCGCAGGTCATATCCCTTAAGGGTCAACAAGCCCGCTGACTCCCAGGAATCTCCATCCTTCGAGCGGATGATCCGAATGTTCGCCTCCGGGCACACGTGTCCCTCTCCCTCGCGGAACACGCAATAAAAACTGTCTTGAAACCGGACCAGGTCCGTAAACGCATTGTGTTCCCCCTGGTCCCAGATCTTTTTTGCTTCGATCAATTGCAGGTCGGGTCCCTCCTGGGCAGATATCGAATGAAGACTTATCAGGCATAGTATCCCGACCAGGTACAGGCGCAATCCCCGTCCGCCGAATCGTGTTTTTGTATGAAATAAGGTCGATAATCTGTTCATGGGGGCACTCGGTTTCCGTGCATGTTGTCGTTGGCATCATAAACAGGGTAAGATCCCGCTGTAAATGGAACAGCGTTTTTGCCGGATGTCCGAACCGATGCTATGCTTATTGAAATCTTCCGAGCGGCCCTCCGGCGGGGCCGGTAATTGGGTAAAGAAAGTGGAGGAGAGGTCCCTCCCCCGAAGATCGGGGGAGGTCAGGTGGGGGTTGACCGGGCAGCACAAGACTCCCCGGCGTCACGGTTGAGAGCGAGCTTTCTTAGAAGATCGGAGACATCGCAATGGTCCTCGTCGAAATGTGCCTGCTTCAGATCTATTTCGTGGATACGCTGGGCGGAGCGGCAACCCTCATCATCACGCCGCAGGGCGAGTCGATTCTGGTCGATTCCGGCTGGTACACCGAGGATGCGCGGGATGCCAAGCTCATTCTTGCCGCGCATCCGGGCCTTCAGCAGATCGACCACTATATCACCACCCATTGGCACTGCGACCATTATGGAGCCATTGGGCATCTCAGCGAAATGATCCCCGTCAAACAGTTCTATGATCGCGGCATTCCGCTGTCTTTGCCGGAGGATGAAAAGAACTTCCCGTTCTTGATCGAGCGGTATCGCAAAGCCTCCGGCGGCAATTCGCGTGAACTTCGTCCGGGCGACCTTATTGGTCTCAGACAATCCCCCGGAAAACCGAAAGTGGAACTGCAATGTGTCGCGGCGAATGCCAGGGTTATTCCCTCCCTGGCCTATGATTGCACCAACGATCTTTGCAAAACGAATCAGCCCAAGCCGAAGGATGAATCCGATAACGCCAAGAGCATCGCTCTCCGTGTCTCTTATGGGAGTTTCCAGTTCTTCCTGGGAGGAGATATCACCTGGAATGTCGAATACGACCTGGTTTGCCCGGACAATCGGATCGGTGAATTGGACCTCTATATGGTCGATCACCACGGATTCGATGTCAGCAACAACCCGGTCTTCCTCAATAGCATCAATCCGACCGTGGCCATTTTCTGCAACGGCCCACACAAAGGGTGCAGCCCCCAGGTGGTGAAAGATTTGAAAGCACTCCCCGGTATCCAGGCGATCTATCAGCTGCATCGGAATGTGGATACCACCGAGGCCGACAACACCTCCGTGGAATACATCGCCAATCCCGATCCGGAACAACCCGGCAAATATATCAAGGTGTCCGTGCCGGAAGACACGAAGTTCTTTGCCGTCACCATCGGAGAGGGCGGTCCGCAGAAACCTTTTGCATGTAAATAGGCCGTTTGTTCTCCAGGATCGGGGGAGAAACAGAGGGGATTGAGTTCACTGGACTTATTGACACGCCGGAATCAGAACGACAGCCCCGCCCATGAGGCATGCATCACATCACCACTGCTGTAAATACCGTTGGAGGGATTATATAACCCCTGTTTGAACCGGTCGGATGTCTCCGGCGTATAATCTGTTCCCGTGAAGTCCTCATCCTTGTCAGGCCCGAGTCCCTTGATTGACCAATTCGACCGGCAGGACAGCGGTCCGAATGAAGAGTACCCGTACGCTTCCGACATACTCTGATAGATTGGCTGAAGATCGGGATTCCGAAACGGATCGAGGGGAATGGTGGCAATATACGCGACCGGGGTGGTCAGCGGTGCCCACTCTACCAGCGGATTCCCACCCTGGTGCTCGAAATAGCATCGGTGGTCGATCCGATACATCATCAGCGCATCCCCCAGGGCTTTGACATCGGTCTCCATCCGCGCGATTGTCGCGCGCATCCGTGCATTCAGGAAATTCGGCACCGCAATTGCCGCCAGGATTCCGATGATCGCGACGACAATCAAGAGTTCAATGAGCGTAAAAGCGCCTCTCTGTCGGGTGAATGATCTCATTTGGCAAGTTCTCTCCTGGTTGAATTGAGAAACATCCACCTTCCCAGTGAACACGGTGCCAACAGTATACAAATCAATGACATGAGTTTAAGGCCACAAAGCGCGGATTGCTGAAAGGCCGGTTCCTTGGCCTGCCGAAGAGCCGGGCTTTCGCTCAGTGTTATGGGTCCCATCGGCCCCATTTGTCTCATTCTTCTGCAACCCCGAACTTCCCCGGCTCCTTGCAGCGCGGTCGCTTCTCCGGTAATCTGATTGGCGTGGTTTTTCCCGGGAAAGGCAAAGTCGTGGTTACCGCATAAACCGAGGATGCCGCAAAAGCGCGGCATGTCATTGGATGAACCGAACAGAGCGTGTCCTGATTCTGGCAGGGGGGAAGGGACGTCGATTGCGCCCATTCACCTGGGTCCTTCCCAAGCCATTGGTTCCCATCGGGGAACTCTCCATCCTGGAGATCGTAATCCGCCAGCTCCGCTATTATGGGCTTGCCCGAATCACACTCGCCGTTGGGCATCGAGCCGATCTTGTGATGGCGGTCATGGGAAACGGGCATCGATTCGGTGTGGAAATCGACTATTCCCTTGAAGAAAAACCTCTGGGCACCATCGGTCCACTGGCTCGATTCGGCGAACTTGATGACAACGTGCTGGTGATTAACGGGGATACCCTTACCGATCTCAATTACGTGGATTTCCTGGAATATCATGAACAGCAGGGGGGAATTGCCACCATCGCTGCCGCCCGTCGGCATACATCGGTCGATTTTGGAACCTTGACCTGCGATAGAAACAACCGGGTCATTTCTTTCTCCGAAAAGCCGTCTTTTGACTATATCGTCAGCATGGGCGTTTATGCCTTCTCGCCGGAGATATTGAAATGGATTCCTCAGGACGAACCTTTCTGGTTCGACAACCTGATGGAAAACCTGCTCAAAGCAGGGGAACCGGTTCACATCTATCCGTTTCATGGCCGTTGGCTGGATGTCGGGCGATTGGAGGATTATGAGAAAGCGGTGGAGGAATTCGACCAGAATCGCTCCGTTTACCTTCCGGATATGCTTCCGGACACGGATTGATCAGGATATGTATCCGTAATCCGCAATCCGTAATCCGCAATCCGCAATCCACAATCAGCGATACGCCGGTACAACCGCCACGCCTTCTTTGGAGGACTTCTCGGCAGCCTCCAACACGGCAATCACCCGCCGTGCCTGCTCCGGTTTGACCTCCGGGGGTTCATTCAACAGAATATGGTTGGCCAGATTCGGATAGTATGGGCAACCCCAGACTGGTTTCGGGAACGTGATTTCGGATTTTATGTCCCCATGGGCTTTGCTGTAAACCTCCAAGTGCGGGGCATCGTGATGGTACACGATAGCCCCTTTCTCGCCCAGAATTCGCCATTTCGGTTTTCCTGCCATGGCGATGTGTGAAACCTGCAAATCTGCCATTCGTCCGCCCTCAAAGCGGATGATCGCATGGCATTGGTCCTCATTGTTGACCGAGTGCCACACTCGCTTGTGGAAGAATCCGGTGACGTTTTCCATGGGATACTGCTTTCGCCGGGGGATGCTTCTGCCGGGGGATTGACAGGCTACGAGAGGGAGAATATCGTGCTTGTGTCGAGAGTTCCCCTCCGCAGCGGACAGGTTCTTTCAATTACCCGTTGGCGAGGAGAATCGCGAACCCAAATGGGAATTCTCGACTTTTCGGGAATCACGATCATAGTGATCCTGAGATCTCGGACACAGGAGACCTTTCATGAACAGAAAGATGACGCATAATCTCCTTTTTGTGCACATTCCCAGAACAGCGGGAACGAGTTTTAAGAATTATTTACAGAGTTTTTACACGGCAGATGAGATTTCCGGGAATTGGGCGGGGGGCGCTCCTGTGGAGTTTGAAACCCTGAGACAATACAGATGTTTTTACGGACATTGTATTTACGATCTTCATAAACTGCTTCCGCAACCAATTGACCTTATTACTTTTCTTCGAAATCCTGTCGAGAGAACAATATCGACTTTCGAATGTATTGAAAGAAATGAGACTCATGGTGGGCACGCAATTCTCCATCGAGAAGCCAGTACACTTTCGCAATTTATCCATCATCCGAGATTTCACTTCGATGCGTCTAATTATCAAACTCGTGTGCTCGGGATGGTTCTATCCGAGGAAGATGCAGATCTTCTGTGTTCAGAAGACGCCGCAGTTGAAAAAAAAGGGGAAGTATGGCGTCGATTCTGGAATGAGGAATTGGAGAAAGTAACCGAGGACACACTACGTATCGCAAAAGAGCGCCTTTCCACGATGTTTCATTTTGGAATTACGGAGGCATTCGGTCAGTCAATTGAGATGTTTGCATTTAAGATGGGGGTCGCGATTGTGGGTGAGGAACTGAGAAGGGAACGGGCTCCGGACACGCAAAGAGAAAAGCGGGAAAGCAGATATGCCATCGAAGATATTGAGCTAATTCAGTATGAAAATAAATACGATATCGAGCTATTCAATTATGCGAAGCAATTATTTTATGAGAGATATGGTGAATTCCTTGAATCGAAGGCAAAAGGCGGAACTGTCCCGGTCGTCAGGACCAGATTAACACAAACCATGCTGGAGAGCAGATTCGAAACTGCAGGGGGATGGCGTGGATTCCGACAGTCAAAGCAGGGTATGAGAACATTCGGTTTTCTCTGGGAGGTTTCAAATCGATGCTGCAATGATTCGATTGTATTGGATATATCCGCGGGGAAATGCCTCTACAAATCCTTTTTTGAACATGCACAATATGTGGCCTTCGATTCGCCGGTTGACAATCCGAATGTGGGCAATAGCCGGATGGATTTGCATGGCGATGCACACCAGTTGCCGATTCGGGAAGAATCGATCGACCTCTGCGTGAATCTTGCGGGATTAGAACGCTATAAAAATCCGTACGCGCTGTTCCAGGAAATTGCACGTATTTTGAAGCCTGGAGGCTGGTTGTTTCTTCATGTTTCCTTCGCAACCGCCGAGCATGGAACACCGAACGATTTCTTTCGATATACACGATATGCCTTGGCTGAGTTCTGTACGCAAAATGGACTTCGAGTAGCATTTATTCTACCGACCAACGGTCTGTTTCAGACCACGTTGAATCTGTTGGAGTATTCGCTAAGCACTCTTGATGAAAGTATGCGGAACCCTCTGACGGCGTTGGTAAATCAGGCAATAAAGCCGCTATTCCAGAAATTGGACGACGTGGATGGAGTCGCGCAGGAATACCCGAAGAGTTGTAGAATGCTCCAAATTCCGTCTGCTTACTGTCTCGGTGCATTGAAACCCGGCAGGCATACTGTCTCCGATTTATCCATAACGAAGAGAGATCTATTGGAAAAGATTACCGCATGCCCGATCTGCCAAGGGGAATTGGAGTGGAGATCCGAAGAGATCTTGTGCAAGGCGTGCAATAAGGTATACCCAATTCGGTCCGGTATCCCGTATTTTATCCTGGATTGAACAACTAATTTGTAGGGGCAATGAATGGATATTCTCTATTATTCCACTTGCTCGTCGCTCGAGCGGTGGACGGGATCCCCGAAACCGGCTACACCATTGGAGACGTCAAACGGCAAGGCGCGAAACAGGATTTCTCATGGAAGGAAGGCCTGAGTTCAAGACGGATGTCGACTGGCCCCACGTTCAGGAAGGTCGTCTTGCTTTCCAGCGGTGTCCAGGAGACGCAATCTCGGTTCAGGGGTATTCAGGTTTGCGAAAACCCATATTAAAGGGGTGGCACCGGCATCTTGCCGGTGGACGCCTGGATTCCGGCTTTCGCCGGAATGACCGTTCTCGCTACACTTCGTAATTCGTAATTACTTATACGCCGGTACAATCGCCACGCCTTCTTTGGACGACTTCTCGGCAGCCTCCAGCACAGCAATCACCCGTCGCGCCTGTTCCGGTTTGACCTCTAACGGCTCATTCAACAGAATGTGATTTGCCAAGTTGGGGTAGTACGGGCATCCCCAGACCGGCTTGGGGAATGTGAGTTCGGATTTCATGTCCCCGTGCGCCTTGCCGTAAACCTCCAGGTGCGGGGCATCGTGGTGATACACAATGGCCCCTTTCTCGCCCAGGATTCGCCATTTTGGTTTTCCCGCCATGGCAATGCTCGAAATCTGAAAGTCCGCCATTCGTCCGCCCTCGAAACGAATGATCGCTTGGCATTGGTCTTCATTGCTGACCGAGTGCCAGACCCGCTTGTGGAAGAATCCGGTGACGTTCTCCATGGGATACTTGACCAGGTTGAGAATCCAATCCAGGAAATGCGCGCCCCAGTCGTACATGGCGCCGCCGGAAATTGCCTTGTCGCTTCGCCACCAATCCCCTGGAAAGCCGTATCCGCCGAAGAACGCCTCCACATGAAACACATCCCCGATCAGCCCGTGATCGACCAGGTTTCGAATGGCCATATAGTCCGTATCCCATCGCCGGTTGTGAAAGACTGTGAGAACCACGTTCTGCTTCTTCGCCGTGTTGATCAGCGTTGTGGCCTGTTTTGCCGTCAGGCACATGGGTTTCTCGATCACCACGTGCTTCCCGGCTTTCAGTGCGGCAAGGGCAACCTCGTAGTGAACGTTGTGGGGGGTAATCACCACAACCAGGTCGGTCTTGCTCTTCTTGAGCATCTCATCGGGATCGGTGTAGGTCTCGAATTGGGGAAATTCTTTCTTGGCGGCCACGGTACGCACCGGGTTGATATCACATGCGGCCACTGCCTTCATTCCCGGCGTGGCGTTAATCCATTCGGAATGCCAACGTCCCATGTTGAATGAAGGCCCGTAACCGATCATTCCGCACCGGATCGGCTTTCCCTCTTTCAGGCCGGTCACTTCGCCGATCCCACGGATCACAATCTGCTGGAATGTCGGATGCCGAAACGCGCGTTCATCGTGCCCCAGGGCGATATAGCAGACCTGCCCCTTGCCGAACGGTTTCGTATAGGCCATCGGTTCCCGTTTTCCCATCCAATTGGCGCAGAAAGCCGTCTGAACTTTTTTCGGGTCATAGTCCAGGATGTATAGTTCATCCGTGATGTGAAACGGCATAATCCGGCGGGAGAGCAGATATTCCGATCCGACAGGAAGGACCTGGAATTCAGACACCGGCCCATGACCGGTGAATCGGCTCCCGACCAGGTCGATGTATTCGGGAGAATCGGTGAACGAATCGGAGGCGCAATGAATACCCACAAATCCTTTGCCGCCTCGGACAAAGGACAGAAGGCCTTTTAATTGTTCCTGGGTCAGCGATCCGCCTTGCGTGTAGAAAATGCAGACATCGAACTTGGCAAGGTCGGGAGACGCGAGAATCTCCGTGTCCCTTGTGACCGTCGGCGCAATCCATCCTGTGTTTGCCAGAAAAGACCTCAGAATCTCCCCACAGGAATCGAATGGATGGTACTCACCACCAACGAGAATCAATGCGCGACGTTTGTTCATGGTAATGCCTCCAGGAAAAACTGTGGAAATCGGTGTTATCTATAAAAGGGAAGCATACTGGAGCGACGATCGAATGACAACGCAACGTGGGATGAATGGGTGGAGGTCGTTCAGGCGCTCGGATTCGATTCGCCTAAATATGTGCGGAAGCGCACACTGACGCAGAGGTGATCGAAGAGTCGATAAACGTCTCCCCGCGCGAGACATGCTCCAGACCCTCCAAAAGCCGCTGGAACGCCGATTCCTTGAGTACATATCCGCTGGCCCCTGAATCGAGTGCTTCCTCAATATACCCGGTTCCCGAATGCATACTCACAATCACCACCTGGGTCTGTGGATATTTTTTCTTGATGATGCGCGTGGCCTGGAATCCGTTGACATCGGGCAGGGAAATATCCATCAAGATCAGATCGGGCAGGATTTTCTCCACAAGCCGCAGGGCCTCCTGTGCCGTTCCGGCTTCGCCGATCACCACATAACGCTTGTCCTTTTCCAGGATCATTCGAAGCCCTTCACGAAACAGGGCATGATCATCAACAATCAAAATACTCTTTACGATATTTGCGGGTGATTGTGCCATGATAACAACCCCATCAGAATCATCCGAGAAGGAATCTCATCCCGAATGAAGGCCCCTCGATCCTTTCCATCGATCTCTCCGAATGTCACCGGAGAAACGCCCTCTTGTCTGTGTTCTCGATGAGACGTCAGACACGGTCTGCCGTCCGCCCCGTTCCATACCTGTAACCTGCGTGAAAATCCTCGATAGGACGCGCTTCGCCGGAAACGGAAGAAGTCGAGCATGTGCCGTCTTCCGGAACTCCGGCCTGAAAATGACAACAGGAATCACTGAACTCTTTGGAAGGATTCGCCGTATCCCAACAGAATGAATGCAATCCATCATCAATCTCCCCCAGGCAAGTGGCCCAATCTTCTCCGCCACTTTCCCCTTGATTTCTATGACGAAACCAAGCCTGGCTTCAAATATGTCCGGGCTTTCTATTCTCCCGAACACGTGCGATCACTGATCAACTATAGAAAGATTACAACTTTTTCCAATCGAAGTCAACTCTTAATTCTCGATGAATTTAACCGCGCTTGATGGAGTCCGGAGACGATTTGTTTTACACCGAGAGTTCTCAAGGATACTTGAAGATCCCCTTTTCTGCCACTTGCGGATCTCTTGACGTTTGGCGGATAGAGCATGGGTACGATCCCTCACGTACCATCTCCCCTGTTCATAAATCAACACACCAAAATGCCCAGTCAGGGGCAGAAAGGCAAAAATACCATAAGACCGAATCGAGTTCTTATGATCTAAGTTTTTATTATTCAGGTTGTTATGATAGGCTATTGAGGCGTGCCATTATGGCGCGATTGATTAAAAAAAAGAACCCGCGACCCGGTGGAGGAGGGTTGGAAGCGGGTAACACCACCGGGCGCGGGAAGGGGAGTAACTGTAATATACCGAATCACCGGAACGCGGTCAAGACCCCCAATCAATTTTTTTAATTTTTTTTATAGATTTTCCCGGAGACATTGATCTCTCCGGAATGATCCATTCGACCGCGTCTTTTCCATGGGTATCTCAACTTACCTTTCGGACGTTTTCCCCTGGCTTTCCACCAGTGCTTTGGCACGTTTGAGAAGGTCTTCCGTGGTTGTCGATTTCAGGACTTTTCCCATAATATCGACCACTTTGGCCGGGTTGGTCTGGATGACCTTCTCGCCGATGGCGACCGATGCGGCGCAGGCGTCTTCTTTCAGGTCCGCATTGTCCAGGAAAGATGCGACATAAGCCAGGTTATCCATTGAGGGCAAAGCCCTCAGGGCAGCCATCGCGAGCCTTTTCTCATCATTCCCGGCGGAGAGGCCCAGGGCTTCTTTCAGCGCCGCTGATTTTTCCTCTGCGGAAATCTCCTGCTGTGGAACCAGCCGGATGTATCCGCGCATTGCGATGGCCTTTGTGTCCAGGTTGTCACCTGTTTTGGCGATCCGCAGCAGGTCGGGCAGTGCCTCCACTGTGGCCCAGTCCGAAAGGAGGGCAACGGCAGCATTCTTGATGTCCGGATCGGAATCCGAGGTTGCGGTGCGCAGCGTGTCGAGGGCTGGGCGGCCTCCGAACGACTGGAGGACTTTCAGGCTTTCGATCCGAACCGCCGTGTCCTTATCCTTGGCCGTGTTCAGAAGAGTCGGCATCTGATCCAGCATCCGGCGGCGGCCGATCAGCTGTATCCCCATGCACCGGGTTGCCGAGTCCGATTGATCGACCATGGCAATGACCGTCTTGTCCACTTCCTCACCGGGAAGCGCGCCGAGACCAGCCAGGGCGGCTTCTGCAATCTCCCGGTCAGAGTCCTTGAGCAGTTCCTTCAGGACCGGCATGGCCGAGACATCCTCAAATCCCGGCAACGAGTGAATGGCGGCCAGGCGCACGGACTTCTGTCCGCTCTTGGAGGCTTTGAACAGTGTGGGCAGTGCCACAGGCTCGGCCCGTTTCGCCAATGTCTGAATGACAACGATCTGTTTTTCGCCGGGGAGTTTCTCCAGTTCTGCGGCCAGCGCCTTTGTTACATCTGTGCCCTCCATCTCCAGGGCGGTTCGCGCAGCGGCATGGACCAGGACGAAATCGTCGCCACGAATGGCCTCCATCAGGATCGGCAGGCCCTTCTTGCCGCGCATCAGAACACTGCCGCGCAACCCCGCCGTACGGACCTGCTGCGGTTCGTCAAATTCGCGAATCCGGTCGTAGATCTTTAAAGCCGCATCCTTCTTTCCCTCGACAGCCATGATCTCAGCGCAGTGCAGGAATCCTTCGCAGAACGCCAGCCGGTTGGCATCGGAAACATCCACCAGCGCGCCCTGAATCGCCTTGGCGGCCTCCGGTGTTCCAATCTTGCCCAGAGACCGCGCTGCAATCCGCGCAACCTCGTCGTCTTCACTCTTAAGGAACGCGGACAGCGGCTTCACCGCTTTGACATCGCGACGCATCCCAAGACTTCCGATCACTCCCACCAGCAAACGACCGTTGACTGTTCCGAGCGCGTCGCGCAGGGCGTCATCCACTGACGGGTCCTGGATGGTCTCCAGCGCATACCGGGCACTATGGGACAGTTGTTCATCGCCCAGAAGCGGAACCAGCGTGGGAACCGACTCCTTTGAGCCGGTTACTGCCAGCTCCCGGCAGGCGTCCATTTTGTCTTTGAGCGAGGCATTCGATTTGAGAACGGCGAGCAGGTCCGCCTCCGGGCGGTAATCGGCGAATGCGACGTCCTGCACGAGCGACAAGGCCATGCCGACAAACAGAAGCACGGCGATCAGGGTGGAATCGAGTTTTATCTTGAACATCACGAATTCTCCTTCCGGGGTTGGGCTGGTCCTTAGATGATCCAGGGTTCTCGCTGAGCGCGGGCACGCAATCGGTTGGCTTCGGGATCGTTGATGAATTCTTCTTTTACCGCGTCGTACTTCATATCCCGTTTCAGCCACATGCAGATGTTGGCCGCATGGACTGTGCTCATGGAGCGGTGCATCACTACCGGATTGGCCACGGTCAGCTGACGGGATTTGACGCAGTCGAAGAAATTGCGGACATGACGCATCGGGCCGTCGACTTTCCGCTGGGTCCGGGCCACGTAATCCCCGACGATTTTGTCGTACTCGGCGAGCAATGAGATCGGCTCGACATCCGGTTTCTGGTAACCGTCCGCCGTGGCAACCCAGCCCTCGGTTCCCTCGTAGCGCACGCCGCAGGACCCGCGCCAGAATTTCCCGTCCATGTCCCGATTCAGGATCATCTTGATCCCGTTGGGGAACTTTGTGACCATGCCTTCCCCGCTTTCATTGTTGACATACCCGTATTCGATGGCGGCGGTGTCACCGGCTCCAATGGCCACCTGGCACTGCGCGAAGGTGTGCGCACCCCATTCCCCGATACAGCTGGTGTGGAAATCATAGAATCCCCGCCAGCCGCCCCGGATATACTTCTGGTTGAACGGTCGCCAGGGGCATGGGCCGAGCCACGCATCCCAGTCGACTTCTTCTTTGGGCGGTTCCGGTTCGGCAGGCAGCCAGTCGTGACGCATCTCTGCCGCATCCCACGGCGCAATATGTGCGCGGACAGTATGTACATCGCCCAGAAGCCCCAGGCGAAGTACCTCGTTCGCAAAGACAAAATTGTCCTCGCTGAGACGCTGGGTCCCCGTTTGGTAGACTCGTCCGAACCGTTGGGCCGTTTCCACCACCACCTGGCCTTCCTGGATAGTCATTGACGAGGGTTTCTCGGAATAGACGTCCTTGCCCGCACGCATTGCCATGATGGATGCCGAGGCGTGCCAGCGGTCTCCGGTTGTGATCAGAAGCGCATCAATGTCCGTGCGCTCCGCCAGAAATTCGCGAATGTCGCGATACATCTTGCAGTCCGTATTGCCGTGATGCTGATCCACCAGGGCCTTGATATTCTCCCGCTGCGATTTCTTGGCATCGCAAATCGCCACGAATTGCACATCCGGCTCGTTCAGCATCCGCCGCAGAACAAAGGATCCACGGCCGCCGACGCCGATACCCCCCAGGATGATCTTCTCACTGGGTGGGACCGCTCCGCCAAGGCCGAGGGCCGACTGCGGAATAATTGTGGGTGCCATCAAGATTGCCCCAGCCTGGGCGGTTGCTTGCAGGAACCGACGCCGGGTCACTTTTCTTGAAAGCGAAGGGGTTGAAACAGGTTTTGTCTCGATCATTGTGCATTGCCTCCATTGAAATCGCTTTCGTAAACAGACATGTTTAACCTATTCCGGCCCGGAAGTCGATTGCTCCCAAGGTTTCATGTTGAGGAAGGAATGCGTTGGAAAGGGGATTTGCGGGACGCCGGGAACGGTGGCGTTCAACCGTAGGGTGGTGCTCAAACCCGTCTGCAGGCCAGCCCACCAACAGACGAGATTTCTCCCTTCGGTCGAAATGACAGGACCGCCTTGCCGTTCCGGTATCCCCCGTCATTCCGAACGAATGTGAGGAATCTCAGGCCTGGGGTGAGGGAGGCAAACGTAGGGTGATGCTCAGGCCCGTCTGCGGGCCAGCCCACCAACCGCCTCTCAGAAATTCGTCACATCATCTTCAGCCGGGGTGTTGTTTGCCGTCGTGTTGGCATTATCCCCGCGGTCGATCAGATCGTCCCCGTCGTTGTCTACTTTGTCTTCCCAGTTATTGCTGCCGATTCCTCCCGGAAAACTGGCCTGGTTGGTGCTGCGGTCCGGTCCGAAAGAGATGATCTGAAAGCTCCTGGGATTCTTGGGCGTGCCGCGTGTATTCCCGGAGGTTCCGCCCTGGTCGTAGGCGATTGGCATATCTGCAAACCGCTGGGCCATCTGCTGTTCCAGGCAATTCCCGTTCGGGCAGTAAACCTGGCTGGAGACATAATAAAGAGGGCTGCCCCAGGCATCCACAATTGCCTTCGGTTTATCCCCGCTTGCATCTGTCGATGCGGCAAGCACGAACGACGGAACACCGCCCTGGCTGAGGATGCTGGCCACCGGCCCCGCAGTACCCGGATCACTGGGGGACGCCCAGAACGGCTGACCGCTCTCGAATACCGCCAGATCCTTGCCCTGAATCGAAACCGGCGACTTGGCCCGCTCACCGATGATCTTGTAGAACACGGCGGGGGAAACAGCTTTCGCGGCGGGAACATTGTACATCCCCGGCGGGTATTGCTTGTAATCGACCTTGTAGGTCTCCAGGGCTACCTCAAGGCTACTGATAAGTGCCTGCGTCTTGCTGAACTTTGCCCGGTCGATCTGTGTAATCACATTCGGCGTGACAATGGCCGCCAGAATCCCGATAATCGCAACCACAACAAGCAGTTCTACAAGTGTAAACGCATCAAGTCTTTTCATTCAGGTTCTCCAGCCGGATTCGCCAGGCGGCGCCGATCTCTCACATCATGGATTTTGAGGACCATTCAGCAGGGTCCTCCCAAGAGAAGTATAGTAACAATACCCGGAAACCGTCAATTTATCTTAACGTTGGCTGAAAAACAAAGGTTCCAGAATTTCACGCGGAATGGCCCCTTCCCGAAGGATCTTCCAGCGACCTTTCTCCTTTCCGATGACCGTGGATGGGCAGGGGATATGGGGAAATGGTCCTCCATCGACAATCAAATCCACCCCGTCAAGTATCTCCTCGTCGAGATCCTCGATGCAGAGAATCTCCGGTTGGCCGCTCCGGTTTGCGCTGGTCGCCGCCAGCGGAGTGTTCATTTCCCGAAATAGAGTTTGGAGCCACTTATGATCTGGAGCGCGTAATCCGATGGTATTTCTCGGACCGCACAGCCCCTCCGCCAGAGACAATCCGGTTGCCGCCACCACGGTCAGCGCTCCGGGCCACCAGCGCCTTAAGACATCTCGCAAGACCTCGTCTTCCTGCACTCCGTAGTCTGCCGGACGCCTCTCTGCCTCCACCAGCAACGCCAGCGGTTGACCGAGGGGCCGCTGCTTGATCCGAAAGATCCGCCGGATGGCATCCGGTCGATCCCACCGGCAGCCGATCCCGTACACCGTATCCGTCGGGAAGATCGTCACACCACCGCTGTCCAACACTTCTCGACACCGGCGCAGACATTCCGCGTCCGACTCCGCCGAGACTCCAAGTCGAATCCGTTCCGCAGTTCCCATCGGTTCTATTTGCCCTATACGTTCCTTACTCCCCTCAATCCCCTATTGTCTCTCCCCCCCTCAATCCCCCCGTGAACGGGGGGAGGTTTCTTGCCCCCTCTCCGTTCACGGAGAGGGTCGGGGTGAGGGAACGGAGAGTCGGTGGGGGGTTTTCAGGCATAGCTATGCAATCCGCTTAGCACGTAATTCACTCCCAGCCAGGTGAACATCAGCGCCCAGAATCCCACAATCGATACCCAGACATTGCCTGCCGTGCGCCACTTGGCGTTGATGTGCTGGTGCAGAAACAGCCCGTACACAAGCCACGTTATCAACGCCAGACTCTCTTTCGGGTCCCATCCCCAGTATCGTCCCCAGGCCTCATTGGCCCAGATCGCACCCGTGATGATCCCAAGGGTCAGAAACGGATAGGACATGGCCACGCAACGATAATTAAGGTCGTACATGACTGAATTACCCGGAAGCATGTCGGATAACCGATAACGAAGAAAAAACTCCATTCCCGCATACACAAGAACGCACACAACCACAGCGAAACCCCAGCTGAAATGGTCTCTCAGATTCTCCACAGGCCCCTGCCCGGATGAGTTCAAGAGCAGTTGCAGGCTCACCGCTGCAACCATGCCGATGGAGATCGCCAGGACAATCCTGCCCAGAATCCGGTTCTTGCCCGTCTCGTGCGAAAGATGAAGAAGCGCGATCACATATCCCACCACCGCGAATCCATATCCGACGATGTAGCTCATCACATGAATTTGAACCCAATAACTCTGAAGAGCCGGAATCAGCGGCTTGGGGACCGGTGTACCGACCGACGAGGCGTATCCGTTCCCCAGCACCGCCAGGACTGCCACAATGCCGCCCGCGAATCTGTGGCCTGTGGTGTACTCGAAAAACAGGTATCCCGCCACCATACACCACACCAGGAACACGGTCATTTCATCCAGGTAGATATACGGCGGCTGCCCGGAATACACCCACCGCCAGATCCAGTTCACCGTGTGAACCAGCAGGCCCAGCATCAGAATGGTCCTCGCGGCCATCCATCTCGATCCCTCCCTGGGGATGATCGTCCGCCAGAAATAGAAAACACATGCCGCCATGTACAGCACAATGGAGGCCAACAGTGTATGCGTATAAAACGAGGTGTCCATCATTTTGAACGATCCATTCTATTGGGATGAAAAGTGGACGGTGTGGACGGTGTGGACGGTGTGGACATTGTGGACTCCTTCATGATTTCCTCCCCCGCAGAAACGGCTTCACATAGAAAATCCAAATCACCCCTGCCATCACCAATACGCCACCGACATAGAAAATCTCATCTCCGGGATCCTTTTTCACTTCCAGAATTGTATAGGATTCCCGGTCCTTATCCCAATCGCTCTGATAAAACGCATACCCTCGATAACGGAGCGGATCGTTCACAATTACCCGCTTTCCGCCGACCACCTTTCCATCCTCAATAAGATTGATCCGGCTGTTATACGACTTCACGTGCAGAAACTGCGGTTCGCGACTGTATTGCATGAGGATATCGCGTGTCTGCGCGTTGCCATGCGGATTCGGATCGAGATAGCTCAGAACCGTTTCCCCGGATGTTCCGTTTCGCTCGACCTGGACCCGTATGGCCGGATTGCGCCATTTCTCCGAGCGTGTCGCCGCAGGGTTGTTCCCATCCGGGTGATAATCCGGGAACACGTCCAGCACCGTGACCGTTGCGTCATATACCATTGAGAAAACACGAGTTCCCGGATCGGCTGTGACATGCTGCTCATATTGACCGTCCGGCCTGAAAACAATCAGCGCGCCGTTGCCGCTGTCATAGTGGTCCAGCCAGAACCGCTCGCACATCAGCGAGAAGGGAAGGGAACTCGGATTCATCCGGTCGCCTTCCGGTTGATAGAACACGGAACTGCATCCTCCTTCATTGAGGATCATTCTGCCGCTCAGTCCGAAGACGCCCGTTACAAATGCTCCCACTCCAATCAGCAGAAGCCCCGTATGTGTAATCAGAAATCCAAGGTTGTTTAGGGTGAATCGAAATCGTTGACTCGCGCAGGAAAGGATGGAACAACAGAGAACCAGCAGAATACCATTGAACCAGAACGTGTGAAAAACGTCATCGAATCCGAAGAACACAATCAGCCCGCCCCATTCAGGTCCGTAAGTCTGCATATAGGAGGACGGCGGACGGTCCTGAATCAGCAGGCTTCCAAGCAGCGTGAACAGGCAAATCGCGGCAATCAGCGCGATAGCGAACTTCAGATTCCGCAGGAACTTCCACAATCCCCTCAGACCGTACATCCCGCAAAGGATGGATAAGCCGATAATCAGGGCAAGGGAAAGCAGAAGCGATCCGGTCGAGAGGTCTTGCATGGGTTCTCCGTGAGAGATGTCATTCGGGGAAACGACCGAGTCCCGCCACACAATCAGCGGAAACAGAGTCTATCCAAGGGGGGTATGCCCGACAAGGGAGGAAAAAATGGGAAGAAGTGCCCTCTCAGGGCCTTTTGCGTTCCTTGTTGGTTTCGGTCGTACTGTCCCAGAAACGCTGAGTCTGTATTGCACGATTCTGTTCATCGTAAGTTGCAAACAGGTACGGATAGGTCTGCGTGTACATTCCATCCACCGTGCGAATCACATCCCCGGGGCTGTCAATTCCGTTGGTGATATCGAACCGCACCGCCGGGCTGTCGTCATGACGCTGGTCGGGACCGAACGACCAGACATAGAAGGCCGCGTTCTTGGTCTTGTGATAGAAATCAGGCTCGGACTGCACGAACTTCTCATGCAGCACCGCAAACGGTTCTGCATGAAGAAATCCCTTGCTGTCTTTATACCCGTTCCGCCAGGGGGCAAACACCCCCTGCTGGAACTTGTCTTCAATCGGTTCCGAGATATAGGCCACCGGAGTGGTAAGAAAACGGTGTTGCCCCTTGTCTCCGTCGAGATGAGGCATCCAGAGACCATTGTCCATGTAATAGATCATCATCGCGTCTGCGAGAACCTTGGCGTCGGCGGTCACCACGGTCGTCTTGGCGCGGATTTGGGCATTGAGATAGTTCGGCACGGCCATCGTGGCCAGGATGCTGATTATCGTGACCACCACAAGTAACTCGATCAACGTAAACGCATTCTGCAGGCGCATTATGGATGCTTCTTCTCCCTCTCCCTCCGGGAGAGGCTTGGGGTGAGGGTTTGTCTATCCGGCCCACTCATTCTCCTTCAAAAGGAGTATATCACCGCCCGGCCCGATTGACAGATAAACAGAACAGGGGAGCGGATATTCTCCGCTCCCCCTGGGGATTTTTCAGGCAGTAATGCCGCTTCCTACTTGTAATCGGATTTGTAGACCGAGGTGGACGATCCCGTGGATGTAGATCCGGTGGATTGGGTCTCGCGCTTTGCGGCTTCATAGCCCTCATCGCGGGCTTTGTCGGTCTGTTTGTCGACATAATAGCCGCCCGCACCGCCCAGGAGAGCGCCCACCCCAGCGCCGATCGCCGCACCTTCCGCCGTCTTTCCGCCGCTGTTGTGCCCAAGGATGCCACCCGCGAGACCACCGAGGGTCGCTCCGCCGATAGCGCCTTTCTGCGTCGCCGTGCAGCCGACCATTCCGACAAGTAACACGCAAGCAATCGTAATCGCAATCAAGTGTTTCATTGGAAGAACCTCCATGTTTTCGCTTTGAATCTCAACGATTCGGACGCCTCCACGGTCACGTTTAAATTGTATCCGTATATTGCCCTGCATCCAAGCTCCACAGGGGCAAGTTTTTGCATTACTCTCCGTCCATACCATCTGAGAAGCCCAATGAACCGACTTTTCCAGGCCATAGTCCGACGTCCATTCGTGTTCTTTCTGATTCCATTCCTGATTTATATGCTGAACTTCCGCGAGATCAGCAATCGTGGCGACACCGTCCCAACCGTGTTCACAGCCCTCAGTCTCCTCTGGGATGGCGACATCTTCCTGGGTGAAATCCGGGACTATGTCCCGTATGAACGACTGCCGTATTTCCTGTCGGAGCGACGGGGGCATCTTCTCTCGAATTATCCGATTCTGCCGGGGATTCTGTCCGCCCCCGTGTTCCTGCCCGGTGTCCTGTTCGATTGGATTCGACCGGACCTGCCGGATGCGTGCTGGCGATTCTTCTCGAAGTGCGCCGGTTCACTGTACACCGCGCTTTCGGTCCTGATGCTGTTTCTGACGCTTCGCCGACTGACCACCTCTGCCGGGGCGATGGTGCTCTCCATGGCGTATGCCTTCGGGACGGCATCCTGGCCGATTTCCAGCCAGGCTCTCTGGCAGCATGGCCCCAGCGGCTTTCTGTGGATGGTTTCCCTGTATGCGCTGGTGCGGGTTTCCGCTTCTCCCCCAAGATTGGGGGAGACACAGAGGGGGTTGAATGGTCTCCTCTTCCTCGCCGGTTTCGCCGCCGGCCTCGCTGTGGGATGTCGCCTGATCAATCTGGCCGCGTTTGCCGTGGTCGCTGTTGGCGTCCTGTTCCAGTGGAAGGGGCGGGGAATTGTGTATTTCCTCGCCGGGCTTCTACCGCCGGTTCTTCTGCTGGTGGCTTACAACTTCTACTACTTCGGAACCTGGGATGGCGGACTCTCCCAAGTGCTGGAGTTGCGCGAATCGCTCGATGGTGAAACCGGCGGCGTCTGGGATACGCCGCTGCTGGTCGGGATCACCGGCAACCTGGTCAGCCCCAGTCGTGGATTGTTCGTTTTCAGCCCTTTCCTTCTCTTCTCAGTTGCAGGGATAGCGGAACTCTGGAAAAATCGGGAGACGCGAGTGTCTTTGCTTGGAATTTCGATGTGGGCGCCCTTGGTTCTTCTTCTGATCTTCTCAAAATACACGGTCTGGTGGGGAGGAAACGCCCACTACGGTCCTCGATACCAGATCGAAATGTTGCCGGTTTTGATGCTTCTATTGGGCGTCGGATGGAAGCGTTTCTCTGCAAAGCGGTGGCTGCTCGTGGTATTTTGCGTTCTTCTGGCCTGTTCCATATTCATCCAATGGGTCGGTGCCTACTGTCATCCGAGTGAGTGGGCCATGGACCCGGTACCCATTTTCGAGGATAAGAGCCGATTGTGGGATTGGTGCGACAACCAGGTTGTCCGGTGCCTGCAAAGCGGCGTGAAACCCAGAGTGTTTTGACATGGTGAAATCGGTGAATGTGTCAAATGTGAAATCATCGGGGATGCCCGATCCGGATGCTCATTCCCTGCTGGGATGGATTCGGGAGAATCCGAGGTATTTCTTTTTCCTCCCATTGGTTTTGGCGGTTCTGGCTCCCCTCTATTTCGAGAATCCGTACAAAACGGAAGACAAGGTGATTGTCGCCTGGGGCATGGTGATGCGCGGCGAAAGCCGCCCCGGATACATTGCCTGTCGGGACCTTTTCGAAAAGAGGCATCCGGGGGTGCGGATCCAGATGTTCAGTTGCGGACGTGGCGACAATCCCCAGCGACTGATGAGCGCAATCGCAGGCAATTCCGCGCCGGATCTTGTTCAATTCGAATCCTACCAGGTGGCCTCCTGGGCAGCCCGGAATGCGTTCATGCCGCTCGATGAATGGATCGAACGCGACCAGGATGGAACCTACGGTGTCCGCCGCGAACAATATGTCCAATCGAGTTGGGAACCGGTCACCTGGCGCGGGCAGACCTACGGCATTCCTTCCTGGATGGGAACTTTCGGAATGGCCTACAACAAGACTGCCTTCCGGGAAGCCGGACTGGATCCCGAATCGCCGCCCAAAACCTACGATGATCTCCTTGAGGTGTCTCAAAAACTGGTGAAGTTCGACAGCGCGGGGAACATCGAACGCGGCGGCTGGATTCCGCTCTATTTCATCGACCAGAAGCACTTCACTTCCTATCTCGTGTCTCTCTTGCAGGCCGGGGGCAAACTCATGTCACCGGACGGGCTTTATCCGCAGATCGACACGGAGGAAGCCCACCGGGTGATTGATCTGTATCGAAAGGCCCATGCCATTCACGGCGGGTGGACCAAGATCCAGGCGCTTTATGGTTTGATCGGCGGACAAAGCGGAGACTTGTTTCTCTCCGGGCGCGTGGCGATTGACTTGGAGGATGACTGGCTTGTTTATCGAGTGGCATCCTATGTCCCCGATTTCGATTTCGGTGTCGCTCCGTTCCCCAGTTTCGACGGCACAACTCACGTCTCCCAGTCCATCGGCTTGTCCTATGTCATTCCCACCAATGCCCCGCATCCGGAACTGGCCTGGGAATTCATCAAATGGATGAATTCACCCGAAGCGATTCTGCTTCGGAACTACCACTGGAGACAGGAAAGCCGCAAACAACTTGGCCCGAACGCACCGCAATACGTGGGACTGCATTCCAATATGGCATGTAATGAGGCCGCCTGGGCGGAACCGCAGTTCGATTCTCCGCGTCTTCAGGAAGCCGCCAATGTCTTTCGCAGTTTTTTGCCCGATACGCGCGAAATTGCCACCAATCCTGTCACCGCGGCCCTTCGATACCGGCTGGGCAATGCGCTTCGACGGATCTTTGCCGGTCAAATGGAGGCCGGAGAAGCGCTCAGGCAAGTCGAGCATGAACTGAACAAGCAATTGATAGAATTTCGCGATAAACCCCCCGGGCCTCCGGTTTCCGGCTGGACGATAGTAAAAGTCACGGTCGGTATGCTTCTCTGCGTTATGGCGGCAACGGTCTTTCTTGTTATCCGTCAATCGAGGCGCGGCGATATTCGATTGCGCGAAGCGCTCGGCGGATATCTGCTCGCCTCGCCGTGGCTGATCGGATTCTTCGTGTTTATCGGCGGCCCGATCATCGCTTCATTTATTCTCAGCTTCTGCTCCTATGATGTGCTGCACGGTCCGCGTTTTGTCGGAATGAATAATTACACCGAAGCCTTCACACAGGACGCCTTGTTCTGGAAGAGCCTCGGTAACACCGCATTCATGATGCTGGGGATTCCCATCGGGATGAGTGTTTCGCTGGGGATTGCCATCCTGCTCAACATGCGGGTGCGCGGTTTGGGGATCTATCGCACGATGTATTATCTTCCCGCGATTGTGCCGATGGTTGCCGGCGCCGTTCTGTGGCAATGGCTTCTTTCCCCCCAGACCGGCCCGGTGACCTGGGTGTTTGAACACACCCTTACACCGCTTTTCGCCGCCTTCGGCATGGATATCCATGCTCCGGTCTGGCTGCAGGATGATGCCTGGATCAAGCCCAGCTTCATCCTGATGGGATTATGGAACGCTGGGGCGGGCATGATTATCTGGCTCGCGGGTCTCCAGGGCATTCCGGAACAACTGTACGAGTCTGCATCCATCGACGGAGCCGGAACATGGTCGCGGTTCCGCTCGATCACAATCCCCATGCTGACTCCCTATATCTTCTTCAATCTCATCACCGGCATCATTGGCACGTTCCAGATCTTTACAACGGCTTTCGTAATCACCAATGACTATCCCCCGGATGCCGTTCTGTTCTACGTCTACCACTTGTTCAACAACGCCTTTCGATATTTCCACATGGGATACGCCTCTGCAACGGCCTGGATTCTCTTCGTGATTGTCCTGGTTTTGACCTTGTGTCAGGTCCGGGGAGCAAAACATTGGGTGCACTACGGTGGCAGCTGAAATGAATAGAAGATCCTCTATACGAAGGTTCATCCCGCATCTGTTTCTCTTGATCGGGGCGGTGATTTTCCTGTTTCCGTTTCTGTGGCTGGCTTTGACTTCGCTGAAAGGGGCCGATGAGGTCGTTCAGGTCCCGCAGCCGTGGATTCCCTCCGTCTTGAAGAAATGGCCCATCAATTGGAGACTCCTCGCCGACAATTACTTCCTGGTTTTCCAGATGCTGCCTGTGTGGGACCTGACACGAAACACCTTGTATGTCACCTTCATGAGTATCATCGGACAGCTGTTCGCCTGCTCCATGGTGGGGTATTCGTTCGCCCGCTTGTCGTGGCCCGGAAGAGATATCTGGTTCCTGGTCCTTCTGGCCACTATGATGCTGCCCCCGCAGGTCACCTTCATTCCGGTCTTTCTGATCTTTCGGGCGCTGGGCATGTATAACACCATGAAACCGCTCTGGATCCCGTTCTTTTTCGGCAGTGCGTTCTTCATTTTTCTGCTGCGGCAGTTCTTCAGGACGTTGCCCACCGATTTGGAGGATGCCGCTCACATTGACGGGTGCGGCCACTTTCGGACATTCATCGAGATCATGCTGCCCCTGGTCAAACCGGCCCTGGGAGCGGTCGCCGTCTTCCAGTTCATGACCAGCTGGAACGATTTCCTTGGGCCGCTGATCTATGTCAACGACGACCGATTCACCACGCTTTCCATGGGAGTCTATTACTACAAAATCGAGCGGCAGGGGATGTGGGGGGAGATGATGGCGGTTACTCTCATGATGACACTACCCGCTATTGTGGTTTTCTTCTGCGCACAAAAACACTTTGTCCAGGGGATTACGCTGACCGGAATGAAGGAATGAGAGAGGGGAGAGGGGGCATCTTGCCCCCGACAATCACTTGCCGTCCCGCCTCTTCTGCAAACGGTCCATAACGACCATGCCTCTGCCGGCAGATCCTTTATTCCCTTCCTCGCGGACCTGCTCGCGGGCGGTCTTCCGTTTCTGGGTTTGAGTAATTGCCACGTTCTTGAGATTCTCGTCTTTGAAGATCTCTTTTTCAATCCATTCGCAAATCTGGTCTACTTCCTGAATGGCTCTCACCAGAACCTTGGATTCCATCGCTAAGGCTTTCAATTCACGACGGTACCCGGTAACTCCCTCCGATTGTTCCGGACTGAGCTGCAAGGTTTCAAGATCCTCGAATAGCTTATTCCCTCCATCTCCCATGGACTGTCGCAGTTTGCCCAGTTCGTGCTGGACCAGGGAATCCCTCATTTCGCACAAGTGACGCTGCGTGTCTAAAACGCGGCTCTTGTGTTTCTGCAAATCCAGCCGGTAGTAGTACGCGGCGTAAGTCAGCGGTTCCAGGGACCGGCTGCGCAGAAGATAGTGCTTTTTCTCCTGAATCAGCTGTTTGGCGAGAGATGCGGCGGCAACGGAGTTCCCCGATTTCTGAAGATTCATGAATTCCGCCAGCTTCCGTTCATAACTGGCGAAGATCGGTTCCGCCCTCTTGCGCTCCGTGAGCTCCTTTTCGAGATCCAACAGATCTTCGACGTTCTCTTCGGCGGTCTCAAATCGCCTGCGCAGGCTGTTCGTGAGCTCTTCCGCTTCTTCATCCCCGATGGCCCCCTCCTGAATGCGCTGGGAAAGTGTCTGAATGGCCAGGTTAAACAGGACTCGGATTTCCTCGGCCAATGACCGGCTTGAACCCCGCAGCGCTTTTTCCAGGCTGGCTTTAAAGGACGCATTGCTTTTTGCACTGTCCTTGCAGTCTTCCAGCATACGTTGTGCTTCAGCCAGTGTGAACCAGACAACCTTGCCGTCGTGGATGACTTTTACCAGCTCGTCCGCGTGAACATTCTTTTTCTGGACAACGGAATCTTTTTCCGTTTCCCAATACCCGAAACGTTTCTTAAAAAAGTAATTCTGGAGAGACTGGTCGAAGAATTGTTCGATATCAATCGCAGGCATTCTCATGTTCCCCCAACCGCCGGGGCGGTATGGAAAGGTTTCGCATCCGACGCACACCTCACATCCATCAAAAAAATCATCCCATCCATTAAGTATATCAAGATCCATCGCGAATAACAACATTTGTTTGCCAAAATCAACCGTTAAAATTTGATGAGAATACGGTTTTCCAAACGGGAATGGGATTTGCTTATATCATTTTGGTAAATCCAGGCACGCGGGACGGCCAGATCGTCCCTAAGTGCTTCAACTGCGAGAGGTTATCTCATTGAAATTTCTGAGGAGCTCTGGGGGTGGCGATAGGAAAATCCTGCCCCGATTGCGGGCAACCATGGAGGTTGTCAGATGACAGAACATTCACAACTGGATCGACTGAGAGACATGGCCAAACGGTTTCAGGCGTACTTCCGGAATCCCGGCCTGGCGGAGACATCGTTTATCACTTCCGCCCGGTTTCGGGGATTCTCTCATGGCTCCGTACACCGCGTTGCCGCGCTGTTCTGGCCGAAAGGACATGTTGCACGCCTCGCGGCGGAAGGAATCATCGATCTGTAATTTCCCAGGTAAGAGTCCGGGGCAGCCGGATAGGGGGAGAGTTCTCCGGCTGCCCCGTCTTGACCACTCAATCCTGTCGGAAAAAAGTGGTTAAATTCCTTTGGAATTGCTAGAATAGAGACACGCCGAGTGCGCGGATTCTGTGGGATTCCTGAATGGGAGGCGCAATTCCATGGGATGGTTCAGGAAAAAAAGAACGAACTCCGATGAGGAACTTCTGGCGCAACAGAATCCGCTTCTCAAGCCGGGCGAGTGGGAGGAATTGCTGCTGTCCCGGCGTTCACTCTCTCATCGTCATTTGGTCTGGACATCCCGGGAATATCGTAAAGACATCAAGTTCATCGTGTTTGGAGCCGTTGTCGGCGCGATTGTCGTCGGCTTGGTCTGCATGATGGTGATGGGCATTTATGTCTGGCGCATCGACGGGTATAGTTCCAGTCGGGGATTCAGCATGATCGACGGCCCGGATCGCCCCGTACGGCCCATTCTCGAAAGCGCAGCCTATGCGGGGGTGGTCACAGGCTTCTGTATCTTCCTTTTCAGACGATTCTGGCGTCGCCGCCGGTGATACCGTCTGGATTGTCACCCTCGGGACACATGGGAGAAAACGCTTTGAGGAATCGTTCCCGATATTGTGGATTCCTGTCATTCCTGGGAATATGCGTTTTCCTGGGGTGGCCATGCACCGAACGTCCCCTCTGCCAAATCGTCCGTGAATCCCGCTTGGTTCAGACCAACTATCGCGATTTCCTGGGCGGCTGGTCTCCCCACGGTCATGCACCGGTGATCGACCTGGGAGGTGCGGTTGATGCGGAAGTAACCGCTTTCGGGGGACGCGCTTTGCCCAAACCCTCCAAACTGCAGGTCGGCGACTGGCGCGAATTTCCACAGCCCGGATTCCTGTTCGCGACGAATCACCTCCCCCGTGAGGTGGACACTCTTTGGATTTATGATCGTGCCGGATTCGGCGGCCCTCTCCGCTGGAGACGCTGGGGAATTCTCCCGGTGATTGATACGGTCCGCTGGCTTGTCGCGGCTCACGGTTCGATCTGGACCACGCGAGGCGCGGGTGGCGAGGCACGCACAATTCTCCGATCGGAACCGGGATCGCCCGGCAGCGGCTGGACCGACATGGCTTCCTTGCCCCACGGAATCCAACCGACCCGGATGTTTCTCACTTCCGATGGCAATCTCGGTCTCATCGCCGAGACATCGTCCGGAGGACGGGCAGCCTACTTGGGCGAATTCACCGGAAACGGCAGGTCTCTCAAAGTCCGACCCGTACAGAGAATGAAAGACGAGTCCGATACGGGACAATCCCCCGCCATTTATCATCAGCGCTTCTCACTGGGTGCTTCGGTCCGTTTAAGTCGTCTGGAATGGAAAATGACGAATGAATCATCCGGATCGGTGCTGGTCCGCTTGCGCTGCGCCTCCGGTGAGGATGATGTCTACGGTGAATGGAGCAGTTTCCGTAGATTGTCCCCCATCCAAATCGGCAAGATGGCCGCATACTGCGAATATCAGATCGTGTTCCCGAAATTCCTTCGCGGCGATACGGCGGTGGACGAAGTCGCTTTGGTCTACGAAGAAGAGGAGGAGGAAGATCCCGGTGCACAGGTCTCTTCCAGCGGCGGGGGAACCGGCTCATCCGGCGGTGACTCCGAATCGGACGAGCCTCAACCTGTCGTGCTGGATTTCGAATCTGAACAGCCGTCTGCCCCAGCCCAGGAATCACCGGCACATCCGCCGTCAACGGATACGCAATCTCCTCAAACGGACCAATCGGTTCCTTCCAGCCCGGATGTCGCCGAAACAGCGATAGACCAGCCGGTGCAATCCCAACAGCCCAATATGTCGCAAGGCCAGGAAAACACGGAACTTTCAATGAACCAGCCCGCCTCGGAAGGGGATTCGACTCCCGTTCCTCCGCTTTCTTCTTCCAACCAGATGAAACCGGAACCGTCACGCTCCGCTAAACGACCGGGGACAGGCAAAGAACCGGGCGGCCAGAACGGAACGCCTCAAGCGCCTGGCGGTTCACCGCAGGGAAAACCGGGGAGACCCGGCATTCCGGGTGGATCGGCAGGTCAGGCAGCTCAGCCCGCAGGATCTGCCGGTGAACCCGGAGGAACCGCACGGGAACTCGCTGCGCAACCGGGCGGTGACATTCCTCTATCGGCCAGAGACTTATACGAACCATCTCCCGGAGGCAGTCCCTCCGGCGTGTTGCAGCAAGCTCTGAATTCCATGGCCGCTGAGATGGGATCGTCAGGCGAACTCCCGGGAGAATCCTTGGTCGGGATTCCATCCGAGGACAAAAAAGCGAAAGAAGGCAAATCCTCTGCCTCTTCCGGGGGAGCCGCCGGCGGTACAGGAGATTCCAGTGGTGGATCGGCAGGCGGGGCCGGAGGCGGCGGCGGGGCAGGCGGCGGTTCGGGAGGCGCGACACCGTCGTCTCTTGCTGCAGATCCCAATGAAGAGATCTTCGATACAACCGCTTCTATCTCAGTTTACATCCCCGAAAGTAACCGATCTTTCGGTTCCGGTTCATCGAGCCTTGATTCAGATAAACCAGGTTGGGCGTTTCCGGGTCTTTGGGTGATCTTGCCTCTCAGTGCCCTTCTGTTGTGGTGGATACTGTCCGCCGCAAAACAACAGAAAAAACAGAAAACCCGCGTGGTAGAGGCTCTTTCGCAAATCTCAAAGACCAGCCGAATCGAGCAACCATCTATCGAGAAGGAGCCTGATTTCGGGATCGGCGCATCGGCCGTGCATTCGTCCGGACGAACTGGGTCCGGTTTTCTGGACGAGATGCCCCGAAAAAGTCCTGAACCGGAGAAGCCTGCATCGCCGCCTGTGAAAGAACGACCGACTCGGACTGTCAAGGCAAAGGGGTGGAGCAATCAGCCTCTACCGCGTTCGGAAAGTCGACATTCCGATGATGACAACGAAGAAAGACCCGTTCTGCGTGAAGACACAACAACGGCTCAACGACGCAGATTTCCGTTCTTTGGCTTGGCACTTCCGCCATTTTTCTACTTGACACGAAAAAAGCGAGTGGGGAATGCAACCGGTCAACCATGACCGTTCAATCCCCGTCCCGATGCCGGATAGGGATTCGACAGTAGGCTTACCGCATTCTCGATCTGGGATATAGTACGTGGAAATAGTCTGAAGAGAGGGAGGTCGAGACTCCTGAGCCTGTCTCAAAAGCCTCTGAATTTTCCTCCCCCAAAGATCGGGGGAGGGAAGGTGGGGGGTCAATTCGTTGAACCGACCCCTCTATACACCATTCCCTGACTTGGAGAGAGTAATTCCGGACCTTTTTAGACAGTCTCTCCTGCCGAGCCGCAAATGAAGAGGACCGCTGATATGCAGCAGGATTATTCGAGAATCTACATGCCGGGAGAATTTCTCTGCCGTGAGGGTGAACCCGGCAGAGAGCTCTTTTTCATCACGGAGGGGCGCGTCAAAGTCTGTCGTCTGGTTGACGGCAAGGAGATGGATTTAGCGGAACTGGGATCCGGCTCGATTGTCGGAGAAATGGCCGTCATCGACCAGTCGCCCCGCTCTGCCAGCGTGGTCGCTATGGAGCGCACACGCGTGATTCCGATGACCTCCGGGAAATTGGACGCGGTGTTTCGAAATGCTCCCGACATCGCCGTCTCCATTGTAAAACTCCTCTGTTTGAAACTGCGGGAAGCGAATGACCGCATGAGATCCGGCTTCTCCACGAACGATTGGGTGTTCTGGCGGCGAACGGTGTATATCCTGACACTCCTGGCCGCCGTCGGAGACAGCCGTGCCGAGAGTATCTACATGCCCGACCAGGAAACCCGCACCAATCTCGCGGTGGCTTTGGGGCTTTCCATTGCCGAGGTCTCCCAGGTTGTGGATCGCTTGCTTTCTTCGGGATTGGTGTCCGCCGCCGCCGATACCAATCATGTCCCATACCTCTGCTTTCAGATGAGCGAAATGAATATGTTCTACAATTTCCTGGATCGCTACTTCGGAAGCAATCAGCAAGTCTCCGAGCTGGACATCGCCAGTGACACGTACAACGTCTGCATTCGTCTGCTGGATCTCTGCCGAAAGCACTTCGGGCGGGTGGAATTGGCATCTTCAACTTTCAAGCGGAGCACTCTGATCGAGTTCATCTCCTCTGACCGGGAGGTTTTCTCGAAACACAGCGCGGATATGCGCAAGAAACTCATCAACGAACAGCTGGGTGTACTCGCGCAATTGGGATACCTGCATGGGGAGATCTCCATGGATGGCGCGGTGTCCATCGACCTGGCCGGGCTGGCCCAGCGAATTCAGGAAGAGGAATTTATCCGGCTGAGCCTGCAACGGTATCATGTTCTTTCCGCGTAGACCATCCGGCGTTTTTATAGTCTGATATGTTCACAACCCCATTTGATGAAAGATTCCTTCTCACCAGTAATGATCTTCTGAATCCGTTCGACTACCCGTCTATTTTCCGACGGCAATGCCCGGTAGAAATAGAGATCGGTGTCGGGAAAGGTCGTTTTATACTCGATGAGGCGGTTCGCAGGCCCGATACCGGATTTCTGGGGATTGAACGCGTGCGGAAATATCTACGAATGACTCATCTCCGGTTGAATGAACTCGGCTGTGAAAATGTGCGGCTGATTTGCGAGGATGCGGGATATGTTATCCGGCAATTAGTCGTAGAGAACAGCATCACCGCGTATCATGTCTATTTTCCCGATCCCTGGCCGAAACGGAGACATCACAAGCGACGGATCATCCAGCCGGATTTCGTTCGATATCTATACAGAACGCTCATACCCGGCGGCGTGTTGCGAATCTGTACCGATCATGAGCAGTACGCTCGCCATATCGATCTTGCTGTAAAAAGCCTTGAGGAATGGGAAGAAGTGCGAACCTGGAGCGAAATGGCCCGCACCGAGGAATCCTCTACTGCCACACATTTCGAAGTAAAATACAGCCGCGAAAAGCGCAGGGTCTATTGGACCGAATGCCTGCGTAGAGTAGGCCCAAGCCCGTCTGCGGGCTAACCCACCAAAGACTACCGGATCATCGTCACGGTCCCATTTTGACCACATCGCCTGAACTGATAATCCCATTAGAAGGATTGTACTCCATCACTCCGAAAGGCTCCACCAGGTAGATCCCGTCGGGTGCAGCGCCCAACAGGGTCCACCTGCCTCGCCGCGTAGATTCCTCCGGAATGGCCTGGAAATATTTGCGGGAGACTTTATAGTCGTCGGTTGTTTCAGGGTCCCAGAACGGATAGGCGCGCGCTTCGGCATAATCCTGCTCGGGATCTTTGAAGAGGGGATCCAGGGGAACCGAGGACATGTACGCCACCGGAGAGGTCAATTTTGCGAGTCGTGCGATCCGCACTTGTGCACCGGTTACCGGAGTCGGTGGGTACATGTTGTTGTCAAGCCGGTACGATTCCATCGCTGTGGCCAGGGAGCGAAGATCCGCCTCGGTCCTGGCCACAAACGCTCGCACACGTGCATTCATGAAATTGGGGACTGCAATCGCCGCCAGAATCCCGATAATAGCGACGACAATCAACAGCTCAATCAGGGTAAATCCCTTGTTGTTTCCCAAAGGCATGTCTTGAATCCTTCGCACTGTATTCTGAATCTATAACATTGACCCCCTGCTTGACCCCCTCTCCATCCTTGGAGAGGGGGCCAGGGGAGGTGAGGAAATCAAGCTTTGCTCAGGTTCAGCCAGTCGATTCCGACTTTCTTGAGTGCATATCCTGTCTCTTTCAGGTAATTCCCGTAACAGGTCATCCAGTGGAATCCGCGCATCTCCTGGACGGCCGTGTCGCAATCGCCGTTAATCTGCACGTCGATCTGTGACCGGCAAATGTCATAAAACGGCGCGTCAATGATCTCCGACTCGAATCCCATCCAGCGTTTGAAAGCGAAATCGGGATCGATCGTCGTGACCTTCTCTCCCTTGGACATTTCCACTTTAGGCGCTGCGCCGTAATCGGATTCGAAATGCGTGTAGATCTTCACGTCTTCGTTATTCTTTCCGTCCATCTTTCTTGGGGCGGTGCAGTGTGCCAGCGTAACCACGCCGTCGTGTGGATAAGTCGGGTCGTTCAGAAAAACAGGTTTACCGGAAATGTAATGCAGCAACACTCCGGATGGAATCACTACGAAATCGGATTCGCAGAAGGCTGTGTATCCGGCGTCGTTCAGCAGGGTCAGCGGCAGGCAGGCGGTCGTTTCCGACATGGGCATGATGGTTCCCATGCAGTTGTTGACGGTAATCGAGTCCGTTTGGGCTTCCACCATCAATTCCTTGAACACTTCATTCAGGACAAATGCATTCCGAATGAAATCCTCTCCCGTATGGACGGACACTCCGCGACCTTTCATGTACTTTTCGGCCTCCGCGTGGCAGCGCCGGACCAGGGCGTCATTCGCCCGCGCTTTCTTGATGCGCTCGGCCAGATCGGGATATTCAGCGTTGATAATCTCCCATTTGAAGATGTTCCGCGACAAATCGGGGGCCGGTCGCCCACCGGCTCCCCAGCCGCTCGGACCGCCGATGGCGACGATCCGCTTGCCCAGTGTGTTCTTGATTCCGTGCAGTGCGCGCAGACGCCACAGGATTTCATCGTACCGATCCACCACCACGTCCTGCACGTCCATCCCAGGCTGGCCATACTCGTCTACAGTCTTTCGCAGAAGCCGGTCGTGGCCCGTCTCGTACCACAGATACACGGGACCGGAGCGATGCCGAACGAACAGGATGGTCCATTTATCGGGATTTACAGCCGCTTCCACCGTATTGGTTCCACAACTGGCCCCGTAGATCAGCATCACATCGTGGTCGCCTTTCGCCACGTTCGCCGCCGGTTCCGGCCTGGAGGCTGTCTGCAGGGGAAGCATCTCAATCGGGAAATCGGCTTCGGCAACCATCTTCTCCAGTTCCCGATTGATCCGTTGCTTCTCTTCTGCCTCATCCTGCGCTGTGAGCAGGCCACCCCATGGACGCCAACTCGTGGCCTCTCGACGTTGGGAAATCTCGTTCAGCAACAGGGGTTGTACTTTCAGCGGCAGGTCGATAATCGCCGGTGTCCATTCCGGGTCCTTTCCGGTTCCTGCATGGGCCTGCATGGCGGAAAAGGCCAGCGTTCCGGCGGTGACTACGCCCACACCGGCCAGAAACTCCCGTCGCGTAAATCCGTCCGTCTCACGGTCCGGGCAGGCTGTGGTCATGCAGCAACGGCACAGATGATTGCAGCTCGCTTGGTTTTGTTCATTCATGGATACATCCTCCAAAGTTTGGTATGCACGAAGAATTGTCCTGATCTGGAACCTTTCGATTCGGCATAGCATACCCGAAAACACGCCCGTTCGTCCACGCTTGGAACGACAAGGACTCCGCTGCGCGGTTGACCCTCCGTCCCGATCTTGACACAATTCCGATGAACGGTGCAATTCACTTTCTGTGCCGTGTCGAATTGTATTGCAGAAACGGAATCAAAAACCGATGACTTCGCCCAAGTCCATTCATTCCGAAGACCCGGACCCGCAGCCGTGCCTGGATCGAATTAGAGAAATCAAGCGGGAATTGGGCAAGCGCCTGGTGATTCTGGGGCATCATTACCAGCGGGATGAGATTGTCGATTTGGCCGACTTCCGGGGGGATTCTTTCCTTTTATCCAAACGGGCATCCGAGCAGAGAGAGGCGGAATACATTGTATTCTGCGGTGTTCATTTCATGGCGGAAAGCGCCAGAATTCTGGCGCAGCCGCATCAGAAGGTCTATCTGCCGGATCGACGAGCCGGTTGCCCGATGGCAGACATGGCCGATATCGACACGGTGGAACGGGTCTGGGAGGATTTGAACGCGATTGCAGGACCGGGACGGATTATGCCGGTTACCTATGTCAACTCCGATGCCGATATCAAGGCAATGTGTGGTCGGAACGGCGGATTGACCTGCACCTCATCCAACGCGGACAAAGCATTCCGATGGGCCTTTGATCGACGTGAGAAAGTGATCTTCTTCCCCGATCAGCATCTCGGACAGAACACTGCCAACCAGCTGGGCATTCCCCGCGAACAGGTCATTTTCTGGGACTGGCTGGCCCCCGATCCGAGGAAAGATCATACCGATGATGAGATCCGAAATGCGCGGGTCATTCTCTGGAACGGCTATTGCCATGTTCATACCCATTTCACGCCCCCTTTGCTGCAACGGGCGCGGCAGATAAGACCCGGATGCCGAATCATCGTGCACCCCGAATGCCCTGAGGAAACCGTTGCTCTCTCCGATGCCACCGGTTCCACCGAGCAGATCATCCGCTATGTGCAGGCGGCCCCATCCGGCAGTGTGATCTTCATCGGGACCGAGATCAACATGGTTCGACGGTTAGCGCAGGAGCATCCCGATAAAGAGATTCTGCCTCTGGCACGATCTGTCTGCCCGAATATGTGGAAGATCAGTCCGAAGAATCTTCTGTGCACCCTGGAGCACCTGGACGATGGGGAGCAGATCACGATCCCCGATGAAATTGTCCACGATGCCCGCCTGGCTCTTACGCGCATGTTGGAACTGGCGTGACAACAAAACGCCTGACTTGAGTGTCTCTTCTCCCGAGAGTCGGGGTGAGGGAAAGAGCTACAGCGATATCTCAACTCAATTCCGTGCGCACAGCACCGGAGTTGTGTAATCGAATTGTCTATACAGAGTCTTTTGGATCGCTATGGGACAGACAGAGGGAATCGGGCCGTTTTATGATGGATCGAGATTCCTCACATTCGTTCGGAATGACAATGAGCCTGTCATTTCGACCGAAGGGAGAAATCTCCTCGAAAAGTTGAGACCGCGCATAGGTCTCGAAAGACAGGACATCAAGACCATACGTTTGCACGACGCGGCCTACTTAAAATAGAACAATCCCCATGACCCGAACGATCACAGGGATTGTCGAACTTGCTGAATCAAGCCTGAGCACTGAACAGCGATATCCCGGCAAGCATGTACGAATTGTCGAACGGCGACTGAACTTTGCCGGACGACGATTCCGCCTGCTCATCGAGCAATGCGATCAGTTTGTCAAAGTTGATGGTTCCGTCTTCTCCAACAACACCGTCTGCCGCTTCACCGAACTGTTCCTGCAGATACTGCTCAATCGCAGCCGTATCCACAGTGTTCGATGCCTGCCCCTGGCCCTCCATCGGTGGCGGCGGGGGCGGAGGTGGCGACTGACTCTCAATCAGTTCGCGCAGCTTATCGATATCAAGACTGCCGTCTTCCTGGATGACTTCATTTGCTGCTTCTTCGCCGAACCGATCCTCGAGCTGTTGCCGAACGGTTTCGATATCCACATCCCCGGATTCGACCGCGCTCTCCAGCGACTGAAGACGCTCTTCGAGCATGGCTTTGAAATCCGGCATCCCATTCGGACTCACGCTTTGAGTCTGATAGGGATTGTAGCTCATGGATCCTTGTACCATCGAGATACTTGTCATGGTGTTTCACCTCCTTTCTTCTGTGGATTTCGTAGGATGGTACGTTCTTTCTGCGGCTTGATTGCTACAGATCGGCGATGCACTTCCAGGCAGCAGAGTTTCCTACATACATTCTTTGACAGATTCTATTCCGTATCAATTCAACTGAAAAATAGCAAAATCCATACCACGCCGCTCGTTCCTTAACTCCAGCAAGGGCAACGGGAAAAAGGCCGAATTATTGGGGAATTTTCAATTTTGCACGGAGGTATAACAAAAAGACTCGTTCGAAACCGTGGGAAAAAGATGCCGTGAAGAGTAGCTCTCTGCCGAATCATGGAACCATGTCACGCCGCAGGCCGGAAGTCGTGTGGAAACTGGATCCCGTCTTGACCAGGATGATAGGAATGGAAAGGGGCGACGCATGCATCGCCCCTACACCACTTGGGAAACTCTCTTCTCCCTCTCCCGCCGGGAGAGGGCTGGGGTGAGGGAATCGCGGCGGGAGTGAGATGGCGAGCTTGTCACATCCCTCCCCGCATCAGCGAAGACGCGATAAACGCCGGACCGATGACCACAGCCAGATGGTTCTTGGCCTCAATACGCAATTCCATTCCCTCTTCCGTAATCCGAAGATCGCCGGTGATCGGCGTCGCCAGGTCGGACAGGATCTTCAGGAAATCGGCGACCGCCTTCGCATTGGGTGTAGCCGAGCCGACTGTGGTCCTCTCTGTCTCGATCAGGTGCTTCAGAAACTCCACCGAAACCTGAATGCACATCCGCCGGGGATCGCTGCTCTCGGACGCCTGTGTCTCCATGACAACCTGCCCGGTTCCGCCGGTTGGCGCAGAGAGATACCGCAAGGCTTCCTCCGTCGAATAGACGTTCAAAGCGGCCTCATTACTGACAAGCACGGCCTCGGTTACCCCAAGCATTCGGCTATACATTCCGTCTCCCAGCGCGACGCGGATTGCGCCGTCGCCGAGGTCTTCGGTCTGGATTCCCGGGGAGCTCAGGAACGTATCGAGCCACGCCGTCATGACCAGTGGGTCGCCCTGAAAGGCAGCAGTCCACAAGACCGGCTCTTGTTCTCCCGCCGCGATGCGCAAGGAGAATCGTTCCGCCGGGGGGAGCATCCGCATCATCATGGGAATCCGGCGGTCAAGGCCGAATCGGCTTCCCGGTCGAAATCCCCCCCGTCGTCCGCCCATCTGCTGTCGGTCGCCGAATCCGCCTTCCCGCGTTCGTTCCGGTCCGCGATCCGACCTGCCTCGAAATTCCTCTGTTGCGGCGGGGATTGTTGGAAGCGAGATGTCCAAAGTAAGCAGAGTGCCTGCCGATGGAGCCTGCACATTGGCCGCATCGAGACCCGGCCAGGAGGTGATCCACTCCGGCGCTTTGCCGAACCTGCCATACGCCACAAGGCTCGGCTCCTCGCCGCCCCAGCCGACCGCCAGTTGTTCCACACCCCACTGCTTCAGTAGGGCAAGAAAACCGGTCGGTCCTGCCGACCCGCCCTGGTCCGCCAGATTGAATACGGCAGTCACTGCATCCTGCGGGACATGCCCCAGCAATTCGCGGATCGGTGGGTCTTCTTCCGGTTTCGGCGGAGGGGGCGTCGTCAGTGTCTGTTCCAGCACAGTCGGGCTGTTGCAGACCCATACCATTCCCTCCGTTACGGCATAGCTGACGTTCCCGGTGTTCGAACTCACACCTTCAACCGTGAATTCCCCGGCGGGTTTCCCGTAAGGATTTCCGTTTTCCAGGCCAGCGCGAATCGGTTCACGAAGAGACTTCCGCAGATCGGCGTAGGTCGCTTCAGGCCAGGTCGCAGCCAGCAGAAATGTCATCGTGGGAAGCTGTCCGTCGGGCGGCATCAGAAAGACCTGTATCGTATCAGCCTGGGCAGCCAGCTCTCCGATAAACGGCGCGAAGGATGGCCCCGGTCCCTGGGACAGCGATGCAAACAGGTTCCGCAGCGCATCCCGTTTCGCCAGGGAAGAGAGACTATCCTCGGCGGTGTTGTCGCGAATGTCGCTCGCGCAAATCTTCCATTGCATCAATGCCCGCTCTGGCAACACGTAATCAAGGTACATGTCGGCGGCGGGGAAGGGACGCACTTCGGGAAGCGCCTCAGGCGGCGTCGCATCGCCCACCACACCGGCGGGTTGACCGGACACCGAAACCGTATCGGTCGCGGAGGCGATCTCGCCACCGCCCCCACCCAGGGCGATATACTCCGAAATCGGAAGATCGCGCGATGCGTACCCAAGAACTACTCCCACGACTAATGCGAGTATCACCATGATCCTCTTTCTCATTCCACCGTCTCCTCGGTCTGCTGTTTCTTACCGGTCTGTGATTTTGAATTCTGCCTGAGTTCTTCCCGTATCTTCTGAGTCGTCTCTTCTTTCTCTTTGTGTTCCAGCCAATACCGATAGGATTCGGTATTCATCTGACCGCTGGTGACATGTTGCAGTTGCTCGCGGGTATCGAGAATCCAGGGTGTGATGAATGTAATCAGTTCCGTTTTGGTCTGGATCTTCCGGTTGTTTTTAAACACTCTTCCCAGCAATGGAATACGCCTGAGACCCGGAACGCCCTGCTCGGAATCGGTCCAGGACTCGTCGATCACACCGGAAAGCACCACAGTCATGCCGTTTTCCACGGTGACATTGGTCTTCACCTCTCGCTTGTTGAACGCCTGCAGCCCGGCGGCCAAGCCCGCCACATCGAGCGCCTGGTCTCCTGTCGTCACCGTGATATCCATGGTCACGATCCCCGTTGCCCCCTGCAAAGTACTCAAGTTCACTTGGGGGGTGACCGTTAAAGCGAGACCGACCTCGCGGAAGTCGGTCGATTGAAGACTCCCGGTTTCGGTGGCCTCAATAGAAGTGAAATACTGAATGTCCTTTCCGACATTGACATTGGCTTCTTTGTTGTTCGCGGCCAGGATATTCGGGCGGGCCACTACGTTCGTGTTGCTGGTCTTGGCGAGGAAATTTAACACGGCGTCGAATTGCGCGCTTGTCAATGTCGTGGAACGGAATTCTTTTCCGGTATCTCCCTGCTCCTCGACGAGGAAGGGATCCTGGAATGCGAAGTCCGCATTAGCCGACACGCTGCCGCTATCGCCACCCCATTGAATCCCCAAGTTCCGATCCTGGTCGGAACTGAGTTCCACGATCAGGATCTCGATCATCACTTGCGAGGTCGGGCAGTCCAGATCTTCCACAATTTTCCGGATGGGGTCCATGTTCTGCACGGGGGTGCTCACAATCAACGAATTGGTGCGAACATCCGCAATCACTCGCACATTCCCGATCATGTTGTTGATCTCTCGATCGGTTGTGTCGCTTCCGCCCATAAACCAGTAGCCACCTCCGCCGCTACGGCTCCGAGTGTCTTCCTCGAACAGGCTTGTAAGGCTCGTCGCAAGCTCTTCGGCGTTGGCGTGCTTGAGGGGAATCACAATCGTCGATCCGAATTCGGGCGAGAGCTGGTCCAGGTCCGCCAGCATCTTCTCGACCACCTCGAATCCCCTCGGACTGGAAGCGATCACCACCAGCGAATTAGTCCCTGGATCGGCGATCACTTTCACTTTGCCCGACAATCCGCTGATGGATTGCTGTCGAGTCATGAAAAAGAAAAACCCGCTGGACGTTTCGCGGTCGCTGAATAAGTCATTCAACAGTTCCGCCACATCCCGCGCATCCGCGTATTTCAGGGGGAAGATTCGCGGCTCTTCTTTCGATTCCGGCAAGGCAATGTCGAGCTCCTCGATCAGTTGCTCGATCATCGGGAAATCCTCCGTCTTTGCCTTGATAATTAACGCATTCAGGCGGGTATCGACTGTGATCTGCGGCTCATCCGTCTGCTCCGAACCACGTCCGTAGAAATAACCGCCGTACCGTCCCCCGCCTGTGTTGCTGCTCCGAGTCAAGACGCTGCTGAGGCTTTCAGACAGGACCGAGGCATCCGACTCTTTCAGCATGAAAACCCGCGTCTCCATGGAGGCGGTTTTTGATTCGTCCAGTTCCGCCGCCAGACGTTTCACCGTCTCGATATCTTCCGGGTACCCCGACACGATCAGTGAATTGGTCCAGTCATCCGCGACCACAATCGTCTCCTGAAACGACGTTTTCTTGCGCTTCAGAACTCGCATGATCTGGTCCGCCAGAGTCCGCGCTTGCGCCTGTTCCAGCCGAATCGTGGCCGTCTTGATTCCCGTGGACCCGCTGACGTCCAGTCGGCTGACAAAACCTTCGATTTGGGCGACATCTTTCTCCGGTCCGGAGACGATCAGGCTGTTGGTGATCGGATCGGCCAGAATCTTGGTGGGGCTGACCGTGGCGGTGGGCGGAGCGCCCGGAGTCTGCGGGCCAGGTTTGGCATTCAGATGAGCCATCATCTGATCCAGCGCCACCGAGAGCTGACTCGCATCGGTGTACTTCAGTGCCAATATTTTTGTAACCAGCTTGCTTCCTTCCTCGGCGCGGTCCAGTTCCTTGATGATGGACAACAGGCGCGCGATATTCGTTCCCGATTCCGTCAGAATGAGGGAGTTTGTTCGCGTGTCCGCGATCACCTGCGCCGTCTCCGACATGAGGGGTTTCAGGTCTTCCTTGAGTTGGGCGGCGCTGGCGTGCTGCAACGGGATGATCTGCGTCCGCACGCGTGGAGAGATCTCCCCCTCTTCCGCTTCGCCGAACTTCACCTGCAATCCCTTCTGAACGGCGACATTGGTCGGCAGAACGATGAGCAGGGAGTCGGTCTCTACAATGGTGAATTTCTTCAGGGCGAATGCCTGCTCGATATACTCCATCGCCTTTTCCTTGGAGATCTTGTCGGGAACCATCAGCGTGATCTGTCCCTGCACTTGGTCGTCCCGCATGACCACCTTGCCGGTCATATCGCTGAGGAATTTCAGAACCATGTCAATTCCGGCGTTGTTGAAATTAAGGGTGAACAAGCTACTGGTGGCCTCCTGTGGCTGACCGGCAACGGCCTCGGCGGGTGCTCTCGTTTCCGCCGGTTTGGACGGAAAGAAGACATTGTTGGCCTTCAACAGCGAGGGCATGCTTTCTGCAAGGAAGTTGGCCAGGCCGCCGCCTTTCGCTCCTTCCGCTACGGCTGGACCGCCGGCAGGCTCCTGCGCCCATGTGGGTATAGCCACTGCAAGCATCAGGCACAGAATGGGATAGATGGTCATTTTCTCTAATTTCGGTCTCATAGTGGATTTCTCCTACAGATTATTGTCCCTGTCCGGGTGGCGGCCCTTCGCCGGATTCCCCACCCCCTTGTCCTCTTCGTTCCGAACGACGTTGCCTCATTTCCTCAAATCGCTGGCGTTGTTCCGGCGTCAAGTCGTTGGGATTGAAGGTCCCGTTTCGCATCCTTTGCATGAATTCCATGCGCTGATCGCGCGAGCCACCGCCAGGCGGCGACATCACCATACCCCCTCCTTGCGGAGCCGCTTGTACCGGTGCAGAGGCCGCACTCGGTCTGCCTCCTCCTTCCGGTCCCCGGCCCGGTGGAGGCCCACCCATGGACGGTCCTCCTCCACCGGCTCCCTGGAACATAACCAGCTCGCGGGGTGCCGGCTGACCATCCTCGTGGATCAGGACACTCGCCAGGCGGATCTCCTGCAACGTGGCATTCCCAATTCGCTGCCCGGCTTTAACCTCCTGACCGTTGATAACTGCCTGGTCCTTGTAAATCGCCGAGAGTTCATAGTTGAACGCTCGGCGGAAAAAAATATCCGCGCTGATCTTCAGTTCGGGATTTCCCTGGCCTCCAGGACCCGCCGGATTCCCGCGATTCCCACGATTCCCGCGATCTCCACGATTCCGCATATCTCCGGGATTCCTCGATTCTCCCGGATTTCCCTGCGTCTTCTGCTGCGGATTCTCGGCACTCGCCTCGGTTGGCTTGGCTTCCTCTTGTGCCGCCGCAACCAGTCGATCGATACCCCGCATCTGCAGGGCCGCGTATCCCCACCCGATCAGCTGAGCGATCAGGATCAGCGAAAGTACCGCCACGATCACCGGCTGCCAGAATGATTTGAGAAACCGCACGATGGATTCCATTCGCTGTTCCTTATGAATACAGATACGTGACAATCGTCATGGTTCCCGCCAACTGGGGTTGACCCGGTTGTTTGCAGTTCACACGGAGAGCCTGGATAAAAACCGGAATCTCGATCCGATCCAACTGATCGACAAACCGCACCAATTGCTCGTATTGACATTCAAAGGCGATTTGCAATTCCAGCGAGGGCAGGGGCTTGGACTTCTCGCGGGTTGTCGGATTAAACGTGGTGATTTTCACTCCGCATCGACCACCGGCCTCACCGAGAATATTCAAGATTTCAACAACTTGTCCCGTCCCGATGCATTTCGAGTTCTCATTGCCCAGGCTCTTCTTGATCTCCTGGTTGGTTTTTTCCAACGTATCGATCGTATCCAGCGTCGCGAGGAGATCGCCCAGTCCCTCTGTACCCAGTGCCAGGTCGTGAGCGCCGGAGCCTTCCGCCCAGGACAGCAATCCCCGAATCCCTGTAATCAGCACCACCACAACCAACACCAGTGCCGTCGCAGTTGCCAACGTTTTCTCTCTTGATGATAAAGCCATCTCAACATCCCTTCGCGCGTTTATATACCTTGACGCACGGTTCCCTCGATATAAAAAACAAATCCTTCTTTCTCGACCGCGGTCTTCTCCACCGTGACTTCTTTGAAATACTTCATCTCTTTGAGCATATTGACGATGTTCTCAACATCCCGGTTGGAACCGGCCTTTCCTTTCATGGTGAATTTCGTCCGCAGGTCGAAACTGAGATCGGTCATTGTGACGTTCTGCGGGATTTTATCGGCCAGTTCCAGGAACATTTTCGAGAAGGGTACACGCTCTTTCTGCAGAGCGCGAAGAATCTTCTGCTCCTGTTCGAGTTTCTTGACCTTATCAAGCAGTACTCCGGTTTTTTCCTGTCGAGCCTCAATGGCGTGCTGCCTCCAGAGGGTCGATCCCACGGCGGTTCCGGCACAGAGGGCGATCAGAAGAACCGCCACCATCAGAAATCGCCCGCCGACAACACCAGCCAGTCCTCCCAATCCTCTCGCAAAGGTCCCCGCCGCACTCGCCGGGGCCAGGTTGGGAACCTGATCCCGCCGGGTCATGTGGAGAATGGCGGCGGCAGCCAGCGATGTGCTTTCCGCCGGTATCCGCGCGATGTCCTTTGTGTTGAGTCCGAGCGCCCCCAGCGCACCCTCCATATTCAACGCATTCAATTTCAACCCCGGCGGGGGTGTCAGTTTCCGGGCTATCGACAGGTTGTCTTTCCCGGTAACCAGCACCTGTTTCATCGTGATGTTCTTGAATCGTTGACGGGCGTAAAAGAAAGTTCGAGTCAGTTCGCGGGACAAATCTTGAACAAACCCGCTGGCTTCTGGGGAACCCCCTTCGCCTTTCTCCGAGGTTGATGCAACCACCGACCTGGCGTAGTAAAGACCGTCGACATCCTGCACCAGGAGCGTCGCACCCGGTTCCTGCAAATCGAGCAGGATCGTTGCCTGTCCGGGATTCTCTTTCATAGCGGAATCCGCAAGAGCCGCCGAACCGATCAATGCCGGTGTGACCACATTCGGAACGGGAAATCCCGCCGGTAATGCGTCAAGGAATTCGTGAATGGAGGTGTTCCTGGCCGCCAGCCAGAGAACGCGGGCTATCTCCGATTCGCCTCGAAATCGAAGATGGTCCCAGACAATCTCCTCCGGCGGCAGCTGAATCTCTTCGCCGACTTCAAACGCAATAACATTCTTCACCCGTTCGGGATCAGTGGATGGAACCTCCAAGTACCGAGAAGTTACCCGGCTGTCCGGAACCAGAAGCAGGATCTCCGGCTGCTCCATCCAGGAATGTGTCACCTGGCTCCAGATCGTGGAGACTGCCTCCTGCAATGATTCCTTCCAGGCGCCGTTCGACGATTCGCCCTGAGACAAAGTCTCTCTGCCGCAGTTCCGCAGAGAAGGCATTGAGCCGTGCAGCTCCAATTCCACCCAAAGCACCGCCCCGGGCAGAATCTGCAACGCCACGAGATGTTCCCTATTCGCTACCATTTCCTAATCTTTCTCCCTCTCCCACCGGGAGAGGGTCGGGGTGAGGGGCTTCCATATTTCCCCCAACCGTAGCTACCGAACCACCTTCCAGTACGCGACACGCGGACTGGTTCCCGTCCGATCCAACACGACTCTCAACTCTTTGTACGCTTGCGTATCCGGCAGGTAACCGACGAACGTACCGGAAAAGGACCCCGAACGGACGCAGAACCGGTCGCAGATCTGCCGGAATGTGGCCCGGTCCACTCCCTGAACATCCAGAAGCTCTCCAAGATCGTCAAACGGTGCTTTATCGGCATTCCGATAGGCCAGTATCCCTTCAACCAGTTCCGTCTTGTCCTGGAGAATGGCTTTCAGAGCAGTTTCCGATACCGTGTTGAGATTCACACGTCCCTGGATTCTCTCCTCGGCGCTCACTGTCACCTGATCCACAACCTGGCGGAATTTCTCGACGCTGAGAATCGCCGACTGCTCGCCGCCCTGCCCGCTTTCCTGTTGTCTTCTTGCGTCCTCTGTACCCACTTGCCCGGCTCTCGCGTTCAATCCGAGCTGCTGGGGCCTTTGTTCGCCCCCTCCTCGCCTCTGGTCGCTACTCTGGTCACCGCCCCGGCCACCGCCTCCGCGCCGCCCACCGCCATCCTGGCCGCCTCTTCGCCCGCCACCTCCTCCACGGCCTCCCCCGCCTCGATCCCCGCCCCTGCCTTCTCCTCCGCGCCGTCCTCCCGCGCCGTCCTCCACGCGTCCTCCGCCCCGTCCCCCGCCCCCGCGTCCGCCACCACCGGGAGCGCGCTGATACAACACTCTGCCCCCATCGGAGAACAGCGCATCATCTACAGTTGAGCCATCTACCATGCCTCTCGGACTGGAACCGCCTCCCGATGGACCGCCACTACCGGATGGCCGGGAACCGCCTCCCGGCGCACCACCCCCACCGGATGGGCGGGATGTGTCTCCCGATGGTCCACCACCGCTCCTGCCGCCGGCGGGTTGCGCGTTGCCCCCCGATCCCGGGCCGCCGCCTCTCCCGCCACCCCCACCTCCACCGCTGCTCTCCTGCCCGGAACCGCCTCCTCCCCCGCCCGTGCCGGAGGCCGCTTCCTGGGTTGAGCCTTTGATCTCGTCCACCGACGCCAGCAGGTCCCCGACACTCTTGTAGGCATCCTGCCGATCTCCGCGTGCTTCGATAATTCGTTTGATCTCGTCCGGGGCTAGCAACTGCCCCAGGGCCTTGGTCAGCTCTTCTTCCGTGGCCGTATTGATGTTGACACGTGTGTTGCTTTTTCCATCGACGTTTTTCTCGTAGGAATAGCAGGTTAAGTAAGTCGCCCATCCGCGACGGAGCACACCATCCTCGTTGTCCGACGGATAACTCTCATCACCGTCGTTTTCGTTTAGATCCAGCATCCCGTTTTGATTCGTATCCTCGCCATAGAAAAGATCCTGGGTGACACCCCGCACGAGAAGCATTTCCTCAAGTGTGTCGTAAAGCCCGTTCTTTGCCTCGTACGACTCCGGAAGAGTCATGTAATAGTCGCTTTCGGCTCCGTTTTCGAGCGGCGTATCGTCTTCATCCCGCCAGTCCACAATGGCATCGGCGATCTCAGCGGTCATTCCTTCCAGCGTCATCAGCATTTCCTTGGTTGCCGTATTGACGTTCAGTTTCGAACATTCATCCATGAGACCGAACGCCGTTTCCAGATCGTCGTTTGGATTGGGATGAGTAACCCGGTAGGTTCCTTTGGCCAGCTTCACGTCCTCAAATGCCCCCGGGTTGTCGAACCAATAATCAAGATAGTCGTCTGCCCCGTTTGTATCCTCTTCCAGGTCGCGGACCAACTCGGCCATTGCCCGGTACACCGCGGCCTCCGCCAGCCCCTGCGTCTGCGCGCTTTCGATCACATTCTTGGTGATTTTGACCTCGGTGCGGTTCTGGCGGCCCAGCACGAGGGTCAGCGTGCCCAGCAGGGTCACCGCCCAGAGAACGATAATCAGCACCACACCGCTGCGGCGCTTATGTCTGGCTCGTTGTTTCAACATTCGTTCCTTCCGACCCGGTATCTCGATACGCCATCGGATACGCGATAGTGGAGAACAATTCCAGGTCTTCGGGCGACTCGGCGTCGCTCTTCAACACGCCAAGCGTGATATTGACTGCCATCGGTATCTGTTCCTCGGAATCCCATTGGTTCAACCAGAACTCTCCGTCGAAATAGTAGAGCGTCATGGATACGATATTCGGTCCGAGCAGGTGGCTGGCACCCCCGGTGAACGGATCTTCATCCGGCGTCGCGTCGTACCGCACTTGCAGCCAGCGTTCCGGAGTCTCCGGGTCCACGTCGATAAAATACTCGATCTCACACAAATCGCTTTCGCCTTCCAGGGAGCGTTGAGGATCGTTCACGACCGAAACGAAAGTCAGTTGATCCAGCTCGATCCCCTCCACTGTTTGCGGCATACCCACGAACCGCGTTCGACCGGTATGCGGCGAGAGAAACGCCGAGGAGATTTCACGATTCATTCGCGCCAGGGCCGCACGGGCCGGTTCGTACGCATCGGAACGGTTCTTGTACTGCTTATATCCGCGCAGAACGAGAGCGATGGACGCAAAGGCCGCCGTTACCACCAGCGCCCCCAACGTGGCCGCCAGCAGCAATTCCACCAGCGTAAATCCGCCGTGATTCTCGTTCCGGCGCATGGCTCCGTCTGTCTCCTCACATCCTCACATCGAAACCGGCGTCGCATACGGATCGCTATACTGATAAGTCGTCACCTTGAACTCGCGTTTTCGACCGGATCGGATCCAGGCGATAGTCACTTCCACTTCGTACAGGTTCTCTGCCTCGCTCTCCGTGAAATTCACCGACCACTGGAATTTCGTATCTTCGCTGAACGTCCCCTGGTTGACGTCATACGGTGTAATGCCTCCCGCGCGGACCTGCGCCATGACCAGCTGCGCACGCATGGACGCCAGCGTGTAGTCTTCCGCCATGGACCCACTCATCAATGCCCCGGAAAACGCCCCCATAATTCCCACCACCGCAATGGCCATGATACTCATCGCCAGGATTGCCTCCACCAGCGTGAATCCGCTTCTTCTCCTTTTCCCTCCGGGAGAGGGTTGGGGTGAGGGTCCTGCAACAGGCGCAAAGCCGCACCCCTCTCCCGCGGAGCCGGGCTTCCTCCCCCCGTTTACGGGGGGACTGAGGGGGGGCTTCTTACAACTCATCATAGAACGTTGACGCCTCATGATCCATCACCAATATCTGCCCGGTGATCCCGACCACCGCGATCGTGTAAACCTCCGATTCGTTTTCCCCTTTGAGATAGATAAACGTGTCGCTGATTGTGCCGGTCGGCCCGACAATCACCCCGTCCGGCTGGAACTCCAGCTGTTCGACATCCTCTGTTCCGTATTGCGCCATCTGTTTGATCTGGATCTCGGAAACGCATTCCTCGAGCTCTTTCTGCAGGCCAATCGGCAGGGGAACTTCCTCAAAGACTCCGGGTTGAGTGAGGGGAGAGGATTCCGTCTCGATGCGCAGCTGCCCGAGCTCCGTATCGAAGATGAGCCGTGTCAGTGCGCTCCGATGCACCGCCGTGCTTCGACAGTAGCGAATCGAGGATGCCAACATCGTGGCCGCGTTCGGCAATCTCTGAGCCTGCAGTAAGTTCTTCATCACCGGCGCAATCGTCGTGCTGAGCAGACCCATGATGGTCAACACCAGGATCAACTCCACCAGCGTAAATCCCCGTTGAAAGGCCGGTCTCATTGGATGACTTCTCCAATTCTCAGAATCGGCAGAAGGAACGAGACGATCACCCCGCCCACCCCAATGGCGATCAGAATAATCACCAGCGGTTCGAAGAGCGTAATGAACCGCTTGATGGCGTGATCCACTTCAAGATCGTAGTTCTCCGCCACTTCCAGCAGCATCTTGTCCAGAGTCCCGGATTCCTCACCCACGGCGATCAGGTTCACGACCATCGGTGGAAACGCGCCCGTCCGCCGAAGTGGACCGGAAAGGCCTTCCCCGTGTTGGACCTTTTCACGGGTCTGTTCCAGCGCTTCCGCCATGAGATGATTCGTCGTGGTCTCCTGGACCAGTGAAAGCGCCTGAAGCACGGGAATGCCGCTGGAGGTCAATGTCCCCATGGTCCGAGAAAACCGGGCAACATGCGCCTTGGTCAGCATGGAACCGACCACCGGCAATTGATTGATGAAAATATCAATCTGTCTCTTGCCCGACGGCGATTTCCGGTATTTGTCGAATCCCCAGAACGCGATTGCCCCGATTCCCAGCAGCAGCCACCACCAGGTCACCAGGTAATGGCTGGTCCCGATCAGGATTTTTGTCGGTAACGGCAGATCCGCGCCGAAATCCGCAAAAACGGAGGAAAGTCTCGGAATCACGAAGAAGACCAGGACGCTCACCGAAAGCGCCCCCACCGCGACGACAATCGCCGGGTACGCCAATGCGGTGACCACACTTGAACGCAAAGCCTGCTCGGCTTCCATGAACGCCGACAACTGCTGAAGCACGCTGTCCAGCACTCCCCCGGTCTCTCCGATCCGAACCATGTTGCAGTACAACTTGGAGAAGTATCGTGGATGTTTCGCAAACGCTTCGGATAGGCTTGCGCCCTCCGTGATATCCTTGCGGAGCTTTCGAATGACCTCCGCCAGAACGGGGCTTTCCGTCTGTTCGTGCAGGATCGCCAGGCTTTGATCCACGGGGATATCCGCTGCCAATAACGCCGCCAGCTGACGAGTGAATATGGGGATATCGCGTTTTCGTCCGCCCCCGCCCCGACTCCGCTTTGCCACCGCTTCTTCGACCTTGTCGATCTGTTCCTCTTTGGAGACGATTTCAATAGGAAGGAATCCCTCTTTCCGCAATTGAGTCACCGCTTCGGATCGCGTTGATGCAATCAGGTTCCCGGACACTTCCCGGCCTTCCGGGGATAACGCTCGATACACAAATCCACCCATCTTCGATTCCGCATTATTCTTGGAATGGTTATCTCTTCAAAACGATTGTCGCCAGCCCATCTAATCCAATATCATCCATTAAAAAAGGGCCGGACATTTGAGGTGACCTCATAAGCCCCAAAAGACCTCATAACCCTCTCCCCCAAAGATTGGGGGAGATACAGAGGGGGTTGATCCTGCCTCACACGTCAACCCTGGCTTCACACTCCCCCTCTCGGGGCCACTCTCTTCTCCCTCTCCCTCCGGGAGAGGGTGGGGTGAGGGTCTCTCTCCGGGTGGCACCGGCATCCTGCCGGTGGATTCCGGTTACAGGCCTTTAAATCTCATCATCCACAGTCACCCGAACAACTTCCTCAAGGGTTGTCACTCCATGCCGCACTTTTTCCAGGCCGTATTCCCGGAGGGACATCGCATGGGCCGCATTGGCGATCTGATTGGTGGAGGGACGTGTCAGAATCAAGTCACGGATGTCGTCCGTCAGTACGAGTAATTCAAAAAGGCCGCTTCGTCCGCGATACCCGGCTCCATGGCATTCCTCGCATCCGGCTCCGTGCATGAACGAATACTTCTCCGGATCGGTGATTCCGCAAATTGCCAGCATTTCCTCCTGGGGGCGATAGGGTTCCCGACAATTGGGACACACCACTCGAACCAGGCGTTGCGCTAACACGCCGGAGATGGACGAGGACAGCAGGTAGGCGTCTACCCCCATATCCAACAACCGCGTGATGGCTCCGGCGGCATTATTCGTATGCAACGTACTGAACACCAGATGCCCGGTCAGCGCCGACCGGATGGAGATCTCCGCCGTCTCCGGGTCCCGGATCTCGCCCACCATGATCACATCCGGGTCCTGGCGCACAATGGACCGGAGACCGTTCGCAAACGTCAGACCCCGCTTCGGATTGACTTGAATCTGGTTGATGCCTTCCAGGTTATATTCCACCGGCTCCTCAATCGTAATGATCTTGAGTGCCGGAGATTTGATGTAATTCAACGCCGCATAAAGGGTGGTGGTCTTTCCGGAACCGGTCGGTCCGGTCACCAGAATGATCCCATGAGATCGGTGCAGTAACCTTGTGAATTTTCTTTCGGTCTCCTCAAACAGGCCCAGCTCATTCACTCCGAGCAGAATGCTGGTCTTGTCGAGAATACGCATCACCACACTCTCACCGAATACAGTGGGTACGGTGGACACGCGAAGGTCCAGTTCCCGGTCGCCCATGCGCAGACGGATATGACCATCCTGCGGTGTGAACCGCTCCGCGATATCCATCTCCGCCATGATCTTCACACGGGAAATCACCGCCGCCTGAAGGTGTTTCGGCGGCGGCGGCATTTCGCGAAGCATCCCGTCGATCCGGTATCGGACCTTCAGGGTATTCTCGAACGGTTCAATGTGAATATCGCTTGCCCGCTCCTGCACCGCCTGGAAAATGATCAGGTTCACCAGGTTGATGACCGTCGGTTCACGGGCCAGGTCGCGCAGATCCGTGACCTCCGTAACCTCCGCCATTTTCGATGAGTCTCCCCCTACGGAGAGATCGGCGATCATCTTCTCCACGGTGGTCCCGAAATACGTCTCGACGTTCTCCAGGATTTCCTTTCTGGGAGCTAACACCATCTCCACATCAAGACCGGTGAGCATCTTGAGATCGTCGCTGACATGCAATTGCGTGGGGTCGAGCGTGGCGACAGTCAACACGCCGTTCTCGCGGGAGACGGGAAGAACCACGTGGCGGAACGCGAATTCCGCCGGAACCAGGGAAGTGACTTGTGGGTCGATCCGTTCGGGGATGTGCACCCAACGGGTTCCGAGAGCATCGCTCAGAATATCCAGCAGCTGCTTTTCCTTGACGGCGCCCTGACGCAACAGGACCTCATCCAAGGTCTCGCCGGTCTCATCCTTCGCGGATCGTGCCGTAAGGAGCTGCTCCTCGGTGATCACCCCGTTCTGCAGGAGAATATCTCCAATTAAGAGTTCCATCGGATTCCGTCCCTTCCCCGTAGCGGAGGCTTAAAATGCTCAAACGAAGGCTCGCTATCTAATACGCAGGAAACAGGAATTTTATTCGACCTCCAACTCCCGATTAAACGTATATACGCATAAAAAGGTTTTACGGTTTACGGAGGAATGAAAATTTGCTGATTCTCACTTTCCCCAAATGGAGTATATCGCCACTCGACTCTTCCTGTCATCCTCCCGGATCACAAAAATAGAACATTTCTTGGAAAACCTTCTTATCTATAATAAAATCAACCTGCTATAAGTCATTATCTTCCGTACCGACCGGAATTGTGTCGAGAACCCATGCCGGAAGAGCCTCGTTTTTGTATGGTTACAGGTCCGGAATGAACGCAGTTCGGAAAAGTTTGAGGTTTACGGTATGAGAACATCGGTCTGTTTTTTCATCCTGTTTTCTCTCTTGCCTGTCTTCGCAGCGGAATCCCTTCGCCTCGACGTTCAGGAATTTGACTTGAGCAACGGCCTGAAGATCCTGATCCTGGAGCGGCACGACTCCCCGACGTTTGCCGCACAAATGGTCTTCAAGGTCGGCTCTGTAGATGAGCGCCCCGGAATCACCGGCGTGGCCCACCTTCTGGAACACATGATGTACAAAGGAACCCAGATCATGGGCATCAAGGATTACCAGCAGGAACTTCCGCTCCTCAAAGGAATCGAGGCGGTTGGGGTTCCTCTGTGGGAAGAGAAAGCGAAAGGGGAGAAAGCCGATCAACAGAAAATCGTCACCCTCCAAAAGAAGCTCGACGAATTGCAGGCGCAACACCGCAAACTCGTTCTGAAAGATGAATTGTGGGAAACCTACCTGAAGAACGGCGCAGCGGGTCTGAATGCCTCCACCGGCTCGGATTATACCCACTACTATTGCTCCATCCCCTCCAACCGCCTGGAACTCTGGTGCTGGCTGGAGTCGGACCGGATGCGCAGTCCTGTCTTCCGTGAATTCTATTCCGAGCGGGACGTCGTGACCGAGGAACGTCGGCGCAGCATCGACAATAATCCCCAGGGTCTTCTCTGGGAACAACTGGTCGGTGCGGCGTTCATTGCACATCCTTACCAATGGCCCGTGATCGGATGGATGTCGGATATCTGCACCATCCGACGGGAAGAGGTAGAGGAGTTCTGGCGCATCCATTACGCCCCCAATAACTGCACCCTGGTTTTTGTGGGGGATGTTCGTCCGAACCAGGCGCTTCCGATGATCGAGCGGTACTTTGGGGCGATCCCATCTCAACCGCCGCCCGGACGCGTCGAGACGGTCGAACCGGAGCAGCGCGGAGAACGTCGCGTTGAGGTTGAATTCGATGCCGAACCCATGGTCTTTCTGGGGTATCACAAGCCCGCCATTGATTCCCCGGATCAGTACGTCCTGGATATTCTGGAATCTCTTCTTTCCGAGGGTCGGACCTCTCGCCTCTATAAGAGTCTCGTGCTGGAAAAACAGATCGCTGTCGAGGCCAGGGCGTATGGCGGCCCTGACAAATATCCGGGTTTGTTTATTTTCGTCCTTGTTCCCCGCAGTCCCCATACGGCTGCCGATGTGCTCGCCGCATTCGACGCCGAGATGGAGAAGATGATTGCCCAGCCTGTCGAGGCGAACGAATTGCAGAAAGTGAAGAATCGCCTTCGGGTCGATTTCATCCGTGGGTTGGAGACCAACGAGGGCCTGGCCAATAAGATTGCCTACTATGAGGGACTCTACGGTTGGAAATACGTCAATACCTTGCTGGAGAATTGGGACGCCATTACTCCGGCGGATATCCAGCGGGTGGCCGGAAAATACTTCATCCGGTCCAACAGAACCATGGCACAGCTGGTCAAACCGAGCGAATCGAAAGGGGGAGCGCAATGAAGTCCACAATTCTCAATCGCTTCTGGTTCATCTGCATCCTTTCGAGTGTCTCCGCTTACGCGACAGATCCTCAAAACATCCCCTCCCCAAGACAGGGAAGGGACAGGGTGGGGTTGATTGGCTCGACACCGGTGGAAGTTCCCTCCCCAAGATTGGGGAGGGATAGGGTGGGGTTGATTGCTCAAGCCGATACGGGATCTCCCCAAAGCCTGACAGAGTCTCTTCCGAAACATCCCCGCGATCTCACCTACCCCGAGTTAAAATTCACCTTGCCGGATGTGAATCAAACGGTGCTCGACAACGGCCTGGTGATCTATCTCCGCGAGGATCACAGCCTTCCGGTCCTGGATTTCTATGCCATGATTCGGGTGGGGGCGATTTACGATCCGGCGGATAAGCTGGGATTGGCGAATCTCACGGGCGAGGTGATGCGCACCGGCGGCACACGGGAACAGACCGGAGACCAGATCGACGAAATCCTGGAGTTCATCGGCGCTTCCGTGGAAACCTCCATCGAACAGGAGCGCGGGATCGCCCGAATGGGATGTCTCAGCAAGGATCTCGATACCGTCCTGCCGATCTTCGCCGAGATCCTGATGCGGCCCGAATTCCGCGAGGAAAAAATCGACCTTCGCAAAAAGGAAGTCCTGGAGAACATCCGACGCCGGAACGATCAACCCGGCGATATCGTCGAGCGCGAGTTTCAACGGGTCGTCTACGGCGATCACCCGTACGGCAATCCGATCGAAGGGGAAGCGAACACCATAGTCGCCATTCAACGCCAGGACCTGGTCGACTTCCATCAACGCTATTACATGCCCAACAACATCATTCTCGGCGTTGCCGGAGATTTTAATACAACCGAAATGTTGGACTGTCTCAAGGAGAAATTCGGTGGCTGGGAACGGCGGGACGTGGACTTGCCGGGTCTTCCCGACCTACTGGATGGAAATGTCCCGGAGGGCGGCGTGTTCTATTTCCCCAAGGATCTCACCCAGAGCAATATCCGACTGGGACATCTGGGCATTCGCCGCACGGATGAGGATTACATTCCGGTGCGGATTATGAATTTCATCCTGGGCGGCGGTTCGTTTTCATCCCGCATGATGACCAGCGTCCGCAGCGATGAGGGGCTGGCCTACAACGTTTACAGCTATTTCGAACCGAAACGTGACCGTGGGCTATTCATCGCCGAGGCCGAAACCAAGACCGAATCCACTCTCCGGGCAATAAGCCTGATGAAAAACGAAATCCGCCGTATCTGTGAGGAGCCTGTAAGCGAACAGGAACTGACCACAGCCAAAGACAGCTACCTGAATCGGTTTGTGTTCAATTTCACCACGACACGAAACATCGTGGAGCAGCGCGTGGAACTTGAATACGAGGGGCTGCCGGAGGATTATCTCGATACCTTCTGCGACAAGGTGTCCAAGGTGACCCAGGATGATATTCTGCGGGTGGCAAAGAAATGGCTGCACCCCGATTCGCTGCGGATTGTGATCGTCGGTAATGCCGAGAACTTCGGCGGAGCCATGTCGGATCTGGGCACTGTCCGGGAAATGACCTTGCGCGACTATGCCGCTGAAGCAGACTCCGCCCGGAAACCCAGATAGAACATTGATGAAGTGACTTGGCGGTTCGATGGCCTGCCGAGATTCCTCACATTCGTTCGGAATGACATCCTTCCTGTCATTTCGACCGAAGGGAGAAATCTCATCGACAACACTCTACCCCACCTTATCCCTCGTCGGCAGCGTCTTCCCTCGAAGCTGCTTCCATATCCCGCGAACGATATGCGGCAAGCTGAACCCAATAGGGCCCATTTCCTCCAGGAGCCGGAAATCTCTTGCCTGCGCATCCGAAAGTGGAGTCCCCCGGATCTCAATCGCGGAAAGATCCGTCTCACCGATCCCCATCTCGCGGGCCGCACGAAGGATCGGATAATCGTCCATTCTTGCTCCCAGCAATTCGATCCACACCCGGTCCACTGCAACAGGGTCCGCGCCCGCAACCAGCAGCCCCACCGGAGCCGGGTCTCCCCCGCGCGGCCCCGTCCGTTCCATCGCAATAATCCCATCCGTAATGCTGAGTGTTGGACGGATGGCCGTCATATTCGCCACGATCATCCGCGCAAATTCATCCACGCTTCTCCGAAGCAGGAAATGCCATAAAGCCTTCCGCCGCCCCGGAACGCATCCGTACAGGTTCTTGACCGCAAGGGTCAGGTAGATCTGCTGATGTACTTTCACTTTCGGAAGATTCAGGATCGCGTCGAACTCCGCCAGGCCGTTTGTGATTTGCGGACGACTTGCCCCGAATAGCGGCTCCGCTTTGCCGCGAAGGGATTTTCCCAGGTCCACAATCGACACATCGTGACGTCGGCAGACTTCAAGGATTCCATTTCCCTTTGCGGTTCTCTTTGCCGTTCCCAACGCCGGACTATCACCGATCACCGGTTCCGCTCCCACTTCCCTACACAGGAGAATCACCGCTTCAATCAGTGCAGGGTGTGTGCAGACACACCTCTCCGGGCGATCTCCGCTCAGCATGTTGGGCTTCAATAAAACACGATTGCCCGGTTTCACATAAGCCCCAATTCCTTCCATGTGCGACACAAGAGTCCGCAGGGATTCCTGAACCGTCTCCAATCGGTAACTTCCGCAACGTTCAATCGCCACAATCGCAGGCATATTCGTCTCTCGGAGAACTATTGACACAACCATTAGAAAGATTATGCGAAGAGGTCTCAAGAATTTCCCTCCCCAAGACTGGGGAGGGTGTAGGGTGATTCTCGCACATGTGACCTCACGCGCCGGTCATGGCCCGACCAAGCTCTTCTGCAGAAACTTCCTCTGTCCCATAAATCGCACGGATTCTCCCATCATAAAGCACCGCAACCCGATCCGCCAATGTCAGAATCTCATCCAGGTCGGATGAGATCAACAACACCGCCGCTCCCGATACGCTGCTTCTGATCAGCATCTGTCGGACCCGCGCTGCCGCGCGGACATCCAGCCCGCGAGTAGGATCGTGCGCGATCAGGAAGCGGGGCAGGGAACCGAGTTCCCGCGCGGCTACCACACGCTGTTGATGTCCCCCAGACAGAGCCGCCACAGGCGTTTCGGGACCCGGCGCGGCAATCTCATAGGAGACGATCCTCTCCCTCGCCGATTCGTTCCGAGCTTCTTTGGACACCCATCCCCATCTCTCTTCCGGCAGACTTCGGCCAAGGAAGAGATTCTCCGTGATGGATGATCCCAGCAGCAATCCCTGGCTCTGGCGATCCTGCAGGATGCACGCAACTCCCTTTCGTCGAATCTCTCCGGTTGAACGGCCCACGAGGCTCTTTCCCCCCAACGTGTATGTCCCGCTCGTAATCGGGAGCAAGCCGAGCAAGGCGTCGACCAGCTCCTGCTGCCCGTTCCCCGATACGCCTGCAATTCCCAGAACCTCCCCCTCTCGGAGCGATAGAGAAATCCCTTTGAGAGCCAATCCTCTCGTACCTGAAACCGTGTCAAGTTCGTGAATCTCCACCAGGGAACCGCCGTAGGTTCCCCGCGCCCCAACCGGATGAGAAAGAGATTCCCCGACAATCGCCTCAGCTAACTGTTCGGCGGACAGATCCTTGATTTCCCGGCAGAGAACCACTCGCCCCCGTCGCATCACAGTCACTCGATCCGCAACCGAGAGGGTTTCGGGAATCCGGTGCGTGATCAAAACAACCGCAAGACCCTGCTCTTTCAGCCTCACCAGATTCTCAAGAAGAGATCGGCTTTCATGAGGAGTCAAAACGGCTGTCGGTTCGTCCAGGATCAGGATTTGTGCTTTACGATACAGAACTTTGGCAATCTCCACCCGCTGTCGTTCCCCCACGGACAGGCGCTCGACTTTCTCCGATGGGTCCAAGTCCAATCCGAATTTTTCGCACAAATCCGCGACATCTTGTTCCGCTTTTCTGCGGTCAAAGTCGATTCCCCATCTCGGTTCCGCTCCCAGTACGATATTCTCCGCGACCGACAGCGGCGGCACCAATACAAAATGCTGCTGAACCAGACCAATCCCCAATGCCAGGGCATCCTTCGGATGTCGGATTGCTGCTGGAATTCCATCAACCCGAACCTCCCCCTCGTCCGGCTCCACAAGCCCGTAAATGCAGCCGACCAGGGTTGATTTGCCTGCCCCGTTTTCCCCGACCAAAGCGTGAATTTCCCCATGATTCACATCGAAATCCACGCGGTCGTTCGCGAGAATCGCTCCATACCGCTTGGTGATTCCCTGGCAGGCCAGCAGTGGGGTCATGATGTCAGATTGACTGGCTGGAAATTCTTGAGGTCTTCGAGTGTGCGCGGGACATGAATCTTGCCCGCAACGATGGCCTCTTTCGCGCGCTCGATCAGGTCCAGGGTGGCTTGCGGAACCAGGTGCTTCGTGTGACGCATGTCTGTCAGGCATGTTGCCTCTTCGGCCAGTCCCACCATGTATTGTCCACCGCTGAAGGTTCCGTCGTGCACTTTCTGAATTTCGCGGAACACCATCAGATCCATGCGTTTCAGCACGCTGGTCAAC
>JAKPYU010000496.1 GCA_029568995.1 Candidatus Omnitrophota bacterium | reverse complement strand
TGCTATCCGTTGCCTTTTTCTGCTCGGCGGGATTCGGGTATTCCGAGACGACGACGTTGAGTGTCGAAGACACGACAAATTGGGATTTCTATGGTGGAGAATGGGCCGAAAACGAGGAGGGTGTCATCCGCCCACCGGATCAGAGGAGTCTGCACAGTCGTGCCTTTTTTCTGTCCGGGACCTATTCGGATTTCATTGCGGAGTTTGAATTCAACGGCGATTATCGCGAGACCGGAACCGGCAGCGCGGGATTGATCATTCGTGCCGCCGATCCGAATCATTTCTATTTTGTTTACTTCCCCTGGGGAGGCCAGCAATTGCGGGCGAAACATTTCTGGGCTGCGATTGCCCTGGTGGATGGAGACGGCTATCTGCGCAATCTCCGGGCCGAGTGGGTGCCGGGTGTGCCCAGCGAAACCGACCGATGGTACAAGGTCCGCGTGGTGGCCCAGGGACCGGATATTCTTGTTTCGGTGGATGGCCGACAGGCACTGCGTATGGTCGATAATCGTCTGAAAACCGGCTGTGTGGGATTGGCGGGATATGGCTGGTATGCCTTTCGGAATATCCGCATTTCGGGTGACCCGGCGGGTGCGCCGGATTCATGGCAGAAACAGGCCAAAATTCCATCGCACTCGGCTCCTCTTGCCCTGTCCAGCGAGAAGATGCCAAGTGGCTGCATCGCGCCCAATGGCGACGTCCTTCTGGCAGCGGGAAATCAATTGATTCGGTCTCTGGACAAGGGACGAAACTGGAATGCTCCGGAATCGCTTCCCGAAAAACTGGGTGTCATTACGGATTATGGGAACGCTCTTTTTTGCACGTCGGATGGGAAATTGCAGGTGATGATTTATCGGACAGCAGAGGAAATCAAGAAACCAACGCCTGAAATCCTGATCTCGGAATCGAAAGACAACGGTGTGACCTGGACCGATCCGGTTCCTTCCCAGGTATCGCCCGACTGGCCGAAAGAGACTCCCAACCTGGTTCCCTACGGTCCCGTGCTGGAAGGCGAAAATGGACTATTGATGCGTTTCCTGCTCGGTCGAGTGAAAGAGGAAGATCTGTTTACGGATGTTCGAACCTGGGGGTCCATTCACTGCAAAGCCTTTGTGATTCGAAGTGAGGATGGGGGAAAGAGCTGGTCTGCGCCGATTGAACTGGACCAGCCGTCCTGGGTGGGTGCGCGGCGCGGCACAATTCCCGGATCGCTGGATTTCACCGAGCCGACCGGAGTCGTGATGGGGCAAACCGTGACCGTGTTGATTCGGCCCGTTTATAGCCCGATGATGTGGCAATGCTGGTCTTATGACCTCGGCGCGACCTGGGATGCGGCGGTTCGGACCACATTTCCGGGTTACGCGCAATCCATGGTGCGGACGAAGTCCGGCGCGATCCTCTGCGCCCATCGTTATCCGCACTACTCGGTGAATATCAGCCGCGATGGGGGTCTGAATTGGGATGCGGGTACGGTTATCGACTATCCTGTCTGGGCCATGGGCAGCATGATCGAAGTGGAGCCGGATGTCGTTCTGGCGGTGTATATGAATGCCGACCAGAAACTCCCGCTATTGGCCCAGAGGATTCGCGTGACTCCGACCGGGATCGAACCGATTTCCGACTGAGCGCCGGGTGGCATCAGGTTGTCGAGCCGATCTCCTCCCAGGTAATCAGACCTGGCTCGAATGTCTTTGTGTTCCGCCGGTACATGGCTTTCATGGCCATCAGGGTCATCAGCGTGGAAACTCGCCCCGTCTCGACATTGCTGAACGGTTGCTTTCCGGTCCGGCAGCATTCGGCGAACTCGACCAGTTCGTTGCGTTCGGAATTGGCCCCCCAGCTGGGTTCGGCAATCTTCACGGGATCCCCTTCCAACGGATAGAACTCTCCCGTGCAAAGGTCCATGCCGCCATCCTGCCCCATCACCCAGGACTTCTCGCCGGTGAACGGTTGTGAGAGACCGTTCAGGTGCGTATACGAGAAGATCGCCCCGCTTGGGAATGTGTAAATCACCGCGCTTTGTGTTTCCGCACGATGCTCCGGGGGATTTTTGGCCTGGCGGGTGATTGCGCCCACGGCCATGCAATGAGCGGGATGCGCGTTGCCCATCACCCAGCTCATCAGGTCCATGTGGTGACAGGCCTGCTCATTGAGACGCCCGCCGGACATGTCGATGTTACCCACCCAGCGGTTGATGAATCCGTATTGCGGCCAGTGCCATTGGCCTTGCATGAAATCCACCTTGCCGATTCGCCCGTCGTGAATGGCCTGGACAACGGCACGGTAGCCCGGATCGAACCGTCGCTGAAAGGCGATTCCATACACGGCTTTGGAACTGCGGGCCGCGCGGACAACGGCATCCACCCGTTCAATGCTCGCATCCATTGGCTTCTCGCTGAAACAATGAATGCCCGCTTCCAGCACAGGGATCACGCATTTGCCATGGTTGCCGACTTCCGTCGCCACAACAACCCCGTCCGGTTTTTCCTTTTCGAGCATCTTCTGAAAATCGAGATAGGTGTTAATCTTCTGATTGACTTCCCTGGCCAGATCTGCCGCCTCGTTGGCTCGTTCTTCCCGCAGATCGCAGGCCGCAACCACACGGATGTCTTCGATTTCCAGTGCGCGGCGAAGCAGGTATTTCCCACGGCCCCCGCAGCCGATCCAGGCCAGGCTCACTTTCTCATTCGCTGCAATCGCTTTTCCGGGTAATCCCACGGCCAAGGCGGATGCCCCCACCGCGGCGGATTGCATGAAATCTCTTCGCGACATGTTCTGTTCACTCATTTTCGATTCCTCCAAGGTGGTTTACTTATGAATTTGCAGCGATGAAATCCCGCACGGCATCCGCCTGAGGGCGGTGACTGTCGATCAGGACCGAACCCAGAATGGAAAATCCCTGAATCAAATCCTTCTCGAGCATTCGCAGGATGCTCTTCATCTGGAGCATGATCTGTTCCACCGGAATCGGCGCGACCATTGTGTAATCCCGCAGATAACAACCCATAACGAACGTGTGGTTGGTGAAAATCTCCCGGCAGCGTTTTACTTCGGCTTCCTGCGTCTCGATATCCTTCGAATGCCAGATCCAGAGATTCACGACATCAATCGACGGGGCCAGAGATTTCCACAGGGCCGCCTCGCCCAGCTCTCCGGTATACACCACCGCCCAGCGTTTCAGGTTCGGATTATAGGTGCGGGCGGCGGCGAAAATCTCGGCGATCTGCTCCGGCGACACTTTATCGTGCTCCATCCGCCCTTTTAGATCGTCAAAGAATACACCGGTGATATTCGGATACTTCTTTGACAGCAGGCTGATCCGCTTCGCCTCGTCCATCTTTCTTTCCGCGCCGCCCTGGCAATCGAATCTCATGCGTCCGTCTTTTTCCCAGAATGTTTCCCACTTGGTGATATCGCAGGTGATCTCTTTCAGATTAGCAAGCAGCCCCAACGAGTATTCATCGGTGGGATGAAACAGGAAATTGGCACGCTGGAGGCCGAGATAGGTTGTGCCCTGCCCCAAGCCATAAATCGACGGCGGCACATGCGGATCGAGTCCCTGTCCCTCCCAGGCCCAGCCGACATCGCACAGCCGTGTCGTTTTCTTTTCCGATGCCGAAACCATCGAATTGCCTCCCATCAGAACCGATGATGCCAGCGCGCTTTGTTGCAGGAACTCCCGCCGTCCGATTGTCATGGCCGTCTCCTTAGAAGGTGGAATGAGGCTGCTTGTGACGCCTCAGTACCTTAACAAGCCCATCTGACTGCGTCAAACGGTTCTATCGTCCGATCTATCCAGGATTGCCTCGGATTTCACCGGGCCGTATAGTCCCCCGAAC
>JAKPYU010000459.1 GCA_029568995.1 Candidatus Omnitrophota bacterium | reverse complement strand
GGCAAGGACATGCGGCGTCCCTTCTACTGCGAGTTTTTCCTGGAGACCCGTGCGGAGTTGGAGCACAAGTTCAAGGAGTTCAACATCCAGTTGCCGGAGCCCTGGGATTTTGACGAGTATGGGGCGATTCCCGACGGCCAGCTCTCACCGGTGCATGTGGAACCTCCCGAATATGACATGTATGCCATTACTTTCAAGGAAACCATTTTGAACTTTACGGAGAATCTCTCGATTCCATGGATTCGTGAGCTGGTGGACCGGGATCCCCATCATCGGGGTCTCATGATCAATCCGAAGGCAGCGAAAGCGCGGAACATCAAGCAGGGAGACTACATCGAAGTGCGGTCGCAGTATGGTGTTCTGACGGGCTGGGCCGAGCTGTCGGAAGGGATTCATCCGGAGTGTATCGGCATTTCGAACGCGACGAACCGGACGGTGACCCACAGTCCCATTACCCGGCTGGGTGGCGGTCAGTTCAACACGCTTCTGGGTGTGGGGGTAAAGTGGACGGACTGTGTATCGGGCGCCATGGAATCGGTGGCGAAGGTGAAGATCACGAAGCTCCCCGCGCCGCCTCCGCCTCCACGCTACTAGGCGACAGGAACGGACATCCCGGGGCGGCAAGTCGCCCCGGGGAGCCGGATAGGCCAGAGACAAGACAGCAGTCTTTAAGGATAATGAGGAGGAATACAAGATGATTTGGGGCATGGTAATTGATTTGAAGCTTTGTATAGGATGCCAGGCATGTTCGCTCGCGTGCAAGACGGAGTACGGCCTTCCGCGGGGGATGTACTGGACGAAGACCCTGATCGACGAGGTCGGGGTGTTTCCGAATGTGACGCGTGTTTATTTACCTCAGTTGTGTAACCACTGTGAAGAGGCGCCGTGCGAGAAGACCTGTCCGACGGGTGCGAGCTACACGGACGAGGCGACGGGCGTGGTTTTGGTGGATTACACGAAGTGTATGGGCTGCCGGGCATGTTACGTGGCCTGTCCGTACCAGAACCGTCATTATCTGAACCGGGGTGCACTGAAAGGTTATTTCCCGGGGAAGGGATTGACGCCGTTTGAGGCGCAGAGTTACCCGCACTTTACGGAGGGTACGGTGACGAAGTGTGTG
>JAKPYU010000453.1 GCA_029568995.1 Candidatus Omnitrophota bacterium | reverse complement strand
CACACAGGCGGGATCAGGCACACGACCGGCAGAAACAGCCACATGTCGCCATGTCCGGCAGCATCGGAATATGAAGATGCCCTGAGAGAACCTCCTTTCTCAGTGCATCCCGCATGGAGGCAGACGGCAAACCATCGCCTGTCCTGCCGACAAGAATCCCCGGCAGATCGCGGGATACACCGATCCCCTCGGAGGGGACAACCGTCGCGAACTCAATCGACATTGTGTTACCTGCCCTCTCTGGGATCTTCGAACAGTGCCGTGCTCAGGTAGCGCTCACCGGCATCCGGCAGAATGGTCACAATCAGCTTGCCCTTGTTCTCCGGCAGAGCGGCGTATCGGCAGGCAACTGCAACCGCCGCGCCGCTGGAGATGCCGCAGGTGATGCCCTCCACAAGATGCAGGCGACGTGCGTACTCCAGCGATTCCTCGTTGGATACGGTGGCGATCTCATCGACCAGGCTCAGGTCAAGGACATCGGGCTTGAAACCCGCTCCGATCCCCTGGATCTTGTGCGGGCCAGGCTTCGGCTCCTCCCCGTTGCGAATCGCCGTGAGAACGGGTGAATGAATCGGCTCGACCGCCACCGACCGGATCGGCTTGTTCTGTTTCTGTTTGATATAGCGAGTGACACCGGTGATCGTTCCCCCCGTCCCGACACCGGACACAAAGATATCAATCTTGCCGTCCGTATCTTTCCAGATCTCCGGGCCGGTGGTCTTGTAGTGAATCTCCGGGTTGGCGGGATTCTTGAACTGTTGCGGCACGAAGAACCTGGACGGATCGGAAGCAAGAATCTCATCCGCTTTGGCCACCGCGCCACTCATGCCCTTGGAGCCGTCCGTCAGGACCAATTGCGCCCCGAACGCCGCAAGCATCTTGCGTCGCTCAATCGACATCGTATCCGGCATCGTCAACAGTAGCGGGTAACCGCGCAACGCGCAGACGAATGCCAGGGCAATGCCGGTATTACCGCTGGTAGGTTCCACCACCGTGACATCCCGCGAGCCTGGCTTGAGGCGGCCTTCACGCTCGGCGGCCCAGATCATCGCCGCACCAATGCGGCACTTGACGGAATAGGCCGGATTGCGACCCTCGATCTTGGCAATCACGGTCGCCGGAAAGCCCTTGGCGATCCTGTTGAGTCGAACAAGCGGCGTATTCCCGATACTGAGGCTGTTGTCTTCAAATATCTTTCCCATGGCGGATTCTCCTTGAATCAAATATCATAAGTCACCGGCTCTTCCTGTTTGCGGCGTTGCCGGTCAACCAGCTGTTCCAACGTCAGGCTGGACAACACTCCATCCATCGCCGATGCGACTTCGCACCAGACGTCCCGTGCGGCACACCGTTCCGCCCTCGGACAGCAGGTCGCATCCGAAACGCACTCCGCCGGAGCACTGTTGCCCTCCAGCACCCTGACTACATCCAGCGCGGTGATCTCCGAAGGGTCTTTCGTCATCTCGTAGCCCCCACCCGGACCGCGTACCGTGCGGACAAGGCCCGCTGACACAAGGCCAGTCATCAATGTATGGATGTATTTGTCCGAAATTCCCTGGTTCTTCGCAATCGTGCGCGCATAAATCGGACCGCGACCGTTGCGAGTGGCCAGCTCCATCATCACGCGCAGCCCGTAACGACCCCTGGTCGAGATCTTCATTCTTTCTTATGTCCTCTCAGGCAAGCATTTCACAAAATATAATGGAAATAATTAAGTATGTCAAGTGATATGCTTGACTTTTTCCGGTCAGGACAAAAAAAGCGATCCCCTGCCCCTCTTCTTAATTCTTAATTCTTAATTCTCAGTTCCCACTTCCCCCGTCCACTTTGGCCGCTCGGTCCACTGCCCGACAATCCATAAACCGCAAAGCATTTGACCGCACCGGATGTCAGGAGTACAATACCCCCGTTGTATTGCGCTCCACGCGTTTTTTCTTTTGCAGACGTGTTGTTCCGGTCCGGGAGGCAACTCAAAGCGGAAACCGGGGTCCCCGCATACGGGTCCCGGATCTTGGACACCAGAGGAACGACCGACTTGTTCACAACTCCTCTTTTCGTCAGTGGAATGTTTCGTTCCGGGACTACCCTCTTGGGCCGCATGTTGAATGCGCACCCGCAGATCGTTCTCGCTTCCGATCCTTTCCTGCCGTTCTTCAAGACCTTTCGGAGTCAACTCGCGGACCCATCGACACCCGATTCCAACCCGGACTATCCACTGTCGGACTACTACTTCTCTCCTTCCGGAATCGCCCTGTTTCGACGGATTCAGGACTCTTCACTGGACCTCCCGTTCGATACAAGCGAGCTGGATGCCCTGCGGAAGCGTATTCGCGCCTACGGAGAACCGTATTCGCCGAAACTCATGCCCCACCTGGGGGAGATCGCGGGGGAGACCTATACCGAAGTGTTCGGCTCCATGTTGGAATTGATCCGCCGACATGAGGCGAAGGGCGGTGAGTCGGTGATCGGTTTCAAAGAAGTCTGGGCGGATGAGTTCATCCCCTGCATGGCCCGAAGCATTCCGACTGCGAAATTCATTCAGATTGTCCGCGATCCGCGAGCGGTTTGCGGATCGAAGAATGTCCGCCCGCCCCGCTACCCCTGGCTGTTCCTCGCCCGACAATGGCGGAAACTCACCGCCCTGGCCTGGAAATACCGGCAGCCGGATGGCCTCCTCGATAACCGCGTGCTTTGCATCCGCTATGAGGACCTGGTGACCGATCCAGACCGGATTGCAACCGCGATCTGCGAATTCCTGGGAATTGAATTCGCCCCCGCCATGGTCGATCCGGGGCAATACGTGGATGGATCGGGACAGCCCTGGAAGCAAAATACGTCCTATGGTGAGGGAAAACAACAGTTTGACCGGAGTTCGGTCGATAAATGGAGGAAGGCTCTGTCCCCACAGGAAATTGCTTTGATTGAAACGATCTGCGGACCCGAAATGTCGCTGCTTGCCTATTCCCCCGATGTCGCCGAACGGAGATTCACTCCTTCCCTGCTGCTCGCGCCGCCGCGTGTGGCCGACAGCGATCTTGCCGCGTGGACTTTGGACGTGCTCTCGAACGATCCGCTTCACACGACTGTGGAAATGACCAAGGAAACGCTCCGCGAGCAATTACTGAACGCTCCAAAAGATGAATTGGAGAGCGTATCTTCCGAAATTATCGAGGGAGGCTTTCTCTTCTCCGATCTGTTCCGACATTTACGATATCAACACGGGGCATCGCAGAAAATATCAGGATAACCATACCATGCAGGATTCCGGTTCTCGTTCCACTTTCAAGTACCCTTTTCCCCCGTCGATTCCGGTCGACCGCGCCCGGATGACGGCGCTGGTGAAAGACTATTGGTATCTCAACCGAACCGCCGTGAATCCCGATACGGATCGGTTTGTTTCGCACTTGCAGAAATCGCTGAATGCCTCCATTGTCGAGGCGAAAAGCGGCGAGATGTGCCTGACCTGGCGCATTCCGAAATGCTGGCGCGTCCGTCATGCCCGCCTGATGGACGCACACGCCCGAGTAATCGTCGATTTCGATTCCCGCCCTCTTGCACTCTGGACCCACTCCGTCTCCTACAAGGGACGAATCAGCCGCGGAGAATTGCTCGATAAGCACATCTGCAGCGACTCCAACCGCCCCGAAGAAAGCCCCTATCACTACCGTAACGGCTATCGCTATGATGCAGAGGAGTGGGGATTCAGCCTTCCCTATCGCACCGTCGAACAGCTTACCGACCCTTTCTACGTGGTGGATATCGAGACGGAACTCGACAATGACGGAACTCTCAAGGTCGTAGACGCATTCCTGCCCGGCAAGTATGAAGACACGATTTTTATTATGGCGCATACCTGCCATCGCGGACTGGTCAGCGATGGGATTGCTAATATCGCCGTCGCCTCGGAACTCTATTATTACCTGAATGCTCTTGAGAATCGGACTTTCTCGTATCGCTTCCTGTTCGGGCCTGAGTACTTTGCGGCAGCCGCATACCTGGACCGTGCACGGAAAGAAAATGTCGAACACCTCCGTTTCGGCATATACCTGGACATGCTGAGCAGCCATGAGGCACTCGGATTCCAGGAAACGATGCAGGGAAACTCTCGCCTGGACAAGATCCTCCGTAACGTCTTTCGTTCCCACACGATTACCTCCATCGAATGCGCTTACCGGCAGTTGTGGGGCAATGATGAAATGTTCTATAACGGCCCTGGATTTACAATCCCCACCGCCGGATTGAGCCGTGGCATGCACCGGGAATATCACTACGACAGCGACAACCTGGAAAATATGGATGTCTATCACATGGTCGAGAGTGTCTGGATTCTGATGCGGGTTACCGAGGTCTTTGAAACCGACTATGTTCCGATCCGCCGTTACCCGGGACCTCTCTATCTTTACCAATACAATCTGTACGTTGATCCTGCAAAATACCGCAAGGAAGCTCGGCAGCTCGAGAAAATCCAGACCCTCATCGACGGCGAGCACTCTGTAATGGATATTTCGGATGAACTGGACCTGGATTTCTTTTTCGTCCGGGATTTCCTGAACAAACTGGCAGAACTCGACCTACTGGAGAAACGGCCGCGACTGCCCCGCGAGCAGGATCGCGGAACGCTGCGCTTCTCCAAATAACTGCTTCGACCGGAAAGGATATCGTTTATGTCGCCTCTCCCGCGTGCAACATTCGACGAACTGGGACAAAAGAATTGGAATTACGCCATCCGTCAATTCGAAACCCCCAGCCGAAGTACCGTTTTCTTTTGCGATTTTCTCGAGGAAAGACAACTGATGAAACCGGGAGATCACCTTGTTGATTTTGGCGCGGGTGCAGGGGCTGTGATCCACTATATGGCCAGAAGGTATCCCGAAATTCGTTTTACAGGCCTGGAACTGAATCGCGAAATGGTAGACTACGGAAACAAGCGTTTTCGCGACGACCACCTGGATGATCGCTGCCGACTGATTCAGGGAGACTGCTACTATCCCGACAAGGGCCTCCTCGGAGATTTGGATGGGATTATCAGCATTCACACTATCATGTTCTTGAATGACATTGAGGCGTTTATCAACGCCGTAGCCAGTTTGCAGCCGAAGTGGTTTGCCACCAACTCCCTGTTCTACGATGGTATGGTGGATGCCTTTGTGGAAATTCATGATTATATGGATGCGCTAAAAAGCGGAGGACACACCATCCGACCCTACAATTTCTTCTCTATCCCGCGTATTCGAGAAAGCTTTGAGAGGAGAGGTTATCCCGTATTTCAATCGATGCCATTCGAAATTGACATTGATCTGCCCAAAAGAAACGATGGAGGCATGGGAACCTATACCGAGAAACTTGAGAATGGAAAACGACTTCAGATTTCCGGGCCCTTGATCGTGTCCTGGTATTTTCTTTACGCCTCAAAATAGCATTGGGAGCGGCGTGACATACACGATCCGCTCCGAAGAAAGGTTGTATGATGAGATACTGTGCGCGCTGCGTTTACCCGGAAAATTCCCGTCCGACGATCATTTTCGACGAATACGGTATCTGCAGCGGATGCCGCGTGCATGAATCGAAAAAACAAATCGACTGGCAAGGTCGCGAAAAAATGCTCCGGGAGATCCTCGACCATTACAAGGGGGAAGCACAGAGGACCGGCAATCTTTACGACTGCATTATCCCCGTATCCGGCGGGAAAGACAGCCATTACCAGGTGTATCTCGTCAAAGAAGTCTATGGCCTCAATCCACTCCTGGTGACCTACAATCATACCTTCAATACGCAACTCGGTATTCGCAATCTGATCAACATGGTGAAGGAATTCGGCTGCGACCTGATCCGGTTCACCGCCAATCCCGATTCCGTCCGGAAAATTGCCCGGTACATGGTCAGGAAAGTTGGGGATATTACCTGGCATTACCACGCCGGGATTTTCACATTTCCATTTCAAATCGCCGTGAAGTATCGAATCCCCCTGGTGATATGGGGTGAGCATGGCTACAGCGAGATGACCGGCATGTTCCGCCTGGAGGACATCCCCGAGTTTACCAAGTGGTGCCGCCAGGAACACGAAATGCGTGGCTATGAGGTTGAGGACCTGATTAACGCAGACAGTGGACTCACACGCCGCGATCTTGCGCCATACATCTTTCCCTCGGATGAGGAAATCGAGGAAGTCGGAGTCCGGGGGATATTCATCGGCAATTATATTGAATGGGACAGCCGATGGCTGGCGGATATGCTCATGCGCGAACATGGATTCGAGATTGCGCGCGGAAAGCGCGACCGTACATTCAGCCTTTTCCACAAGATCGACGACCACGCGAATGATGTGCATGACTATCTCCGCTACCTGAAATTCGGGTACGGGCGCGGAACGGATCATGCGAGCCATGAAATCCGGGCCGGGCGCATGACCCGCGAGGAGGGAATCGAGATGGTCCGCCAATACGATCACGTGCGGCCTTCGTCCCTCGATTTCTACCTTGACTTTCTCGGTATGACGGAAGCCGAATTCGAGGCGGCGGTTGAGAAAGACCGCGACCCGTCTATTTGGGAAAAGGACTCCTGCGGGAAATGGACTCTTAAAGATTCCGTAGTGAATCACGTAAACGATGAACTGGTTGAGGCCGCGCGTCTTCCGCTGGTGGCCGAAGACGACAGGACGTTCGGGAGAAACAATCGCCACCTGTACTATTCGGATAAATTTCAGCCGCTTCCGCCATCGAAACAGACGGGTGTCTCCCGCGACTCTGAAGATGAGTTCGTTATTCTTTAGCCGGGCCGAGTCTATAGAGGAATCATCGTGGAACAGAAGACCCTGTTGATCCGTGCGGACGCCACGCCTGAAATGGGCAGCGGACATGTGATGCGCTGCCTCGCCCTGGCACAAGCCTGGAAACGAATCGGGGGGGAGGTCGCATTTCTATCTGCATCTATCCAGGACGTCCTCGCGCACCGACTTCAGAACTCTGGAATACCCGTTAAGGGGATAGCCGCAGAGTCCGGCAGCGAAGCCGACTCCGTATTCACATCCGCTACTGCCGTGGCAGAGCACGCTTCCTGGATCGTTATTGACGGTTACCAATTCAGCTCACAGTATTACCAATCTGTGAAAAGGGATACCCTTCGGCTATTGGTGATGGATGACGTCTGCCACACGGACCGCTATGATGTCGATGCGATTCTCAATCAGAATCCTTATGCAGATGAAAATGCATACAAAGCCCGTGATTCCCATGCCCATCTTCTCCTGGGGACCCGGTACACTTTACTTCGGGAGGAGTTTGTCAACTGCGCAGCATTCCGGTCAGAACCTGCGGATCACGTAAGTCATCTCCTGGTCATTATGGGAGGAACCGATCCCTGGAACGTAACCGGAAAGGTCCTGTCCGCCCTGGAACACCTCCGAGATAGGACGATGGACTGTGTGATTGTCCTCGGAAGCGATCATCCCGAATATGATCGATTTCAAAGCATGGCATCGAGTCTGCCTTTTCCGGTGATGATTGAATCGAATGTTTCGAGCATGCCGGAGCGCATGGCGTGGGCGGACCTTGCCGTATCTGCGGCCGGTTCCACCGTCTGGGAATTGCTGTATATGGGCGTTCCCTCTATTCTGGTCATCACGGCAGACAACCAATTGCAGATTGCCGATTATCTCACGACACAGGGATTAGCGGTCAGTCTTGGAGCGCACGACCAAGTCTCACCGGAAAGTATCGCCTCTGCCCTGAAACGCTTGTTGGTTCAGCCCGCGTTACGCGAGAGTATGTCGAGAGATGGGCGGACCTTGATCGACGGCCAGGGAGCGGATCGTGTAGCAATGTACCTGTCCGGCAACCGGATTCGGCTCCGAAGAGCCTCCAATGATGATAACAAGATACTATGGGAATGGGCAAACGATCCTCAAGTCCGCTCCGTATCGTTTACCTCGGACCTCATCCCGTGGGAAAGTCATGTGCGTTGGTTCGACTCGAAGATGACGGATTCATCCTGCATTATTTATATTGCAGTGGATTCTGAAGATGTACCTATTGGCCAGATTCGCTATGATTTGGAAGGGAACGAATCTGTCGTATCCATCAGTATTGACAGCCGGCATCGGGGCAAAGGTTATGGGCGCGATATGCTGGAACTATCGGCACGGCGCATCTTCCAGGAGCGCGACATCGAACGGATTCACGCATACATTAAGACAGACAACGAAGCGTCAAACCGGGTATTCGCTAAATCCGGTTACGAGTTTTATCAGCAGGAAACAATTCGTGGGTTTCAGGCAAATCATTTTGTGAAGGAAAGGAAGACATCCAATGGGTCGGTGGATTGAAATTCGCGGACGGAAAATCGGGCCGGGGTACCCCGCATATGTCATTGCGGAAATGTCATCGAATCATTGTAAAGATTTCGATCGGGCCGTTGAAATCATGAAAGCCGCTAAAGCCGCCGGTGCGGATGCAATCAAATTGCAGACCTATACACCGGACACGCTGACGATCAACTGCGATAAGGAATACTTCTGCGTGGGCGGCAATTCTCTCTGGAAGGGAGAGGTGCTTCATGACCTTTACGGGAAGGCCTGCACACCGTGGGACTGGCAGCCCAAATTAAAAACGGTCGCAGAGGAAATGGGGCTGGACCTGTTCTCGACCCCCTTTGACGAGACAGCGGTCGATTTCCTGGAGGCCATGAATGTCCCGGCGTACAAGATTGCCTCTTTCGAGGTCGTTCATCTACCCATGATCGAACGGATCGCGCAAACAGGCAAGCCCACCATCATGTCTACCGGAATCGCTACTCTCGCAGAGATCGACGAAGCCGTTCGCACATTTCGCAAGACGGGCGGAACACAACTGGCTTTGTTGAAATGTACGAGCGCTTATCCCGCCTCGCCGGATGAAATGAATCTTCGCACAATCCAGCATCTGGCGGATGCTTTCGATCTGCCTGTCGGTCTATCGGATCACTCCCTGTATTCCGCTGTACCAGTAACCGCTGTTGCGTTGGGGGCCTGTATCGTCGAGAAACATTTTGCATTATCGCGTTCAGACCCCTCGCCGGATGCGTCGTTTTCGTTAGAGCCTCCGGAATTGCGGCAGACGGTCGAGGCCATCCGTACGGCCGAGCAGGCCCTCGGGCGGGTAAACTATGATGTGACGGAGAAGGAAGCCGCCCATCGTCTGTTGCGACGGTCCATTTTCGTTGTCCAGGATGTAAAGGCCGGAAACCCCTTTACCAAAGAAAATATCCGTGTGATTCGCCCCGGCCATGGGCTGCACACTCGTTACTACCATGAGGTACTTGGCCGATGTGCCGCTTGCGATATTTCCATGGGAACGCCATTGGCATGGAGCCTGATCTCCGGTGCGAAATAGCAATTGTACAGGATCGAGGTAAAAGCCGATGATCGGCATTGTTGACTATGGAATGGGGAATCTCCGCTCCGTCGAGAGCGCGTTTGAGGCCATTGGTCAGGAAACATCGGTCATTCGCGATCCCAGGGAGCTCGCAGACGTTCAGGCCATCGTCCTGCCAGGCGTGGGAGCCTTCGGCGATGGAATGAAGAATCTTCACGAGACGGGTTTTGTCGATGTTCTGAGCGATGAGGTGATCAGGAAGGGAAAGCCTTACCTGGGAATTTGTCTGGGCCTTCAATTCCTTGGAGAAAAGAGTTTGGAGCATGGGGAGCATGACGGGCTGGGGTGGATCACAGGCACAGTCCGGCGGATCGAACCCGAGAGCGCACAATACCGCGTTCCTCACATCGGGTGGAACGATCTTCAGATTGAGATCAAAGAGCCTCTATTCAAAAATCTGGAGGACGGCCCGATATTTTATTTTGTGCACAGTTATTATTTCGACGTCTCGCCGGAAGACTCGTCCGTCATCGCGGCAACCTGTTGGCACGGGCAGAAGATCGTTGCAGCGGTTCAGCGAGGGAATATTTACGGCGTACAGTTTCACCCGGAGAAGAGTCAGCGTTCCGGTCTGTGCCTCTTGCGGAATTTCGTTGAGCAGGCGCTGAAGGAATAGTCGATCATGCTGAAGAAACGGTTGATTCCGGTTCTGGTGATTCGAGACGGTGCAGTCGTTCAGAGCATCGGTTTCCAGCACACAAATGTCATTCATTGGAAGCCGGTCACGGCGGTCGACTTCTTCAATAAATGGGCCGTGGACGAAATTGTTGTGGTAGATGTTGCGAGAAACCAGGACCGGCGCGACAAGTTCTACGGTGTCGTGGAGGGATTTTCAAGAAAATGTTTTGTCCCGCTCACCGTGGGCGGCTGGGTCACCTCAACAGACGAGATGCGGAAACTCTTGCGCCTGGGCGCGGACAAGGTCGCAATCAATACCGAGGCCGTGCGACGGCCTGAGTTCATCACCGAATGCGCCACAATCTTCGGTAACCAATGCGTCGTTGCCTCCATCGACTCTAAAAGAGACGAGCAGGGAGTGGAGGAAGTATACATTGACCGTGGGCGTGAGCCGACGGGTTTAAAGACAGTGGAGTGGGCACGCGAGGCACAGGAAAGGGGAGCAGGCGAGATCTTCCTGAATTCCATCGACCATGACGGATGCCGGAAAGGCTACAATCTGGATCTGATTCGAAAAGTAACCGAGGCGGTGGATATCCCGGTAATCGCCATGGGCGGAGTCCAGACCTGGGAGCATTTGGTCGAGGGAATTGTCAAAGGCGGGGCCGATGCGGTCGCCGCCGCGAATATCTTCCATTACACGGAGCACAGCACAAAGAAGGCGAAGGCGTATATGCGCCAGGCGGGGATCGACGTACGGTAACGGAGGACATTCAGTAGGTAAATCGGTCCCAGCGGTAGGAACGTTGAATAGCCCGCAAATGCACCGAAAGCATATCGATCCAGATTTTATCCCCTTGAAGTAGATCCCGAAGAATATAGCTGACACGCCGCAGCGCTTCCAGGCGAGTAAATCGCGCCACCTGTGTAATCTCGCTCGGAAGAAGATCCAGATGTTTACAGATCCCCCGAAAAAACACCCTGGCGGAATCGTAGTTGGCATCGGGAACAAATCGGTCCAATGTGTAGCCGAGTGCCAGTCCGCGCATTTCGTGAAGAATATGCGCGAAATCCAGTATCGCGGCTACTTCATCGCCGGAGAAAATCACGTTGTCCGGATGAAGATCGAGATGGATCAGCTGGCGGGGTAGAGATGCGGCGTACAGTTGCTTCGCCTCCCATAGTAGTCGAGGCATGAACCGAAGTAACCGTTTCATCATCAGGAGCGAGTCGGCCTTGAGATGCAAGTCCGGGAGTATCTTTGCAACCTGAGAGATCTCATCTTGGCAAAGGGGTTGGTATTGAGAGAAATCCCGCGTGGATGGAAACCATGTCTGTAGAAAAACAAACAGACGCCCGACTGCCTCCCCCAGCGAGTAAAGCGCGGCCTCGGTCCCGGGGAACGGATTCCCCTGCGAATAGGAAAACAGGACATAGCTGGTTGACTCGACCGGCGAGAACAGTCGATTCTCAATATCGCGATGAACTTTTGGAACGGGAAGCCCCTCCTGCGCACAGGCCTCGACCAGTCGGCACAGGTAATCGAGTAGTGAATCGGATAGGACTTCCTTGAGTACAAAATAGGAAGTAGAGGAACTGTCGGTGACGCGCAGCAGTCGGTTCCGGGAGTTGATATCATGCCCCGCCAGGGGACGAATCATGTCCAGCGTCCCCAGGTGATGATATCGCTCCTCGAAAACCTGCCGAAAAACCGCGTCACTCATCCGAAATCCTCCAGAGAGAGGAACGTCCCTTCCGGGATATCGTGCAACGCCTCGTGTCCGACGATTCGCTCGTACTGGTCCGCCGGAAGGTGTGTCCCCGGTCGCCTGAAATCGAGATCCTTCAACTGAACCGTCTCCCCCTTCATTATACCGCGCCCGGCAACCACGCTGCGGCGAACATTCGGATTGACCCGCGAGGTAAACATGATCCGAGGGTTCCCCATCGCGTCCTCAATCTCCCGAATGTCGCGAACAAACGCGCCGATCTCGCCGGGTTCCAGGGACATGTAGTGCTCCACCGCATCCGTCGTCCGGTCCGGCGATACGGTCTTCTCAATCATGTCGGTTCCGAGTCCCAGGGCGGCGAAATTCATTTTCGTCCCCAGGGAATGATCCGAATACCCCACCGGGCAGTTGAAAATCGACCGGATATGTGGAATCACCGAGAGATGAATCCCCGCCGATTCCGCCGGATACCCCGACGGGCAGTGCATAATCATCACATTCGCATTGCCCTGTTG
>JAKPYU010000446.1 GCA_029568995.1 Candidatus Omnitrophota bacterium | reverse complement strand
TACACATTCAACACAAAAGGCAAAGAAGAAACGAAGGCCTATCGTGTTCCGATTGCACGGCTTTTACAAGAGCAGAAAGAGGAAGCGCGAATCCTTCCGGGATTGGAACGAACCGATGAAGCCGTTTTCAATGTTCCCGGTCTCGGAAAAAACTACCTGCGTGCTCATCAGCATCATGATCTGCTGTCGATCCGTCCCAACGGGGCAAGGGTCTACGAGTTCCACCCGTGGGAGAAAAATATCGCCCCGCAGAACACGTATGTCGGCGATGACATCCCTATTCTCGACTATTTGAATCGCCTTCGCGAAATCGGCGAAGATCCCGCCGACTATCAGACGATCTGGTACTACTTCTGAGCCATCACTTGACAGCCGCCGAGGGAACCACCTCCAGGTCCCAGACAATATCGAATCCCGGAAAGTAGAAATTCAGCGGCAGGCCGTTGACTACATCCTGCGCCGGGCGGAAGGGATTCGTGTGTCGCCCGCCGAACGCGTCCAGGACCACCGAGGTATCGTCCGGGAAGACGACAATCCCCCGGAACAGTGGGGGCCAGTCCCACAAGTTGTTCAAAGGAATCTCATACAGGAACGGCCGTGAGCTGGCATGCAGAATGCAGTAGGCATCGAAAATCATCCAGCCGCCATACATCGGGTCCGGTTCCAGGTCCCGCGCAACATCAAAACCGAAGTGCGGCAGTCTTCCATAATCAAACGGTATTCCGTTACTGGTGTGAACCATTCCGTAGCCGTCGAGAAGATAGAACTCCGGCCCGTTCTCGGTCTGCACAATCTCAAGATTCCTTGAGATATCAAATCCGAAATAGGGCAGGGTAGTTGGTTTCGGAAGATCCCACGGGTACGTATGAATTCCGCCAAGGCCGTCCAGCATATACCAGCCGCGTCCAAGCGGGTCGGGTTCCAGATCGCGGACAATATTGTATGACAGGAAATACGGCATGGTCGGTGTTTTGACGTACGGATTCGATGAATGAATGCCGCCAAATCCATCCAGGACAAACCAGGCGGGGATGGGAGTCGCGGTGGGCTTGGGCGTTACCGGGACCGGTGTCGAATCGGGGGAAGGCGGAACGTATCGCCGCACATAGATATCCTGGTTCGACCCGCCCGAATAGGCCAGAATGATATCGCCATTCGGCAAGCGAACGGCATCATGGTAATAGTAATTAGCAATTCCGAGTCCGTTCCCCAATGTTGCACCTTCTCCCGCAGGAACCCAGGAGTTCCCGTCAAATCGCTTTGCGTGCAAGGCGCCGCTTGTCCAAATCACGACCGGGTGGTCATACGGGTCATTGACAATGACCGGTACGGCCCCCGTACGTCCGGGATCGCACAGCCCATCCCCCGATGCAGAACCTTCTCCCATTTCAACCCAGTGGGTTCCATCAAACCGTTTCACATAGATCTTGTTTGATTCTGTGCCGTAAGTCACAATCGGATATCCGTTCGAATCCAGGGCCATGGCACGATTGCTGATCGAAATCGAGCCGGCGGCAATCCCAAGCCCCATCGCCGAACCAACCGGAACTTCCTCCCACACGAATCCGTTCCAGCGCTTCATGTATAGCGCCCATCGATCCTGGAAGCATTTGTGTCTCCATAGGATGTAGATTTCGCCGGTCTTGGAGATCTGCATCTGGGGGTTGCTGGTCTCCTTCGTGGATGGAATGATTCCACCGTCAGTGGCGGAGCCGGGGCTGAATTCCTGCCAGGTTCCATCCACAAATTTGCGGACACGAATATGGCTGAAAATCGGCGTGATTGCGTGCCAATAGACAGCAACCGGTGTATTGTCGGGAAGAAATCCGATGTCGGTAAAGAACTCAATCCCGCCGTCATCGTCAATGCCGCCTCCGGCCCAGGTTTGCCAGGAAGTTCCGTCGAATTTGATCATGGAATTATTGTAATAATTGAGACTGAACACCAATTGATTATCCGAGGGATCGAGAATCATTCGGTCTCCCGTCCATTCCGATGGGGCCACGCCTGTACCGCTCGCCGATCCCGCGCCGAGCTCACTCCATGAACTTCCGTTCCATTTCAGGACATAGACATTGGTCGGCCCGGGACGAGGTAGATTGTCCCAGAACACGACCGGATTCCCATCCGCGTCGGCGACCAAACCCAACCGGACTTTCGGCTTGCCTTTTCCGTGGGTGATTCCGCCACCTTCTGCGGAGCCGGGGCTGAACTCCGGCCAATCGGGGGAAAGTCCCTCGATAGGGGTGGGGGTGGGAGTAATTGTGAATGTGGGGGTAATCGTCGGTGTCGGCGTTGCCGTTCGTGTGGGGGTCCGCGTCGGGGTAATAGTGCGTGTATAGGTCGGTGTGCGGGTGTTGGTGACCGTTGGCGTGTACGATGGAGTTACAACGGGGGTCGGTGTCGGAGGCACGGGCGTCGCGGTTTGGGTCTCCGGTCCCGGAGTGAACGACGGCAGAGCGAACTTCTTGACATGAATGCTGCCGCGTTCCTTTTCAACATATCCAACAATGACCTCTTCATTGTTGGATATCACGGCATCGTAGGTGCTTCCGGTTGCGATCAATCCGATTCCACAGCCCCACGCCGCGCCGTTACCCGCATGTTCCCAGGTCTGTCCGTTAAACTGCCTCGCATAGAGAATATTCGAGTTCAGACGACGCCAGATCACAACCGGACGGTCGTGCTCGTCAATCACAATGACCGGCGAATGCCCTTCCTCATCCAGTCCGTTCCCCACAGGAATCCATCGCGTTCCATCGAACTGTTTCACAAAGACCCTGGAAGAGGAGGTCTCATAAGCCACAATCGGATGTTGGCCCGAATCCAAAACGATGGCACGGTTGGAAATGTTCGATCCCAGCCAGCCTTCGCCCGATGCCGAACCTTCGGGAGCCTCCACCCACGCAGTTCCATTCCACTCTTTCA
>JAKPYU010000436.1 GCA_029568995.1 Candidatus Omnitrophota bacterium | reverse complement strand
GGATTTCCCTTCCCTCGTCAACAATCCGCAATACCAGCGGTTATCCGCAAGCCCCACCTCCAGAACGTATTCACCCGGTGGTGTATCCCCAGGGATAACGATGGTCTGCTTTTCGACAATCTTCTCGCCGACCGGCAATTGGGTGAGATCCTTCTTTCCATCGAACAGGTCATGATCGAAGTTAAGACGGCGCTCCCCGCAGACCAGGTTGACAGCCACGCGGAGCGGATCGGCGGGCGGCTTCAGGCACTTCCAATCATAGGTCAATTCGACCTTGCCGCCGGGTTTAACCGTGGTTCGGGACGCCTTGACCTGTTCCAGAAGCAGGCACTCGGTTCCACGTTCGATCCATCCGGCAAGCGCATTTTCGTCGAGTTTCGGGAGATCGGGTACAATCTCAAAAGCCCCGACTTCCTGGAAAAACCTTCCATCGCCACGCTCAAGCAAATCCCCGCTGTCGCTTCGAACTCCGGCCAATACCACATAGCGGCCCGCAGGCGCATCGACAGGAACGTTGACCGTCTGGCTCCAGGGCATGAGACGGCCACGCTCCAGTTTGTGCGCGGGATACATTCCATTCCACCATTTGTGATCGGACTGCCAGGAGAATTTCGGACCCTCAATCCGCAGGGCCACGGAAACATCCTGCTTTGGAGGTTCCAGGCATCGCCACATAAACCGGATCTGCAAAACCTGCCCCGCAAGAACCTGTGAACGGCTGAACTCCATCTTTCGAATACGCAGGACTCTCCGGTCGCCTTCCAGCCAGGCATCTTCCACCAGGTCCTTCCCGTCCACGATTTTCCAGTCGTTACCGGAACGGGAGGGAACCGTCGCAATGACCGGCGCAAGACCCGTCTCGCTCGCATACGCCAGAACCACCGAATCGCGGGGCGCATCCAGATCGACATCCAGGGAGCGAAAGCGGTCAAACTTAACCACATAAAGCCAATTGTCATCCGGTTTGTAACCCAGTGCCGCCCGGTCTTCATAGAACTGCCTGGGGGGATAGTTCCCGAAAAAGAGATAGAAAATATATGGTTGATTGATTGCCCTTGTCAGCACGGTCAGGGGCTGGCGGGATTCGGCTTTCCGCAATTCCCCGATGGCCTGTTCCATTCCGTCATAATAGAAGCCATAAGTCTTTCCGGGAATCTCGCGAATGTACGCCATAGCCTGATTCGGAAACCACAGGAACGTGCCGATCCCGCATAGAATGGCAAGAGAAATTCCGACGATCCGCAGGACTCCCTGTTTCTGTTGAATCCAGCCTTTCACGACTAGAAAACCCAGGCCCGTAAGCAGCGCATAGATTGGAACGGCAGTAACGCTGCGATGGGCATGTGGCCCGCCGCTTGTAAGGCAATCCGGCAGAGGGTAAACCAGCAGCCACAAGAGCAGAATCTGCGCCTCAACGGAACGCCGGAACGCAATACACGACCAGATTCCCAGCAGGATCAGCGGGAAGAAAGAGGGCAACAACAATCCTCCCCCCATATAGAGGAACGGATTCGGGTCACCTTCCAGAAAAAGGTGCCTCGGCGAGAAATGAGGGAGATAATTCGATGCTGTCGTCAATAGAGTCGCCAGGCTGAACGGAGAGGCTGCATGATCCCCAACCGCGATGACTTTCATCCGTGCGGTCATGTCCTCAAAACGAAGGATGTAGGCAAGAATCATGGGCAGACTCGCTAAAAAGAACAGGAGAATCCCCACGACCAGAAACAAACGTCTTTCCCGCCAGAACCGCAACAAAGAGTTGCGATGAATGACAGCGAACCCTGCCAGCATCAATGGAACAAACAGCCGGGCAACGGTGTATGTGTAAAAGGCAAGCCCCCAGAGGGCGCAGCCGCAGATCAACTGTGCGTCTCTCTTCCATCGCTTCTTGTCTTCCTCTGATTCTGAGAAAGCACAAAGCACCAGATACGTCCCAAGGCCGAACGTCAGCGGGAGAAGCATATCGCGCACAGCCACGCGGGACAGGTGGATTTGCCAGGGTGTGACCGAGGCGGCGACAGCAGCAGCCAATGCACCTGTCTTTCCGTATAACCGGCGAGCCAGGAGATAGGTGATCAGGACCACGCCGGTTCCCATTGCGGCAGACACCACGCGCACACTCCAGACCGACAGGCCGAACAGCCAGATAGACGGCACAATCAGGTACCGGTGCAGCCCTTCTTCGAAATCGCCGAATGAATTGAAAAACAGGGGCAGAAACTCGCCGTGACGATTCTGACCGGATTGGGCGAGACAAAGCGCATCGTAGCCGGTCGCCGCTTCATCCTGGAAAAAACCCGGTGGAGCCTGTTCCAGAGCCGCGACCCGTAGAAACAAAGAAAGCAAAAGTACCAGGGCCAGCATCCAGCCGTGCAAGCAGTTCCATGTAAGGGGAAGAACAGTCATTCTTGAATCCCGCAATGGCGCCTGATGGGTGTAAACGAGGGTCGGTTCAGGAATCGGACGTCTTTCCGTTTCGACTGACAATCGTGGAAAAACCATAGAGGTAGTCCATCGCCGACCACAGGGTGACCACGGTAATCACCGCCATGGCCCAATAGGCAATTTGACGGATATCCCAAGTGACCCAGCCAAGTTCCCGACATGCGATCAGGAAGGTAATAAACACCGTACCGAATCCCTGTACCACCGCCTTGATTTTCCCCGACAAACGCGCAGACATGACCACGGCATACGTCGCCGCACCCACCCTCAAATACGACACCAGGGCATCCCGGTAAAACACCAACGCAACCATCCAGACCGGGACATATTCCTCCGCGAGCAGGCACAGGAATATCGAGAACCGCGAAATGCTGTCGGCGAATGGGTCCAGCAGTTTACCCAGGTCGGAGACCTCCCTGCGTCTTCGCGCAATATGACCGTCAACGATATCGGTGATTTCAAACAAACAGGCGATCAGAAATGCAGTCGATTTACCGAACGGTCCTCCCCACAGAAAGCAGACAATAAAAACGGGGCTGAAAACAATTCGGCTGCCCGTAATTCCGTTTGCAAATGTCCAAATATTCATCATGGAACCTTCTTGAGAAAACCGCGATACGGTATCACCTTCCGGCAAACACTTCTACGAGAAGGCCGATCCAATCAGGAGATTTCGGTGGAACGCACTTCGAGAGTCGCTGCGAACCATTTATTCCCCGGCAAGTTTTGGTGTAAACTCAGATACAAAGGTGGTTTTCGATCTCTGAAACAGGGAGAATTTCTTCGAAAAAACCACAGGATTTCCAATTATAGCCTTTCCGATGTCAAGAGGCGAATACCGCCGGTGGGTTTGGAGCACAATATGACCAGATATGCGGTCATATCGGATATCCATAGCAATCAGGAAGCCCTCGATGCCGTGCTGGCCGACATGGAGGTCCAGGGATTCGACCGCCTTCTGTGCTGCGGGGACCTTGTGGGGTATGGTCCCAATCCGACCTACTGTATCGAGCGATTTCGGGAGGTCCAGGAGAAATATGGCAAGGTCCCGTGTATTGTGGGAAATCACGACCAGGCCGTAGTGACAGGAATCCCGATGGGATTCAATCCGGAAGCGGCAGTTGCAGCAAAATGGACCCATGAAAAACTCACCCAGACCAGTCTCCGGCGGCTGTCCCGATTTATATGGAGATGGACCGAAGATAACATCTTTTTGACCCATTCTTCCCCGGAAAAGCCGGAAGAATGGGAGTATCTGTACGCACCAAACCAGATCTCAAATCAATTCGACCATTTCGATCAGGAAATCTGTTTTGTGGGGCATACGCATCAACCGTACATTTTTGCCCAGGGAACCGACCGATTCCTGACCACAGACGAGTTCTTCATTCCGAACGGAACCCGCTGCATGGTCAATTGCGGCAGCGTGGGGCAGCCGCGTGATGGGGATCCCCGTGCATCGTATTGCCTGTATGATGACAAGAAACGGCTTCTCACATTCCGTCGAGTCGCGTATGATTTTAACCTGACCCTCACAAAAATCATCAATTCGGGCCTGCCGGAAATCCTGGGCAGAAGGCTGGAGTATGGATATTAAATCAATGGACAGTACACACTCATTCCGAACCGAATCCGCACCGAGCTTCCGTTTCAACATCCAGGGCATCTTCGATAATGCGACAGCGACCGCGCTGGCCAACGAGCTAAGCCAGATTGCCGCGAGATCCTGGGGGGATCGTGGTGAAACAACCGGACAGGAAACCTTGGTGGTGGATCTGACAAAAGTCGATTTCATCAACAGCACCGGCATCGGTGCCCTGCTGCGCTGCAAACAGATCGCAGAGGCCAACGGCAGAGGAATGCTGGTCATCATCCATCGCGGACTCGCCGATATCTTCGAAATCGCCAAACTGTACGCCGTGTTCGACCTGGTAATTCCCTACGATCCGATCTCAGGACATGAGATCGAGACGAACGGGTGATGGGAGACATGCGTGCATAGTAGCAGTAGGGGCATGGCATGCCATGCTCCTACGTTTTCGTGTCTTCGTCATACCTTTGTGTCTTCGTGCCTTTGTGTTTATATGTTTTCGCGCCTTCGTAATCCCCCCTCCCCTTACGTTGCCTCTCAGCCACGATGCCACTCTTTTATGGCATGTTCGAACAGGTCCGACTTGGAGGGCCAGGACATGCCGGGGCGGAACTTTTCCTTTTGCTCCAGGGGAATGAGCAGGCGGTCCTTGCAATAAATGAAAGCGTTCCGATCTGTGTCGGCGATTTCCCATTCTTCGCCGAGAATAACGGCATCCTCCGGGCAGGCCTCCTCGCAGAAACCACAGAAGATGCACCGGATCATGTCGATTTGGTAGTGCCGCGCATGTCGTTCGCCATGGGAGACCGGGTGTTGAGGGTCGTTCTCGGCGGCTTCCAGGTAGATTGCTCCGGTCGGACAAACCACGCTGCAGAGTCCGCAACCGACACAGCGCTCCAGACCGTCCGGGTGGCGCTGCAGATAATGAACGCCCCGGAATCGGGGCGATTGCGGCCGCTTCTCATCGGGATAATTGAACGTGGTGGGTTTGCGGAACAGGTGCTTGAACGTCAGCCCCATCCCTTTAGCGACTTCAGTGATGGCCTTCAACATGTCACGCCCTCGGATCAGACATTCCTATAAGACCATCTTATCAGAAGAGCGGAGCGCGACAAGGCGTTTCGGTCAGGAACCGAACGGGCAGGAGCCGCCCGGGCAGGATGCCGGACCGCCGGGAAGATTGCATGAACCCATCTCGCATGGGCTTTTGGAGCCGGTACTGGTTGCAAAGACCGACAACTCACGGTTGACCGATGTCGCCCCACAAGCCGGGCAGACCGGCACATCCTTCTCGGACAGAACCAGGTCTTCAAACCGCTCGCCGCAACGGCTGCATGTGAATTCGAAGAGAGGCATGGTGATCAACCTCCCGGGGGATAGGATTGAAACAGGGAGGGCGAGGCTCCAGCCGAGCAGCGAATAATAGAAAAATCAGCTCGGCTGGAGCCTCGCCCTCCCGCATTGAATACCGTTTCCTAGACAGCCGCCGCCTGTTTGCGATTCACCGCTCTATTCAATCGGGACTTCTTTCGAGCGGCTTTCCGGCGATGAATCACATGCCGCTTCGCCGCACTGTCGATCAGCGAAAAGGCCGAACGCATCAGGGTCTCGGTCTGTTCCGGATTTTCCGCACCCATCACTTTCTTGGTCAGGGTGTGGATGCGACTTTTTACATTGCGATTCCGGAGACGGCGGAATTTGTCCTGTTTCAGCCGTTTCTCAGCCTGTTTGTGATTGGGCATAATGGATGTTCTCCTTGGTTCCGCGTTGGGTCTCAGCGATGGGTATAGGCCATGAGCGCCATATACCGGGCACGTTTGATCGCCGTGGTGAGCATTCGCTGATGATGCGCACTGTTGCCGGTGATCCGCCGAGGCATGATCTTCCCGCGTTCCGTCACAAATTCACGCAGGATCCGGTAGTTCTTGTAGTCGATATATAAGGCCTTCTCTTCCGTAAACAGGGAAACCTTTCGCCTCCGAAATCGGCGTCGAGGTCTTTTTCTTGCTTGTACTGCCGCTTTAGCACGTAACGTCATGATTCTTATCCTTTCCATATTCCCCTCTCTTTGCTGTAGAGAGGGCAGGGGGAGTTAAACTCACCCCTAGAAGGGGAGATCGTCATCTTTTTCGTCTTCGGGTCCGCCGGAGTCGAATGCCGGAGGTGGAGCCTCGTCATCCCCCGGTGGTGGAGGAGATTCCATCGGACCACCGGAGGAACCTCCGCGACTGCCCAGAAAACGCATGTCATCCACAACCACTTCATAAACCGTTCGATTCTCGCCCTGCTGGGTCTGGTACTTGCGCATCTGCAAGCTGCCTTGCACGGCAATCTGCTCCCCTTTTTTTACATATTGATTGATGAGTTCCGCCGTCTTCCGCCAGGCAACAAGATTGATAAAATCCGTCTCTCGTTCACCCTGGGCATTCTTGAATCGACGATCCACTGCCAGACTGAATCGGACCAACGCCACCCCGGAATTGGTGTATTTCATTTCCGGATCCCGAGTTAATCGACCGATGAGAACAATGTGGTTCATAAAGGTCTCCTCCCGCTGAGTATCGTGAATTAGTCGTTGGATGGCCTCGGCTCGACTGATTCGATATCGTCCGGAGCCGAGTCCGGCACAGATTCGTCCGCGGACTCCAATGAGGGCGAGTCGAAATCCTCGGTAGAAGATTCGGCTCCCGGGTTCCTGTTGTCGTCGACTTCTCCTGGCTCAGGCTCGTCGAACTCCGGGTTGTCCGATCGATTCTCGTCTTCCACAAAGGACTCGTCAACGGGTCGACGTCTTGGGAAGATCTCCCGATCGGACGTGTGATCGGATTCCAAAGGGGGTTTGGGACTAGCTGCCGCTTTTTCGGCGGCGGCTTTCCGCTGAGCCGCATCCCGCTGTTCCTGCAATAGTCTGGCTTTGGGAACGCGGATGATCAGATGCCGCAGGATGCCGATCTGGGTGCGAATAAAAGCCCCGATTACACCGGGTAAATTGGAGGAGGCATGAAACTCAATGACATTGTAGTACCCTTCCTGGCGCTTCTTCAGTACGTAGGCCAGACGTCGAATACCCCAGGGCGTTTCTTTCTCGATCACTCCCCCGGCGCTTGTGATTCGCTCACGAAGCGCGTCATTCATGCGGGCAATGCCATCCTCGCCCAACTCCGGGTCAAGGATGTACATCATCTCATACAGAATCGGTTTCTCTTCTCTTTTCCTTGCCATAAGGCTTCTCCCTTCGGGTTATGCTCGAACAAACCGGACGAGCAGGGGTATATGGCTTTCCGCTGTCTTCAGCGGATAAGCGAGGCGATAACCGGGGAAACGACAGAGGGCGGGAAATCTCCTGCCTCTACGGCGTTCCCACGCCTTTCGCCGGTACTTCCCATGCCGGTAACCGAAACGGCTATCACAGCACACAGATCCAAGGAACAGGTACGGAATACCTACTCCAGTGTGACAACCACCTGGTTATATTGATCCATTGCGGCGATCACGCCTTGCCTGATGAAGGTCTCGAGGGCATCGGCGGCAATGGGAACCACCCGGTCGACCAGGGCGAGCTCGTCCGCCTCAAACGGAGACAGAACATAATCGACCCAGTCTTGGGGGGACGCCCCGATGCCCAAACGCATCCGGGGAATCTCCAAGGTGCCGGCCGCTTGCAGAATCGAGGCCAGTCCGTTATGCCCCCCATCGCTTCCCTTGATACGGATTCGAATCTTTCCCAAAGGAAGATGGAGATCATCACAGACTACCAGCGTATGTTCCGCCGCAATATCGAACCGTTCGGCCATTTCCAGCCAAGCCAGCCCCGAACGATTCATATACGTAATCGGACGAACCGCCACAACGGCGAATCCCTCCAGGTCGAACTGAGCGAACAGGCAATGACGGCCCTGTTCGTATTTTCGGACTCCTCGACGGTACGCCAATTCATCCGCAACCCGGAACCCGAAGTTGTGCCGGGTGTCCGCGTATTCCTTTCCGGGATTGCCCAAACCGAGAATGGCTCGAATCATACCCGTGTCCGTGAGATTACTCGGACGATTGTTCTGCAGATTCAGCGGCAGCCTCGGTCCCTTCTCCTTCCGCCGCTTCCCTGGCTGCCTCGGCAGCCGTAGCCCGGGTCGGAGATGCAATCAGCACCACCACCGCCTCCGGGTTCGACATAACTCGAACTCGTTCCGGAACCGTGATATCGCGCACATGGATGCTCTGCCCGATTCCCAGAGGCGAAATATCTACTGCAATCGCATCCGGAATCTCCAGAGGCAGACATTCAATGTTCAGTTCCCGCAACATGTGCTCCATGACACCGCCTTCTCGCTCCCCGGCACTGGACCCGGTAATATGAATCGAGACGGTGGTGAGAATCGGTCGGTCGATAGAAATCCGCTGAAAATCAACATGCTCCAAGTCACCACGAAGTGGATTGTGCTGAAGCTCTTTCATCAGGGTCAACGTACCCTGATCCTTCCCGGCTCCGATATGGAGATTCACCAATAGATGCTCGCCTCCACTCGTGTGTAACAGTTGCCACAATTCGCGACCATCGATATCGATAGGCTGGGGGGGATCCTGACCGCCGTAGACAACCCCAGGGATTCTTCCTTCGCGACGAAGGGAGCGTGCGACTCCCTTACCGGTTTTTTTTCTGAGTGCGACGTGAAGTTCTGCGCGCTGCATGAGTCACTCCTATTCCCGCTTTCATCTGAATCGGTTTGATTGCGGTGTTCTGGGTGGCGAATTCACCGGCCTGGATCAGTTTTCCACCCTGAAAATTGGCAAATGGGCCGATCCGCTCGCCTGCCGGAACGACGCATTGGCTGATATACGAACTGTTAATGCGACACCCATCCGCGATACTCGAATCATCGATCTGGGTGAGGGGACCGATCATGCATCCCTTTCCGATCGATGTATGTCCACGGATGATCGTATTGGGCTGAATAATGCTGTCGATCCCAATACTGACACCATCGTCGATCATCGTGCTGGGCGGATCGATAATCGTTACGCCGGAAAGCATCAGGCGCTCCAGGATGCGGTCGCGCATGATCCGTTCCGCCCGCGCGAACTCGACCCGATTATTGATTCCCATCGTCTCCCGATAGTCCGGGATCTTCACCGCTTCCACCCTCTTCTTCTGGCTCACCATGATCTGAATCACATCCGGCAGATAATACTCGCCCTGTTCATTGTCCGGGCGGATGCCTTTGAGAGCCGAAAACAGTTCCCGGCTGTCAAAAACATACATACCGGTATTAACCTCGTTCACCTTCTGCTCATAAATGTTGGCGTCTTTGTCCTCCACAATCCGCAGAACCGTGCCGTCCTGGTGACGGAGAACTCGACCATATCCTTTGGGACGGCGCATCCTCGTGGTGAGCACGGTCGCCGCCGCGTCCTGGTGCCGGTGGCGATGGATGAGAATCTCCAGGGTCTTGCGGGTCAGGAGAGGCGCATCACCGACCAGAACGAGGATATCTCCCGTGTATCGGTTGAAATGGTCGGAGGCACAAAGTACCGCATGTCCCGTGCCCAACTGTTCCGGCTGCAGCGCATAGTGGATATTGCGAAAACTTTTATCCTTAAGCGCCTGTTCCAGCTTCTCGTGGGCAAATCCCACCACAACCACCGTTTTGGCATCCACCAGTCCTCTTGTGGTTCGAAGCAAATGGACCAGGATCGGTTCGCCGCAGATTTCGTGCAACGCTTTCGGGATCTCGGAGCGCAACCGTGTACCGGCCCCCGCGGCCAGGATAATCGCCGATAATTTCTTTTTCGCGAGCATCGGGGGTCTGTCCGGTTTCTATCCTTGACACATCCGTGATACCGACAAGTATGCAAAGTTTAAACTGTAGAGAAATGCAGGGGCTTGGTCAAGCCAAACCGCTTTGGTCGCCGGATATTTCCCCCGTACCTGGCCCCCTGTCGGTCTGGGGACTCGGGACCAACAGGACCGGCTGTCTCCGTCAGATTTCTCACATCAGGGATCGGGAAAACTTTGTGGCGCAGTAAATGGAAAAACAGGAGATTTTGCCACCATAAACGGCGGAATTCCCTTTCCTCCAACCTGCAATGCGCCGAATCAGAGACCCAGGAATTCCTTCGCTTTGATCACCGCCGGCGGAAGCCCGGTGTCCGGTTCACCTTCGTACCACGCTGTGTTCACCTGCTTGCTCCGCTTCATCTGGTCGAAAGTTCGAAGCAAATTACGAACAATGGTGATCAACTCGGCACGAAGTTGCGTTTCGGTGATCGATGCAAGACGGCTGTCCAATTGTTCCAGCCGCTTCATATTGTCTTCCAGACTGGAAATGCACGGAGCGATAATCCGCACCGACTTCGATTCTGCATAATCCCGAATCGTAATCAGTGTGCCGCTGATATCTCCGATCAATTCGGGAACGAAATCTTCCAGGGAAAGATCCATTCATTCTCCTCCGAAGAGTGGACTGAATTCCGACGGTAACCGTCTTGCCGATCTAAGATATCTCACAATTGCATCTCTGACCAGCAGACTCCCCCATTTTGAGAATACCTCTTCAGGGCGATCCGCAAGCCCCAAAAACCGGCTGCGCCGCTGAGACAGATCAGGAATCCGGAGACGTCTCCGGCGCGGCTTTGGGCGCAACTTTGGGAGCCACCTTGGTCGTTCGACGTTTCTCGCGAACCCTGGCCGCCTTGCCTTTGCGATCCCGAAGATAGTACAACTTGGCTCGCCGGACATGCCCGAGCCGAACGACTTCCAGGGAAGCGATTTGCGGGGAATGCAACGGAAAAGTTCGCTCGACCCCGACACCGTACGAGATCTTCCGCACGGTGAATGTCTCACCCAGTCCGCCTCCGGACCGACGGATCACAACCCCTTCGAACGCCTGTGTCCGGTATCGTTCTTTTCCCTCTTTCGTGACACCTTCCTGAACGCGAACGCCGACTCGGACGGTATCTCCCGGACTGAACAGCGGGACATCCTTCCGAAGTTGATTCTTCTCAAATTCCCGAAGCGCGGGATGGTCCATAATATCCTCCATTTCGCCGTCATCCGATATGCGGCGATGTATTGGTTTCCTCTTCGTCTCGATCCCCGACGAGGCGGTCCAGAATGATCGCCGCCGCCGCGCGAACCGAAAGATGATTGTATTGACCCGTTCCCACGATCGGCGGTAACACCCAATCGCAGGATCGCAGAAATTCCTCTGTCAATCCCCATCCGGTCCCAAACAGCAGGAGGATGGGCGGGCCGGGCTGCGTCAACGATCGACGCAACTCCGCGAACCCGATTGTCTTCTCCCACTTCCGCGCCGTCGTCGCTACCAGAACCGGCGGCTGACCGTTCTCCTTCTCAATCTTCTCTCGAAACTCATCCAATATCCCATAGACGCCGACGATCCGAAAAGCATCCCAGCGTGTCGGATTGTACTCTTTGCCGAAACCCGCGTGCCAGAACTCGGTCACCCGCCTGGCAAGGTATTGCATCGTCGGCAGGGGATTGATCATGCCGTATTCCTTCACGCCGTAAGTCAGGCAGGTCCGGGAAATGTCGTGCAGATCAATCGGAGTCAGCGATGTGGTAATAACCTCCCGGTCTTTCTTGAGTACCGGATGATGGAGTAAAGCGACATACAGCGCTCGTCGATCGCCCACCTCGTTATCCGGTCTTTCTCTTGTGTTGCTCTTCTCGTTCACAGTACCGCCGGTAAAGATCCGGTCGCCGTTCGGCGGTCCGCCGTTTCGCCTGCTCCAACCGCCACGCCTGGATCTCCCGGTGATTGCCGTTCAACAGGACCTGCGGCACGGACCGATCCTCCACAACCTGGGGCCGTGTATAACGCGGACTGTCCAGCAGCCCGGATGTGAACGAGTCCTCCAGAACCGAGTCCATCGATCCGACAACTCCCGGAATCAGGCGGATAACCGCGTCGATCAGCGCCATGGCCGGAATCTCTCCACCGGAGAGGACATAATCCCCGATGGAAATTTCATCCGCCCGGAGTATCTCCATCACTCGTTCGTCAATTCCCTTGTAATGACCGCAGATCAGCACGAGATGCTCACAAGCGGCCAACTCTTCTGCGATCTCCTGACCGAACAGACGCCCCTGCGGACTCAACACGACATACCGGGTGTCCTGTTCTGTCTGGGCTGCAAGATCTCTCGCAGCGCTCAGGATCGGGGGCGCTTTCATCACCATGCCGTCTCCACCCCCGTATTGCTCGTCATCGGTCTTGCGATGCGGATCGTCCGACCAATCGCGCAGATTATGGATGCGCAGGTCCACGGCGCCCGATGAACGCGCCCGCGCCGCAATGCTGTGGTCCAGCGGTCCGACAAACATCTCCGGAAACGTCGTGAGCACATCAATTCTCATTCTTATCCATCCATCGGCCATCGAACGGTCAGGACTCGGGTTTCGGCATCCCAACCGGTCAGCACCGACCGCAGCGCCGGAATCAGCTCCTCCGAGCCGTCTTCTCCCTGAACGATCAGGATGTCGCTTTCCGAGGTCTCCATAACATCCGCAACGACACCCATCCGAGCACCTTGTTCATCGCGGACCTCCGCGCCGATCACGGAGGCGACATACATCTCCGTGGGCGGCAAGGGCGGCAGGCGACTCTCCGGAATCCAGAGAATGCTTCCCTGGAGACGTTCTGCCTGCGTCCGGCTTTCCACACCTTCCAGCAAGAGAATCCAGTACTTTCCGCCGCCACGAAGCCCTTTGATCCGTATTTCCTGCGCATCGGGACCAAGCAGAACCGTTCCGAGTTCCAGCAGAAAATCGGCCTCGCAATGGTACGGGAAGAATCGGATCTCACCATGGAGACCGTGCGCTCTTCCCAGTTTCCCCAACGCAACCGCGTCATCGGGAATCCGATTGGGGGCGGTTTCCTGGTTCACCCGGCCTACTCCAGAATCTCGACGGTAGCGCGGATGTTCTCCTGAAAGGCCTTCGCCGCTACCAGCTGTCGGATCGCTTTGGCCGTCTTCCCGTTCTTTCCGATGATCCGGCCCATATCTTCCTGGGCAACTTTGACACGGATCACCAGGCGATCCTCCTCGTCGTGCGTTTCGGTAATCTCAACCTCGTCCAATTTGGTGACCAGTTGTTCGGTTAAATATCGAACCAAATCCTTCATCGTCTGCGTTCTTTCCTACCCACGAAATCAGGGTGACCGCCTGCCCCAACCGGGCGGTTCACCGATGGTGTAACAGGTCCCCTCCGGATGGAAAGGTTTACGATTCCCCCGATGGCGATTCCGGCAAAGGCTTCCGATCTCCGGTCTGCTTCCGCTGCTCCTGGAACTTCGTCAGGATCCCGGCCTGCTTGATCAGCGACCGGGCGGTATCGGAGACCTGCGCCCCCCGCTCCAGCCACTTCAAAATGGATTCCTCGTTCAGCGAGGACTGAGCCGGGTTCTTCAAAGGGTCATACCAGCCCAGATCTTCAAGAGCGGCTCCATCCCGACGATTTCGGGAATCCGAGACCACCAGTCGATAAAACGGTCGATTCCGGTTTCCCATGCGTCTTAGTCGTATTTTGACAGCCATGCAATCCTCCGTCTTTCTGTCAGGTTTCTGCGTTGTAATCGCCGCTCCGCCGACTTCGGCGGAATCGGCCTAGAATCCGGGAAACATCCCACGCATTCCCTGCATTTTTTTCATGATCTTCTTCGACATCTTGACTTTCTTGCCTTTGATTCCCTTCCCACCGGCAGCCATACCCTGCGCGGCCACGGCACGCATCATCTGCTGCATCTGAACAAATTGTTTCAACAAACGGTTGATATCCTGCATGTTGGTTCCGCTGCCTCGTGCGATCCGACGTTTCCGGCTGCCGTTGATCACTCGATGATCGTTCCGCTCGCCGGGAGTCATGGAGAGAATGATCGCCTCGACATGCTTCATCTCTTCCTCTTCCATATCCAGCTCGTCCATCATGTTGTTGCCGCCCATGCCGGGAAGCAGAGACATCAGGCTGCCCAATCCCCCCATTTTTCGCACGTTCCGAATCTGACTCAGGAAATCATCCAGGGTAAAACTATTCTCCAGTATCTTCTTCTGAAGAGCGAGCGCCTGATCCTGGTCCACCGCCTGCTGAGCCTTCTCGATCAGGGTTAGCACATCGCCCATGCCGAGGATCCGAGAGGCCATCCGATCCGGATAGAAAAACTCGAAATCGCTCAGTTTTTCGCCGATTCCTGCAAAGTAGATCGGCTTGCCGGTTACGTATCGAACCGAGATCGCGGCACCGCCACGGGTGTCGCCGTCCAGTTTCGTCAGGATTGTCCCGTCCAAATCCAGGTTCTCATGGAAATGACGGGCCTGGTTGACCGCATCCTGACCGACCATGGCATCCACGACCAACAGAGTCAGTGACGGTCGCCAGCTCTCGCGCACCCGCTTGACCTCTCCCATCATTTGTTCATCAATATGAAGCCGACCGGCGGTATCGAGAATAATCGTATCCAGGTCATCCGCTTTCGCCTTTTTCGTCCCCTCCTTGGCGATCGTTGCCGGGTCCACGTCGGTGCCCATGGCAAACACGGGAATACTGACCTGATGCCCGACCACTTCCAGCTGTTTGATTGCAGCCGGTCGATGAATATCCCCCGCGATCAGGATCGGTTTCCGCCCGTCCTGGCGAAGTCGTGCCGCCAGCTTCGCCGCCGTGGTGGTTTTCCCGGAACCCTGCAGACCGACCAGCATGATCCGTTCCTGCTGGCCCGGCATAAGCGTGAGTTTCTGCCTCTCACCGCCCAGCATCTCCACCATGGTGTCATAAACGATCTTGATAACCTGCTGAGCCGGATTGAGTCCCGCCAGAACCTGCACACCCAGCGCTTTTTCCTCGATCTGGCGGCAGAACTCCCGCGTGGCCTGGTAGTTCACATCCGCTTCCAGGAACGCCAGGCGGACCTCCCGGACGGCTTCTTTGACCGCCCGTTCATCCACCCGTTTCCCGGAGCGCAACTTGCCGAATATGGATGTGAACCGGCTCTGAAGATTCTCAAACATCCGTCTGCTCCCGAAGGATCAGTTGTTTCAAATCTCGCACAGATTCCTTCAACCGCCTTGTATCGTACAGAATATCCTCTGAGGCAATTCGTTCAAGCCGACGGATCACCTCAATGATTCTTTCCATGTCCAATCCATCGGATTTCGGACCGGACAGGAGAGAAAGCTCGCGTTCAAACCGGCGCAACGCTTCGCGGGCATGAACAATTGCATCATGAACCGCCTGGCGGGAAATGCTCGACTGCTCTGCAATTTCGCCGTAGGAAAGGTCTTCCGCATAGTGCAGATACATGTACTCTCGCTGGCGGTCGCTCAGTAGATTGCCGTATATATCGAGCAATTCCGCGAAACGGACATGTTCATCGACCGAATCCATGCGCTCCGAATCCTGTCTTCGCGTAAAGGAATTAAACTTTACAGGTTCTAATCTAGGCTGGGATCACGCTTTGGTCAAGGCTGGAGGGGCCAATCGATAAATCTTTTGTTAACAAGTCTTCAGCGTTTCGTCGGCTCTGCCGATCCGGCCATTCCGTTGCTCCACACTTTTCGTAAGCGGTACTTTCTTGTATTCTCGGATTTGGAAAGAACAGTTCACACTCCTCGAGAAATCGGAATGCCGGATTTTTCTCCTTTTTGTGGGTATCGTTTTTCGTCCGCGCTTGATGCACGGATATCCCGCATTCTCTCTCCACCCTATGACAAGATTTCTCGGAAAGAACTTCCATCCCTCTGGGAAGCGGACCCGCTCAACTGCTCAAGGCTGGTGCTGCCGCCGCCGGATGTCGCAGAAGGCGACTTCGCCACAGAGTCCGCCGCGAAGGTGAGCGATTGGTATGCCGGATCACGCCGGTTTCTGGACAACTGGATTCAAGAAGGATTCCTGGTTCAGGACCCCCTCTCGTTCTATTTCTATTGTCAAGAGTTTTTGCTTGATGGCAAATCCTACCAAAGATGGGGCGTATTGGGAGCCTTGTCATTGGAGGACAACAGGAAAACTCTTCTGCACGAACGGACTTTTGAGGGACCGAAAGCGGATCGTTTCCGCCTGATCCGCGAAACGCAGGCAAATCTGTGCTCGATTTTCCTGGTGGCGACAGATCCCGACAGGGAATTGTTGAGCATCGCCACCAACCTGGATCATCCCCAACTCGATTGCGCCACCCCCGACGGTGTTCGACACAAGCTTCACATTGTCAGTGACAAAGAAACCATCGAACGAACCCGCAATGCCTTGATGAATTCGACCGTGATGATTGCCGACGGGCATCATCGCTTTGAAACCGCACTGAATTATCGCGCGTGGGCGGCGGAAAACCTTGAAGAGAACCGCCAGTCTCCGTCAAATCATGTCATGGCCTATGTCTCGCCGGTGGACCAGGAAGGGATGATCGTTCTCCCGACTCACCGCCTTGTGCGCAACCTGGGCGACAACTGGCTCGATACCCTGAACAGAGCCACAAACATCGTATTACGGGAAATCCACGGCAGTGCGAATGAATTGTTGCACGAACTGAGAAAAATGCCTGAAACAGACGTTGTCCTTGGAGCCACCGACGGGGACCAATTTCATCTTGTGATTCGGCGGAGAGAACCGAGCGCGGAGATGTATCCTGACATTCATCCGGCATTGTGGAACCTGGATGTCACCTTCCTGCATTCGATGGTTCTACGCGGTATCTTGCGGGTCGATGAAAGCCGGTCCGGTGCAATCTCCTATTTTCGAGATCCCCAGGAGGCAACAACAGCGGCTGCAGAGGACCCCGGTTCCGGCGTCTTCTTCCTGCGCGCGCCAAATCCACAAACAATCATGAAAGTCTCCGAGTCCGGTGAGCGAATGCCCCAGAAATCCACGGATTTCTATCCAAAAATCCCGACCGGACTGGTCATCCGTCTGTTGCGTGAACCGCCCTCTCTTTGAACCGGGATGGCAGGTCGGCGACTTGATCCATTACCTGAAAGCGACTTTGAACAAAACGAGGACACACATGAGTAGCCCAGACGAACGACAGATCAGCCGTGAAATCAAGAACGAAACGCTGGAGTTTACAGGCCTGGAACCGATTCTCATCGAAGGACCGGTCACGGACAGCCGGATTGTTGCCGAAGGTGACCTGGTGCTGCTTGGAACCGTGGAAAACTCCGACCTCACCTCAAAAAAGGAGAGCGTCTTTTTGAATATGGAGGTGGAAGACGGAACGAAACTGACGAACATCCAGGCAAAAAGGAACGTCTATATCAACAGTGCAAATGATGTTTCGGTGGAAGCGGGCCAGTGCGTTTATGTGGAGCATTCCCTGATCAAGGCTCAGGCGAAAGCCGGAGATCGGATTGTCACGGAGACGGATCTGGGAGTGATCCTGGGAGGTACTCTCCGCGCCGGGACAGGGATCATCGGATGCGATATCGGCGATGCGCAGGGTACACCGACTTCGGTTGAGGTAGAGGATTTCAATGGGATGGTTCAAGCGTTCCGGATTCATCCCAATGTGACGATCAATATCGGCGGGACAGTTCTCGTTACGGAAAAGAAGTACAGCATGGTTCGTGCACGAGTCGAAACCCATGGACTCAGCCTTGATCCCGTGGAGCCGCCCTCAAAAGAACTGCTTATTGGAAAAACCGAAGAAGGCAACAGAACGATTCTGCATTTGCATGGAAGGTTGGACGGCAACACGGTGGATAAATTTGAAAAAGCCCTTGCGATCCTTCAAAAAATGGGGAAATTACCGATTGTCGTGGATTTGCATGAACTGACTTACATCAGCAGCGTGGCTCTCCGCGTTTTTATCGACCGCATTCAAACCCTTGGAAAAGAGCAGTTTATCCTCACGAATCCTTCGCCATCGGCAACCATGGTTCTTCGGATGACCGGTTTGGCCGATCTGTTCGGGTTGTGATAAACCTATCCGCTTTGAATCCTCCGCGATTTTCTTAGCGTCGCATTTGACTGTCCGGCACTCAAGCGATAATATATTTATGTCGATTATTCGTACTGTAGTGCCTATCCTATTACAGCAGGTTGAGGGACCCCATGAAGGGGATCGATAATTGGTTTCAGTCTTCCCAGGTTAATCCGGATATCCTTCTGGGTATTGGGATTGGTCTGGCTGTCCTTATCTTCCTCCTTGTGTACGGAGCCTATCTATACCAGCGACGACGACATTATAAAGTCTTCGAAAAGGAAATGAAGTCGCTGGATCTCGAGCCAAATCAAGAGAATACGTTGACCGAGATGGTTCGCCGGTATTCCATGAACGAACCGGTCCAGGTTCTCGTTTCCGAGCGCCTGTTCGATGACCTGGCAACACGTGAAATGCGCCGGATTCTATCCGGTATCGGGACCATCGAGGCCAAGGAACAATACATCGACACCTTATACGCAATCCGAACCAAAACCTACCACCCGCGATATCTTACGGAAGAGGCCATCTCGTCCGGAGGAGTTGCGGCTGCCTGAGCAGAAGCGGCATAGTGGATTCAGTGGACAAAGTGGACAGAGATTTGGGGTCGCATTTCGCGACCTCAAAAACCTACCTGATCTTCTTCAGCAGCCAGGCCATGTTCTGACCGAGCGCTTTCATGGTCAGAAGACCTTCCTTGTCCCCTTTCACTTCGCCCTTTTCCCGACCGATCCCCATGTTCCAATAAATCGAACCAGGAACGATCATCTGCCCGATCAGGAAAAAGTGGTTGATCGTATCGAAGGCATGGATAGAACCGCCCCGACGAACCGCCACAACAGCCGCACCGACTTTTCGCTTGAACAGGTCGCCGTTCGCCCTGGAAACGAGACCGGCGCGGTCAATCAGGGCCTTCATTTCCGAGGTAACATCGGCGAAATAGGTCGGCGAGCCGAGAATGAGCCCATCCGCCTCGATCATCTTCTCAATGCACTCGTTCACGATGTCCCCTTTTACGGCACAGCGACCATCCTTCCGGGAGAAACATCTGTAGCAGGCCATGCAGCCCCGGATCTTCTGTCCGGCCAGTTGCACCAGCTCGGTTTCGATCCCCCTCTTCTCCAGTTGCTTGAGAACCACTCGAATCAGAATGGCCGTGTTTCCGTCTTTCCGTGCGCTGCCGTTGAACGCGATGACCTTCATGAGAGTCCCTTTCCTGTTTGATATAAGCGATTGATTCCGTGTAGCCGGAGTATTATACAAAAAGCCGCCCGTTCGGACATTGACATGCGAGAATGCCGCTGATAGTCTCTCGCCGACTTGTGGTTTTCCTCCTTGTCAAAGGAGGGCATTGTGCCTGAAGGAAAGGACAACGAACTCGGTCGTCTGGCTCGGCTGGCCGGGCAGGCGATGTTTATACCTATTTTTCTTGCCCTTTATCCGTTGGCATTCTACTGGATCGGCAAACAGCTGGACCTCTGGTTGGGGACAGGGACTTGGCTGGCGAAGATTTTCCTGCTCCTGGGCCTGTTTTCTGGAGGTCGGCAAGTGGTTAAGCTCATCAAACGCATCATGTCCGATTCGTCATAGGAAATTCCGGGTGAGAGACGTCGGGTAACAGGCAGTGTCCAAGCCGAATCTTGTCGATACCCCCCTTGTGGCCCCCATAAACGGGGGAGAAAAGGAGCCGTGTCCGGGTGAGGTTCGGTGGGGACCTGTGCCGCCCTCTGCACTGGGGAGACAAGAAGACTTGGTCAGTCGCACAATCCGCGCTGCCCTGATTGCCACCACGGTCCTCTGCCCGTTTCTGATTGTGCACATGGGAAGCCTGTGGGCGCTTGGTTTTGCGCTGGCCTCTCTATGGAGCACTGCCAATGTCTGGATGATTTCCTTCGTGGTGAGGGAGTTCCTGGGACCCCGCCGTTGGAAAGTGCTGGCCCCTTTGTTTGCGATCAAGTTTCCGCTTCTGTACGGGTTGGGGATCTGGGGACTTTATGCCCGGGCGGTCCCAATCGGTTCCGTTTTAGTGGGCTTCCATATCATTTTTATCGTACTTGTATTAAAAATTCTGTCACATCGCATTTTGGAGATCCAAAACCGGCCTTCAACCTCGCCGGAAGGAGATAAGGCGATGCCCGGAAATGAGGAGCGCATCTGATGTCGCCGGAAACGGTTGCGGCAGTTGCAGAGCAGGGCCACGAAGCCGCCAAATCTGCGGCGTCTCACGGCCATCCGGAAATCCCCAACATCATTACCCTGCTGAACAGCGTTGCAGGGGAGAATCCGCTTGTTCATTTTCTCCACCACTGGGAAAACCAATTCTTCATGCTCTTGATCATCTGCTTTTTGACGTGGGTGGTTCGACGGGCATACCGCGAGCGTTCCATCATCCCAACGCCGCTCCAGAACGTGATTGAAATGTTCATTGAGGCCTTCGAGAGCCTGGTGGTCGGCATGTTGGGTGAAAAAGAAGGCCGCCGATACCTGCCGTTTGTCGGTACCCTGTTCATATACATTTTCTTCATGAACCTGTGGGGATTGATCCCTCCTATGAAATCTCCAACGGCGGATATCAAAACGACGGGGGCGTTGGCGATCTGTGTTTTCCTTTATGTGCAATACAGCGCGATCACACGTCTGGGCATCCTGGGATTTCTGGATCATCTGATGGGATCGCCACGGGATGTAATCGGGTGGTGCCTGGTTCCGTTGTTCCTGCCGCTGCATATCATGGAAGAACTGATCAAGCCAGTCAGCCTCTCTTGCCGACTTTTTGGAAATATCCTGGGTGAAGATATCCTGTTGGGTGTGGCGTTGCTGCTGGGCATTGGAATGTTGAGTTTCATGCATAGCCCGATCGGGATTCCGCTCCACGCTCCGTTCATGTTTCTGGCCATGTTGACCAGCACAATTCAGGCGCTGGTTTTCTCGCTTTTATCCACGGTCTATATTTCGATGATCCTCCCCCATGAGGAAGGACATCATTAACCGAGAATCGAACCCGGACGTTCACCGCCGGGAACAAGGAGGAAGTTACGATGCAATTCGATGCGTATTTCATCGGCTTGGGAATCGCCGCGGTCGGATCGGGAATTGGTTTGGGCCGGGCGGTGGGCAGCGCCATGGAGGCCATCGGGCGGCAACCCGAAGCCGCCGGGAAGATTCAGACGGCCATGATCATCGGTGCAGCGTTTATCGAGGCTTTGACGATCTACGCCCTGATCTCGGTGTTCTTGAAGGGATAGTTCTTGTCTATCACGAGGACCGGATGGCGGTTCCGGACGGCGAGTGCCCGTACCTGACCGCGTCTTTCCGGAAGAAGGGAGAACAGGACGGTGTTCCACCAACTGTCTGATCTGCTCTCAATGGTCTTGATCGTCGCGGAAAGCGAGGCGGCCGAGGCCCCACCGGAGGTGGGGAAAATCATCGGGATGATGATCACCAATATCATCGGCTTCCTGATCGTCTTTTGGATTCTCAAGAAATTCGCCTGGCGACCGCTGCTCCACGTCATGGATGAACGTCGGAACAAGATCGCTTCCGAATTGCATCGGATCGAGGAATTGAACCGGCAAGCCCAGGTACGACAGGAAGAATACGAAAAGAAACTCCAGGAGATCGAAAACCTGTCTCGCGAGCGGATCAATGCCGCGATTAACGAAGGTCGAAAGGTCGCCACAGAGATCCAGGCAAACGCTCGGAAAGATGCCGAAGTCATCCGCGAGAAGGCCAAGGCGACCGTCGAAATCGAGGTCGCCAAAGCCCGCGAAGAACTCCGGACCGAAGTCGTCAACCTGACCCTGATGGCCACGGAGAAGATCATTCGTGAGAATCTGGATGATGACAAGAACCGTCGCCTGATCACTGAGTTTGTGAACCATCTGAAAAACTGATGAATATCGAACCGGTTGCCGTTGAAAACTGGGCGGAAGCCATCCACGTGGCGGCCAAGAAAGCGAATCAGCTGGAGGCCGTGCTGGAGGATGCCAAGATTCTCCGTCAATTGTACGAGCGGCGAAGCAAAGCGGCGGCATTTCTGGAAGGTCCCCAGTTTCGCACACAGGACAAGCACGATTTCTTGAATCGGATATTCCGGGGAAAATTGCATCCGCTTCTTCTTTCTGCCCTTTATCTCATGGTGGACAAGGCTCGGATCAACCACTTGCCGTTGGTTATTGACCGGCTATTGGAGCGGGTGGATGAGGAGTTGGGATTCGTCCGTGGAAAAGTGTTTACGGCAATCTCGCTCAGCGAGGAAGGATGCAAGTATCTCCAACGGAACCTGGAAGAGTTCAGCGGTTTGAAGTTCCATTTGAGTTTTTGCGTCGATCCGGAGCTGATCGGTGGGGTTCGGGTGACATACGGAGATGTTTTGCTGGATACGACGGTGCGTTCGCGCCTCAACGATCTGCGTGAGCGCTTGATGGAGCGAAAAGTCGTCTAGACCAACGTGTCGGACGGAGGAATGACCATGCCATTACGACCAGAGGAAATCACCTCACTCCTGGAACAGGAAATTACGCAGTACGAAACCGGCCTGCACATGGACAAGGTCGGGACCATCCTGAAGATCGGCGACAGCATTGCCACCATCTACGGCCTGGAAGAGGCTATGGCCGGAGAGCTGCTGGAGTTTCCCGGCGGGCTGAGAGGGATGGTGCTGAACCTCGAAGAAAGCTGTGTCGGTGCGGCGCTGTTCGGATCCGATCGCGGTATTAAGGAAGGCGATATTGTCAAGCGGACCGGCCTGATTGCCTCCGTGCCG
>JAKPYU010000424.1 GCA_029568995.1 Candidatus Omnitrophota bacterium | reverse complement strand
TAAAATGCGGCATTGTAAGAACGATAGAACAGTCCACTGGGAGCCGCCGAAGTGATACTGCAACAGTGTCCGGGGCGCAGAAATTCCCACGGGACTGTCTCGCCGGAGATCGGATGCGTGCGGGTTTCGATCTCGCCGGTTTTGAGATCGCAGGCACGCGGCTCGATGATGACCTTATCGCCGACTACCAACGGACGACGCAGGTAATTCAACGGACGAGACCACAGAATCTCCTGGTTATCCACAGACAGGGCCGTAATGCGCCGCCATTCAAGCGCCCCCTCCTGAAACGCGCCGCCGTCATGGTTGCTGAACGTACCAAAGAAGAGCAGGACGCCGTCCTTGTATGCCTGTGCAAGTTTGTCGCCGCCGCAGCCGGTGAGATCAATGGGCTTCTCCCACAGTTTCTTTCCCGTTTGAGCATCGAGCGATACCACCATGCGAACATCCGCCTCATCGGGCAACAGGGCGGATTCCCCGCCCTCTTCATATTTCATCGCGGTAATCAAGCGTTTCCGCTCATCGAGCGCGGCTTTCTTCCGTTCGGCAGTCACACCATCATGCGCGAGAAAGACTTTCCCGTCTGCAATCACCGGGACGATGTTCGCGAACTTGCCTTCCTTGAAAGCCCACAAGACCTTCCCGGTTTTCGCATCGAGCGCGAAGAAACATTCGGAGGTCATGATCCGGTCGGTGAGAGCGGCTTTGGGTGATTTTTGGCTTCCCCAGACCGGATAGGTGTGCATCTGACGCCACAATGCACCGGCCCGATGAAGGTCCTGCCAGGCATCCTGATTCGGCTCGGGATATCGCTGCTTGAACGAATTGAAATATTCCGCGTACCGGGAGTCCCGTTGCGACTCGGGCATGGTCGGAGCGTCTTTCCACTTCTCACCGTCCGTCATGTTGTCCCACATCGACGCGTAATCGGCTTCCAGGGGATCGGCGACGGAACCAAACAGGATCTTTCCATCCGATGAGATATATCCCCATCGTTTGCGGTCCGAATCGGCGAATATCGGCAGGGAATAGGTGAGAACGGTTTCGCCTGTCTCCGGGTCCAGGCGGTGGCATTTGTCGTGCGCGGCGACATAGAGGGCATCTTCCGTGGCGACCAGGTTTCCGCCATCCACATCGACGCGGACCCGCACAGCGCCGGGGATCTCGCGCTTCCACAGGAATGTTCCGTTATAGGCATCATACGCGCTGATTTCTTCTTCCCCTTGCACAAACAGCCGTCCATTGATCGAGACAGGGGCCATGGAACGCGCGTGACGTTCCACCATGCCGCTCGGTCCCGGCTCGCCGAACCACAGGACACCCAGCGGGCATTCGACCAGTTCGTCATCGGAACATGCCGTGTTTTGGGAATTGCCGTACAGCTCGCGCCAGGACCCGGCTTTCTCAAGCGGCTTGCGTTTTCCGGACAGAGTGCAAACCCCGGAGCCTTTTTCAATTATCGTCATGAATAAATCGCCAGCCGCACTCATGGAATTCCCGAATTTCTGCATCTTTGGATCCTCGTGCATGGTCGGCCAGCGAACAAAGAGGGCACCCCCGTTGGGGCGAAGAACGCGGCATATCTCTTCGGCGTTCAATTTGATTTCACCGTTCGTCACTGTGGAATCATAGACAACCAGGTTTGCAAAGTAATCCGGCAGGTCGCGAATATCCCAATTCTCGACGGTCATTTTCGTGCCGTAGAGAGCCGCACCATCGAGTTTCGCTTTTGTCTCTCTGATATTCTGCGAATTGGAGTCAATCGCAATGACCGTCAATTCAGACTGTTTCGCTATCTCATAAGCAAGTCGCCCGTCACCGCATCCCAGAAC
>JAKPYU010000402.1 GCA_029568995.1 Candidatus Omnitrophota bacterium | reverse complement strand
CGCACCGCCGAGACAATCCCATCCGATACCGTGTTGTCCAATCCCAACGGGTTGCCGATTACAACTACCTTCTCGCCGACTTCCGGCACGGTCTCGCTGACCGCAATAGGGAAGACTTCTTTCTGCGGGATCTCTAAAGTGACCCGGATCAGGTCGGATTCGAGATCTTCCGCGATAACCCCTTTGATGGGGTACACCTTCCCGGCGGCGGTTTTGATTTCGGCGCGGGATGCTTTCTCCAGGACATGCCGGTTCGTGATGATGTCGCCCTGTTTGTTCACAAAGAACCCGCTGCCCTGGCCGAGCGATTCGCCGCTGCTGTCGTAGGTCTGGATCAGCACGACGGACGGCTGGACCTTCTTGACCAGCTCCATCAGCGCCTCTTCCGCCGGTACGGGGAGAGCCTGGGAGACAATGAGAAACGCCACGATTCGGGTGAATGCGGGAAGGAAGGAATTTTTCATTGGCCCCTCCAAAGAAGGAACGCTTCAAATGCCAGAGTTGTGTAAATGAATCGCCTTGGCAATCTCGCCGTTCGAACGCGCCAGCCTGAGATCGCCACGTCGCCGCCCTCCGCAGACTCCGGGCTGCTCCTCGCGATGACGGGACGCCCTGTAAAGGCGATTCGGTTACATGACATCGGAATGATTCAACAGGAACTATACGCCGGTGAGGGGGATTGTCAATCGGGAAGATGGTGTTTTTTTGGTGGTCCCCCCCTCAATCCCCCCGTGAACGGGGGGAGGATTTCTTGCTCCCTCCCTGCGTGCGGGGAGGGTCGGGGTTCTGCGGTGCGGGTCGGGGTGGGGTTCTGTGGACGAGCGCCAGAGTGTGCCTGCCACTTCATGAAACCGCGACGACCAATTCCTCCCGAATGACCTCTTTCCCCTCATTCTCCCGGCGCGACAATTCGCGGTTTGCCTCAATGACCAATTGAATCGCCTCCTTCAGATTCTCGCGCGTTTCCTCCAGGGTCTGCCCCTGGGTGTTCGCGCCGGGCAGTTCTTCCACATACCCGATCCATCCCTCCGGGTACCGCTCAAACACTGCCGTGAACTTTTCCATTCTTAAGGCCATCCTTCCTGGGTGATTCGCGACAATTCATTTTATTTGGAATCAGTCTCGCGGGCAAATCCATCGTGGTTTCTGAGAAGCCCCCTTACTTCTCTTTCCCCATTCCCTCCCTCACAAACGTCTTGATCCGTCCCTCGGATTCATCGTAGCCGACGTAGCGGATTCCGCGAAGAACGTCCAGTAACTCGTGCCCCGCGAGTTCGTACCGCCAGCCCTGAAGAATCGGCAGATCGAGATCGGCGTCCGGGTCGGCGGCGATGGCCTCCAGCTCGCTTCGCCTGGCAAGGATTCCCGATGCGACGCGGACCTGCTCGGCCCGCGCCCGAAGCACGGTCGCGAGCAAATCCACAAGACCCGGCGGCGGCGCGGCTTTCGCTTTCCGTTTCGGAATGCGCGGCAATTCGTGGTCCGGGACAGTCATTCCCTTTTCAATCGCGGCCAGCAACTCCCGCCCATTTCGTTTGACAATACCGGGATTCAGCGCCCGGATCTGTTTCAGTTCCTCAATGCCGGCGGGTGCGCGTCGGGCCAGCTCCACCAGGACCTCATCGGGGATCACTCGCCCGCGCGGACGGTTCTTCTCCTCCGCTGCTGTCTCCCGCCAGGAGGCCAATTCCCGCAGCACGGCCAGATGCCGACGCGACAGGCTGTTCCAGCGCCGCACCTGTCGATACCGCTCCTCCGGCGGTGTTTTCCCTACTCCGACTTCATCCACCAATCGCGCGAATTCCTCCGCGGCCCAACTCAGCCGCCCCGCGCTCTCCAGATCCTCGCGAATCCGTTCCGCCGCCGGAAGCAGGTACCGGACATCGTCCAGAGCATATTCCACCTGTTCATCGCTCAAGGGACGCGCATGCCAGTCCGTAAATCCCTCGCTCTTGCAGAGGGTCACTCCCATCGCTGTCTCCACCAGGCGGGCATAAGAGATCTGCTCGCCATACCCCACCAGCGCGGCGGCGACCTGTGTATCGAAGATCGGCGCAGGAACCTGCCCGGTCATTCGGGAGAGGATTTCCAGGTCCTGACGTCCCGCGTGAAAGACTTTTTCGACACCCGCATCAGCCAAGATCTCGTAGAAGGAATCCAGGTGGGTCAGTTCCGTCGGGTCGATAATGGCGCACTCGTCTCCTGCCGAGACCTGAATAATCCCCAGCTCCGGCGAAAAACGTCGTTCGGAAACAAACTCGGTATCCAGCCCGACCCGTTGCACGGTTCGTGCCCGAGAACAGAATTCCCGCAGTCGTTGTGTCGTGCGAATAAAAGGTGAATGTAAAGCCGGTTCTGTCATCGCCTGTCATTTTGCGCGAACCGCAGAAGGCAACATAGGGAACCATGCGCCGACCCGCCAATTTCCGGGTGCATTCCAACCTCGTCGGATTTCCCCTAGACTGTGCAGAACGCAGCACAGCACAGGCCCGGAGAGGAAACCATGGCGGAGCATGAGCGCTTTAACTTCAATAATATCAACGACCTTCAAGAGCAAATCCGGCTCCTTGAACTGGACCTGCCGGTTGAGGAAGATGTCAGCATTCTGACACAACCGTTCCAGGCGGGGCCGTTTTGTCTGCCAAACCGCCTGGCGATCCACCCGATGGAAGGGTGCGACGGGGAGAGCAACGGTGCACCGTCGGACCTGGTGTTTCGTCGATACCGGCGCTTTGCGGCGGGGGGAGCGGGGCTGCT
>JAKPYU010000395.1 GCA_029568995.1 Candidatus Omnitrophota bacterium | reverse complement strand
CTGATGAGAGAGATATTTCCCGTTTTGCTGGGAATTCTGGACTGGGAGAATCGACGTCTTCGTCCAGGTGAAGATTTTCTCTATGAAAGCAGCCTGAATACCTGGATCAGCGATTCGCACTGGTATATTCGCGGGCAATGTACACAAGCCTCGGCGTATATGTTGGGAGCGTATCGGTTGTTAGCCAATTTGGCGGAACGACTGGGAGAAGATCCCGCTCCATTTCGCGAACAGGCCGAGAATATCCGCCAGGCGATGCAGAGGATTCTCTGGATGCCTCAGGCGGGAGTGTTCGCGGAATACGTGGATACACTTGGGAATCGGCAACTCCACACAGAGCCGGAATTACCGACGATTTACCATAGTGCGGAATTCGGCGCGGCGAATGATACACAAATCCGACAGATGCTGGATTGGGCCGAGACGCATTTGCGGACGGAATCCACGCCGGGCAGCGGCAAGCTCTACTGGAGCTCCAATTGGCATCCAAATAGCGGCAGGTCGTATACACATTCCACCTATGAAATGGCATACGGGGAGGAGTTGAATCTTGCATTAACTAATTACCTGGTTGGACGTGGAGGTAATGCCTACCGTATTCTCCGCGCAGTCCTATGCGGCATTTTCAACGGGCCGACGCCTGGCGGGCTTTCCTGCCATTCCTTCGTCGATGGGACCCAACGTGCCAATGATGAATTCGCCGATGCGATCAGTATGTGGGGCCGAACGGTTGTGGAAGGCCTTTTTGGAATTGTTCCCAAAATCCCGGATGGGTATATTCAACTGACTCCACAATTCCCCCGAGAGTGGGAGGATGCTTCCATTCAGACTCCGTTATTCTCTTATGAGTGGCGGAGAGCTGGTGCGAGCATCACCATTTCCTGGAAATCCGAAAGAGATGTTTCCGTGCATTTCAGAATCCCTTTCCATGCCGGTGAGATTCGGCACGTAAGACTCAATGGGAATCCGGCAAAACATCGAATGGAATCCGACAAAGAACTATCCTGGTTTTTCGCGGAAACCCCTGTAGGGAATCACGGAACTTTGGAATTGCAGTTTACTCATTCACCCGCGCCAGAGATGCCGGTTCCAGTGAAAAAGGAAGAACTGGAATCCGCACGACGCGTCTGGTCTGCTCCTGAAGTACCGAAACAGGACTTGAGTCTATGGACACTTGTAGACTTGAAGGATCTGTTCAACTCACCCGTCTCCGAGGTTCTTCAACGTGCCGCCGATGCAGCGACTCCACCACCTCTGCCCGCAAATCATGTCAATTTCGGGTATTGGAAGGAGCATTTCTGGGGATCTCGAATTCAGGCCCCGTGCGATGACGCCTGGCGCAGGAAAGTGGGAGAGGACGGCATCGCGTGGACCGCCGACGGAATCCCATTCATGAGTGTAAAGGATGGAAATAATATCGC
>JAKPYU010000346.1 GCA_029568995.1 Candidatus Omnitrophota bacterium | reverse complement strand
GACACGGCATTCTATGGTAGCTCCCAGGTCGGCCCATACACGGAAACCACATCCGGCTTGTCGTTTACACAAGTCGCTTTCTCCGAATACTACAGCGGGACCGCTGAGAACTACGATGAGAGTTCCGATCCGCGCAGTCAGGCAACGCCCGTATCCGTCAGTGCCGGGGAAATCGTTAAAAACACGGATATCCTGGCGAAGATCAACTCCAGTTCATCTTCGGAAAGTAAGATACAGATTCTGGCCTCCGGGTTTCCGGAAACCGGTGCGATCAAGGGACGCCGGGGATATATGACAATGGGAACCTACCAGTTCCTGTTCACGGTCTCCGAGGAAGATGATTACATCCGAATCGAAACGCAGAACGATCCGGCAAAGCAATTGTCCCTCTACCTCCGCCGGGATGCCCCTGCCGATTTCAATCATTACGATTTGATTCTACGCGGAAAGGGAACGTGGAAAAGTGTCTATTCCCCTTCGGATAATCCTCCGTTGCAGGCAGGGCGATATTTCATCGGAATCGTCAATTCGACAGAATCCTTGATTCCTTACACGATTACCATAACCGGTGTGCACATTCCCGAAGGGGATCTGAACGGCGACGGATGGAAGGATCGGCAGGATCTTTTTTACTTCTCAACACAGTGGAGAAAAACCGCAACCGACTTGAACGCAAGAGGGGATCTTATAAAGGACGAACGAAACCGGATTGACCGGGCCGACCTTGTTCAATTTCTAAAGCGCGTTATGGAACCGTGAACAACGGATCGGCCTGACTTACTGCGCGGGGGATTCGCAGGGAGTATCGAGGGCTTCTCGAACGGCAATACTCAGTTCCGAGGGCCGGTATGGTTTGGGGATAAATCCGACGGGATGGAACCTTTCCAGGGTGTCCCCCTGCCCCGTATCGGAATAGCCGCTGCTGACAAGCACCTTGATATCCGGCGAGAGGACGCGGAGATATTCAAGAACCTCCCGCCCCGATAGATTGGGCATCGAAAGATCGAGTACAATCAAATCGAACCGTCCCGGAGTTGCGCTGAAAATGTCCAGCGCCTGCCGACCGTCCTCGGCAAGCACCACGGTATATCCCAACTCTTCCAGAACGGTTCTGCCCAGGTCCCGGATGATCTCTTCGTCATCGACCAGAAGAATCGTTTCTTTCCCGCCCCGAAGTTCGGTCTGATACTCTTTCTCCGTGTCCACAAGGACGGATTCCATGGCGGGAAGAAGAATACTGATAGACGTCCCTTTTCCCGGAATGCTCTCCAGGCGGATCCGCCCGTTATGCTGTCGAACAATACCGTAAGTCCCCGCCAGGCCCAGTCCGGTTCCCTTCCCAAGGTCTTTTGTTGTGAAGAACGGCTCGAAGAGATGCTGCTGCGTCTGTTCGCTCATCCCGATTCCGTTATCCGAGACGGAGAGAACCGCATAGGGACCCGGCAGGGCAGAATCATACCGAGCCGCTTCCTCCGATGAGAGAAAGACGGAATGGGTGCGAATCTCGATGATAAACCGATCCCCTTGCCTTGTCGGACAGGAATCGCCGTACATCACCTCATTGATAGCGTCGCGGGCGTTGATGCACAGGTTCATCAGAACAGAGTTCATCTGGGGAGCATCCGCTTCGATTGTGGGAAGGTCCTCCTGGGTCTGGACGAGAATGTCGATGCGACGGTCGATCACTTTTCGTACAAGACGGTAGACCTCATCGACGATCCGATTCAAATCGACCGGCTTGAGTTCCACGCGGGATTTCCGCCCGAATGCCAACAGCTGCTGCACCAGGTGTCCGGCGCGATTCGCCGCATCAATGGCGGTCTGGATATATTCCAGGATCCGATCCGGCGCGTCTCGCATCGCCAGGTTCAAATTGCCGAGAATGCCGGTCAGGAGATTGTTGAAATCATGCGCAATCCCCCCGGCCAGCTGGCCGACGGCCTCCATTTTCTGGGATTGTCGCAAATGTTCCTCAAGCTGTTTCCGCTCCGTGAGATCCTGCAGGATTCCCAGGGAGCCGATGACATTCCCTTTTTCGTCGCGCACCTGCACCGCTGCATTGGCAATCCATCGCTCCTCGCCGTCGCGAGTTCTCATGCGATAATCGGCACGCCAGCTGACCCCCTCTTCGTTTCGTGCCTTGATGACCGCCTCGTCCAGCGTGAGTCCGACAAGACCGCCCAGAAGAACGACTTCCTGCTCCAAGTCATCCCACAATTCCATCGTGAATTCCTCGGCGGAATAGCCCAGCAAAGACTGAATCCCTGTGCCGATAAACTGGAAGGAGTGGTTCTCGTAATACTGATAATACGGAACCGCTCCCGCCACCTCGATTGCGGAACGATATTGTTGCTCGCTTTTTCGAAGCGCCTCTTCGGCCTGTTTCCGCTCTGCGATCTCCCGTTGCAGGTCCCGCGTTCGTTTGGTGACCCACCGCTCCAATTCTTCGTTGGCCCTTTGCAGTGCCTCCTCGGCCCGTCTGCGCTCGGTGATATTGGTGATCACTGAGATGAAGCCGACCACCTTCCCGGATGCATCGCGTTTGTAATCCCAGTCCACTTGGACGTCAATGATCTTGGCGGACCTGGTTCGTTGTTGTCCCAGATAGGGAACCGGAGGGGGCTGGTTCTCCAGCAAATACCGGATATATTCCTGTAACTCCGTTCCCTCTTCCCCGGTAGCCACAATGTCATAAATGGACTTGCCGATCAGTTCCCCGTCCTCATAGCCCAGGATTCGATGATACGGCCCATTCGCAAAAACAATCCGGCCTGTCGCATCTATCTCCTCAATGCCGTGCGGGATCAACTCCACAAGAATACGGAATCGCTCTTCATTTGAAGAAAGTGAATCCGTATTTCGATCCTGTTCGCTGATCTTTTTTTCCAGCTTGGCGATGTATTCCTGGGACGTGTGTGGGTCAACCGATGGCGAGTCTTCTTTCATCGGGGAAATCGGCCTTTCTATCTTGCGAGTCACTCATGGCACCCTTCCCCATCCTGGAGTACGGAAAATGCTCGTCTGAAAACTCCCCGGCAAGAAGTCGACTGCAATACATGGGACCGGCCCGAATGCGGGGCCTTTGCGCTACCCCAACTCCGGTCCCGAAAGCGCATATACAAACTCCGGCTGTCCCGGATACCGATTCGGTCCCTTATACATTCTAATAAATGGTCGCTGGATTTGAAAACCAAGTGACTGAAGAATCTCCGTACTCTGCGGACAGCGTTCCAACGTATCGACGAAAATCCGTCGGCCGGCGCAATGCGCGAACCGCGTCTTGAGAAGAAACTCGGCAATATCGCGGTCACGTGCAACCCAGGGGCCGATGTGTTCGGCATTCCCGCCGGCCCGCCCGCACAGGTAGCCTGTTATCTCATGGCCGGAACGGGCTATGTAGCACCGGTCTGGAAATTCCTGAAGATAGAGCGCAATCAACCGTGTGCGGTCCGCGCCGAATATCGGTCCGTCCAACGCCGAAATATCCCGCATATCCTGGGCACGCATCGGCTCTGCCTGCTTGCCCGTATCCATCGGAGACGCGGTTCCCTCCCAGCGGGCCGCACCATATTCATCCACAAATCCCAGCGTGTCATATAGAAGTTTTCCCTGCGGGGTGGCATCCAGCTTCACTGTTTCCACACCCATCTCAATCAGGGTATCGATTCCCAGAAGCAGTAACCGTCTGCCGATTCCCATTCGGCGCAGATCGGGATCGACGATGACCATCCCCACCCAGCCGAACCGATTCTGATAGTTGATCGTGGTGACCGTCCCCACCACCGTCCCGTTCAGCTGAGCAACAAAACAGCCCTTCGGACCAAGTGTAATAAACCGCTGCCAGTCTTTCTCCAGCTGATTCCAGCCAACACACCGGTTCAACTCGACACATCGAGGAATGTCGAAGAATTCCATCGGGCGCACAGACAGGATGTCGTGGCGGGTATCCTGGGGCCGGTTTGAATTACTCATCGGCGACTCTGCCGGGTCATTTCTCGTTAAACGTTCTTCCTTCTCCTCCACCTCGAAGGATACACCCATAGCTCTTGATGCCGTTGGTAGGATCGAAAATGTATTTATTGAACGTCGAATCCGGAGGATTCGCCCGATAGGCAGCCCACTCGCTATGGACGCCGGGAAGATGGATCTGATCCGGTCCGACACTTTCCATGATGTACGCATGGGGGCGGATCTTCACATCCCCGGTGAACCAGTCATTGGATGTGTAGTCAAAAGTCGGAAACCGATCATCCGGATTGCGGCTGGCCAGTCCCCGGCTGCCTTTCCACGGAAGAAATACATCGACCGGCACGGAGGCCAGATAAGGAGTCGGAGTAGTCAAATGATAGAATTCGGACGCACCTGACAAAGTGATGAGGTAAGCATTGTTGTCCATGTGATACAGATCCAGCGCCAGGGAGATGCTCTTCTGATCTGCACGAACCCGGGCGATATTCGAACGGGTCCGTGCGTTCATGAAATTCGGGACCGCAATCGCCGCCAGAATCCCGATAATCGCCACCACAATCAGAAGTTCAATCAATGTGAATCCTGAAGGTAGATGTCTGGTTCTCATAGAGACTGCCCCGAATCCAAAAGGCTCTCGGTTAATCTTCGGCAAACGTTCGGCCCTGTCCTCCGCCCCGGAGGATGGACCCGTAACTCTTGATCCCGTTTGTCGGATTGTAAATGTACTTGTTAAACACCGCAGGTGGGTTCGCCCTATAGACCGCCCAATCAGTGTGGACTTCCGGGAGGTGAATCCGATCCGGGCCGACGCTCTCCATAACGAAAGCGTGGGGATAGGTCCTCACACTCGCGGTGAACCAGTCGTTGGATGTGTAATCGAATGTGGGAAATTTGTCATCCGGGTTCCGGCTGAAGATTCCACCCTTGCTGCCGGTATACGGAAGAAATATGTCGACCGGCACAGAGGCAAGATAAGCGACCGGCGAAGTGAGACGGAAGAATTCGGACGCGCCTCCCATGGTTTCAATATAGCAATTGTTGTCCATGTGATACATATCCAACGCCGTGCAGATGCTCTTCTGGTCTGCCCGGACCCGCGCGATATTCGAACGTGTGCGCGCGTTCAGAAAGTTCGGGACCGCAATCGCCGCCAGAATCCCGATAATCGCCACCACAATCAGAAGCTCGATCAGCGTGAATCCCAAAGGCGCTTTCTTGTGTTTCATGAAAATCATCCTGCATCCAAAAGGCTCTCGGTTAATCCTCGGCAAACGTTCTTCCCTGTCCTCCGCCTCGGAGGATGGACCCGTAACTCTTGATCCCGTTTGTCGGATTGAAAATGTACTTGTTGTACACGGCGGGTGGATTCGCCTTATAGACTGCCCAATCGGTATGAACATCCGGGATATGAATCCGGTCCGGCCCCACGCTCTCCATAAGAAAAGCATGGGGGTAATTTTTCACGTTTCCGGTGAAATAGTCATTGGATGTGTAGTCAAACGTGGGGAACTTATCGTCAGGATTCCGACTGAAAATCCCACCCTTGTTGCTGGTATATGGCAGAAATACGTCCGTCGGCACAGAAGCCAGATAAGCCACCGGCGAGGTCAAACGGAAGAATTCCGATGCGCCTGCCATGGTCTCAATATAGGAATTGTTGTCCATGTGATACATATCCAACGCCGTGCAGATGCTTTTCTGGTCTGCCCGGACCCGCGCGATGTTCGAACGGGTTCGCGCGTTCAGAAAGTTCGGGACCGCAATCGCCGCCAGAATCCCGATAATCGCCACTACAATCAGAAGCTCGATCAGTGTGAATCCAAAAGATACCTTCTTGTGTTTCATGAAGACCATCCTGAAATCGGAGAAGAACGTTGATTCCTTCTAAGGATATATTTATTCGCCGGATGCTGCAAAGTCAACGGTCAGAGGGACTTTCGCAAATCACGCCGCCGTATCCCAAGAATAGAGTCCCTGGATCGGTTCCTTCAAACGGGGAACCACATACGGCCCTTCCGGGATCGCCAGGACCTTCGCATTCGGGCCGTGTTTCTTGAGCGCGATCTCCAAACCGGCCTGCAGAGAGGGGATCGGTTCCATCAGGAAATCCCGCACATCCTCAGTCGTAAGCCCCTCGGTGTAATAGAAAATCCTGCAGCGATGAAGCCCGTTGCAGAGTTCCTGGATCATCCATTGGTCTTTCTGGATGTAATCCGGGCCTCGGACCAGTTCGTAATAGTGCTGATAGTTCTTCAGTCTGTGCAGCAGTTCCGTAAACTCCGGGCTGCCCGAACCGGCGGCATTGCGGGCCGCAATGATCATCGTGCCGCCTTCCTTGATTGCGCCCAGGCACCCGGCCACGGCTTTCAGTGTCTGATACAATGTTGTATCCAGGGGCACTCCCCCACCGCAGGTCAGGATAATATCCGCTGCCTCCGGCACCTCCACAAGGGCAGAACGGGCCACGAGCTCCACTGCTTTCCGGTGGGCCGCTTCCAGCTCGCCCGCAAACACACCGGTCACATTTCTCGATTCATCCAGCGTGACATTCAGGATGAAATCCACCCCCGCCTTGCGGGCCACTTTCACTGCCGCATGATGGAACGGATTGTCGTCCAAACGCCCGTTTGTCGTGCCGTCTTTCTGGATCATCCGATACCCGTGCATGTGCTTCATGGTTTCCAGCGAGGCAATCCCGGGCACAATGGATTTCCGGCCCCCGGAATACCCGGCCATCAGGTGCAGCTCCACCAAGCCGGTAAGGATTTTCAGATCCGCTTCCAGGTAGGTCTTGTTGATATAAACCGGGATGCCGTCCACCTCCCCTAAAGATTGCTGATCCTCCATGCGTTCGGAGTAGTGATTGACGATCCGGTAATTCGCCGCAATCTCGCGCCCCACGAGGGTCTCCAGTTCTTCACCCAGGTTCGGACGATGAATGCCGGTTGCGATCAGAATGGTGATCTTCTCCCTGGGGATGCCTGCCTGTTCGAGGGTTTGCAAAATGGGCGGGAGAATCATCGAATTGGGAACCGGACGAGTGACATCGGAGATCACAATGCAAGCGGAGTCCCGCCCGCAAGCCAACTGCGCCAGCGGCGGACAGCCAATGGGACTGACCAGGCTCCGCTCCACAACCGACCGGGGATCGCTCAGCGGTGAGACCGGGTTCATGTGAACCACCTGCAACAAGTTGGCATCCGGCACGTCCACCCCGACCTTGCCGCTGCCGTACGAGAGATGAACCTGCGTCATAACCGCGACTCCTCATTCGATATCCAAAAGGTCTGCCGGGTCAGTATAGCGAAAAACCCCGCCCGGACGGAACGCCCATTGGTCTCTGAGCCTGAGAAGGGCGCTTGAATGAGATTTCTCCCTTCGGTCGAAATGACAGGCCTATTGTCATTCCGAACGAATGTGAGGAATCTCAACAAAGCCGGAGATCGCCACGTCGCGGCCCTACGCAGACTCCGGGCGGCTCCTCCTAAGAAAGCTCGCGTCTTGGAGGAGATTTCTCCCTTCGGTCGAAATGACAGGCCTATTGTCATTCCGAACGAATGTGAGGAATCTCAGCAAAGCCGGAGATCGCCACGTCGCGGCCCCACGCAGACTCCGGGCCGTTCCTCGCGAGGACGGGAGTGCGCGTGTTCTCTTATCCAGTCCGAAATATACCTGATCGGGATCGTGCCACAGGCACAATTCTGTTGTATGATATTGATCCAGGATCGATCGAAAGATCGACTTTCTTTCGAGGAACGGCTCATGTACGCAAAAGCTATTACCGCGTTGCTTCTCTTTGTGGGGGGAACCTACGCTTCCTCCAGTGTTCTGGAGGATTTCCTCAAAGGAACCATGGACATGGTTGCGATCCACGCCGCAACCGCTGAGATGAGAATGGTCCATGGCAAGTTCACCGAATTCCGTATCGCAAACAACCGCTATCCCTCACAGCAGGAGTTGTTTCCATTTCTCGAACAGGAATTTGAGACCGCTTTGGAAAATACGCGCAAAGACCCCTGGGCAAACTATTACCTGATGCTGGGACCGGAAGTGGAGATGCGCTGCAAAGGCCCGGACGCCAGGGAGAAAACCCGTGATGACCTGGTGGTTGAGTACCCCCGTGGGATTGAACCACCTGACTGGACAGGCGGCACACGGAACAAAAGGACCCTCACACAATGAACAACCACCGCCTCTTTCTTTCTTCTTTATCCACCGGGTCCTCTCTATTCACCTTAGTCCACTCTGATTACTTCCCTGGAGGGATACCCCATGCCCGCTGAATCCCGCGATTTTTTCGACCGGACCCCCGAACGCTGCTTCGAGATCGAGCCGACCGAGGTGGACCGTTCCTGGACAGAGAACCGATGGCTGCTCACGCATCCGGAAACACAGGAGTCCGTCGCGTTGACCGATGACGCCAAAGCCTTATGGGATGGCATTAACGGGGAACGGACGGTGCGGGATCTCCTTGCCATCGCTTTCGAGCGCGGAACATCGCCCGTGGAGATCGAGACACTCCTGGGAACACTGGAACAGGCGGATCTGATCCGCTGGCGGGATGGTCTTACCGTTATCGATAAAACCGCGCAGTTCGACCGTGAAATCCGTCAATTCCTGCAAGGCCTTGTCCTGAGCGAACAAAGCCTGCCCTCGCTGACAGCATTTCTCAATCGCGCCGGAGGACGGTGGGGAATGATCGCGGCTTCTACGGCGATGATTGTCCTCTTCTTCGTGTTGGGGTTGCTTGGAGGATATCGCCTGTACTCGGTATTCGACCTGGGGCAATTCACGCCGTTTCGGATAGGAAATTCCGTACTGCTGGGCCTCGT
>JAKPYU010000341.1 GCA_029568995.1 Candidatus Omnitrophota bacterium | reverse complement strand
AACACGGCACACGCGAGAAAACCAATCACTCTTTTCATCAACGTATCTCCTTCCAAATCCTTGATTTAGACGTCGATCCTGACAGACCGGGCGGAATTGTTGCATATCCGGTCTGCAAGATAAAGGTCTTTTTGATGATTTTGAGGGGATTTGGAGGGGAATTGCGGGGAGAAAGCCAGATGGCGGAACCTTGGAGTGCTGAAGCGCAGCTTCAGCCTTTCTGGTAGAATCAAGGCGGGAGATCCGCTCCCATACTTCGCGGTCTGCAGTCAGGGAGAGGTCGTATCATGATCCGGGAAAGAACAAAATCTTTTGACTGCGTCACGATGAAGACCGAGGTCCAAGCGAAGTTGCGGCAGGATTTCGCCGGACTGAGCGATGAGGAAGAAAGAACACGCATCACTCAAGAACTGGAATCTTCCGACGATGTTGTAGCACGCAAATGGAGACGACTCCGCGAAGAGCATCCGGCTGCGAGGTAGTGCTGGGCAAGCCAATGAATTGAGGGGAGGATTCTATTTGGAAAACATCAGGCAACCATTCGTATCTGCCTACCCGCTGTCACGCATTTGTATGAATTCCGCGAACCTTGCAGAGAACTCCGTGTAATAGAGAAGGCTTCCGGATACAGTGATATAACTTGGTCTATAGCGATCGCTGGTCGGCTCCTTTTGCCATTCTTCTGTTGGACTGAATAGCCCCTGGCCCTCCATCTCTCTGATAGCTGATGTCACAAGATACGGATCATACTTATTGCTGAGCTCTCTTGCCATGTCCTCTGAATCAACGTGTGGCGGACCGCTCGCTCGACGAGGCTTTCTTCCCGGACCTTTGACCTGACCTATCAGCTTCTTGTGGATATGCGCCAAAATTATGAGAGAAGCCAGCGAGAGATGGCGCAAGATATCGACAAACCTGAGTTTCTCAAGATGGGGAATAAAATCCGAGGAAGGCGCGTTTATCAATGCATTGACAAATAATTCCTGCTTTTCCTGCAACTGCATGTCCAGGGCACAGTCAATCACCTTTCGAGCAAACTCTTCTCCTTCCTCGGTGCGAAAATACTCACTCTTGAAGAATTCCTCGATATTGTCCGTTTTCCTTGACAAATGATCCAGGAGATTCTTCACATTTCTGTCATGGGAGCTACGCTTGTATGCGTCCAATCCAGCGAAGGCTTGTCCAACAAAGGGAATTTTGGAGAGCACCGACTTCGCCACACCCAGCCCGGCTTGCTTCAAATCTTCCTTCATCTCATCGTCCACTGGAATCTCTCCCATACGTTGTCCCGATTTTGCGGAACGGCTCTGCCTCCTCTACTTCCCCTCATCCATCCCCATGTTCTTTACTCGCCCCGCCTCGATATCCCCGCGAACCTTTTCCGCCAACCGTGCCAACGCATCTTGCGAGTTGGCGAAAGATTCGTCCCATCGACGCTCATCGGCAATTTCCGCCAGAATCAACGAGGCGATTGCGTTCTGCTCGGATTCGGGAAGTTTCTGGACTTCTGCGATTGCGGTTTCCAATAGTTGAGTCATTTGTCGGACCTCTTCTCGTGAGGGTGATCCCCGTTCCCGTATCCTCTACTTCCCCTCTCCCGGCACACCCTGCAAACAGAACGGCAGTTCCAGATCGTTCGTTTCCAGTAGATCTTTATTGTAGAGGATCTCGCGGGTGGGACCGTCGGCTACAATGGAGCCTGCATTCAGGAGAACACATCGCTCGCAAATGTCCAGCGCAAAATCGAGATCGTGCGTGGCGAAAATCTGTGTCTTGGGGAATGCGTCGAGCCAGTTCAACAGTCGTCGTCGATGTTTCGGGTCGATATTCGCGCTGGGTTCATCCAGGGCAAGAATCTCCGGGTCCAGCACCAGTACCGTCGCGAGCGCAACCCGCTTCTTCTCGCCGCCGGAAAGGTGGAATGCGGAGGAATCCTCATGCTGTTCCAGCCCGACCTGGTGCAAAGACCGATGCACCCGCTCCAGGATCTCGTCCTTGCCGTACCCCAGGTTCATGGGGCCGAACGCGATATCCTCGAACACGGTCGGACAAAACAACTGGTCATCCGGGTCCTGAAAAACCAGCCCGACCATGGAGCGGATCTGGGGAAGCAACCCGTTGGAGACATCCATCCCGCATATCTTCACTTGGCCCGTGCCGCGCAAGATCCCATTCAGGTGCATGAGCAGCGTGGATTTCCCCGCGCCGTTCGGCCCGATCAGCGCCACGCGCTCGCCCGGACGGACACGCAGGTTGATATGCCGCAACGCCTCAGGGCCGTGCCCATACCGAAACGAAAGACCCTCGATATCGACCGCCCACTCGTATGTCTCCGGATTCTGCACGGGACCGGACATAGTTCCTCACTGTCTGACCGGGAATCTCAATACCCATCCGGGCAAACATGGTCTGCCTCTAACCCATCATAGCAGAGAAAGGATCTTCTATGTCGCCTGGTGCAGCCAGGCAACCACTCGACCCGTGATGCAAACGGCGATCACGACAATGGTCAACACCACGTCGCTTGCCCGAAGAACCGGGGTCTCCAAGGTCCGAATCGTCCCGACAAATCCCCGCGAACACATGGCCTGGTAGATTCGCTCACCCCGCTCGAAAGCACGGATAAACAGGACCCCGATGATCCCGCCAAGCCCCCGCCACAGGAGAATGCGACGCGGACGTGGACACCGGGACCGCAACGCCAGCATCATCCGTTCCCGTTCATCAGTCAGAACAAACAGGTAGCGATACATGAATCCCAGGATGTTCACTAACAGTCGCGGAACTCGAAGCGACTCCAGGCCCCGTAAGAACCCCACGAAGGGTGTCGTTGCGTTCAGCAACACCATGGCAAGAATGGCGAGAGTGCCTTTGCACAGCACATTCAGGAAAACATCGACGCCTTCTCGTGTGACCGCGCCGGTCCATGGCCCGAACTGCCATTCCCACAGTGGTGTTCCCTCTTTGAAAAAGGGCACGAAAACAATCAGCACCAAAAGGAACGGCTCCACCTTCAGCACCTTCTCCACCAGGTGAAAGATCGGTACGCGGGAAAAGAACATGCCGAGAACAAGCAAGGGAAGCACAAACAGAAAATCAATGTACCGGCCCGGCGGTGTCGACACGGCAAAGAAAACGACAGCCAGGACCATGATGATCTTGGCCCGAGGCTCCAGACGATGCAGGGGGCTGTCCCCCCGGCTATGGTGATCCAGAAAGTCGTGCTTCATGCGCCGGATTGACTGGAAACGTGGCCTCGACGCGACGCCAGGAGTTTTGCGAGTCCGAATCCGCCGAAATAGAGGATCAGCGTGCCGATACCACCGGCAATTGCGGTCGAGAACGATTCGTTCTCCACACCAGGGATCGTATAGTCCGGGAACACCTCCGGTGTCAGCGGTTTCTCGGTGGCTTTGTCCAGAAACTGGTGATCCTCTGCCACTCGCTCCAATCCGTCCGGGCTGGAAGAGGCGAACGGAGACAAAACGATCGCTACGAACAACGCAAGGCCGAGTCCGATCAGGATGTCTTTTCTGGTCATGTTGTTGCCTCCGCACGAGTGGTAATCAAGTCCGGTCGTACCGCGTTTACATACCCCAACACAACACAGGTGATGATCGCCTCCCCGATCCCGATCACGATATGCCAGCCCAGCATGGCTTTGATCGCCAGGCCCATCGGAACCGTGCCGGAGATCCCCAGTTCCACGGCGCACGTTCCCGAAGCCAACACCACCGAAAGCCAGGCCGTCACTGCAGCGGCGGGAATATGCCCGATCCCACGATTCAGAGCCTTGTAGATCAAGAATGAAAGGAGCGTCCCCACAATCGCCATGTTGAATATATTCGCTCCCAGCACCAGGACACCGCCGTCCATAAAAAGAAAACACTGAACCACAAGCACCAGTGCGATGACCAGTGCTCCCGCCCAGGGTCCAAGCAGGATAGCCGCCAGCACTCCCCCCAACAGGTGGCCCGATGTGCCCCCGGCGACGGGGAAATTGATCATCTGCGCCGCAAAAATGAAAGCGGCGGTGATCCCCATCAAAGGAATCGTGCGCTCGCCCAATGCGGCCTGGCTGCGTGACACGGACATCCCAAGCCCGGCTACCGCCGCCAAACCCGTTGCGGCACAAACCGACACGTTGAGAAAACCGTCAGGAATGTGCATGTGCTACCTCCGATCATTATGTTCGGTCCGTCCTTCTGACTTGCGGGCATACTATCCTGATTTTCGTAACACGGCAAGATGCGGGTGCCACCCAGAACCCTCACCCCAGCCCTCTCCCGGCGGGAGAAGGAGAAAACGGTGGCACAGGCTTCCAGCCTGTGGGATGCGTACCTATCGCCGCAGGATTCGGCCCGGGCGTTCCCCGGTTGACTTCCCCTCTCTGAGAACCGCTTCACCCGTGACCCAGACATGCGAAACACCCTTCGCGCAGCGATGCGGATGTTGATAATCCGCAAGGTCTTCGATCTTGTCCAAGTGGAACGCTGCCAGGTCCGCAATCGCACCGGGGCGAATCACACCACGATCCGGGATGCCGAAATGTGCAGCGGGAACGGAGGTGATTTTCCGCACCGCCTCCGGCAGGGAAAGCAATCGCTTCTCACGAACATATTGCCTGAGAAACCGTGCGAATGTTCCGTAGGCACGCGGGTGCGGAAAACAGGCTCCCAATACACCATCGGGCCTGTAAATCGCCCCATCCGATCCCAAAACACACCGGGGATGGCAGATCACCTTGTCGGTTTCCTCCTCGGTCATGCAGAAATTCGCGATGCAAGCGGTTCCACGGCTTTGCAGGATGATCTCAACCGCCGACGCTTCGGGGGAACGGTTCATCTCCTGCCCGATGGTCTCAAGCGATTTCCCCTGGTATGTTCGATCCGCCTGTCCCGTATCGGTAATCAGAACGCCGGAGAAACGGCTGGTCTGAGGAATGCGGTTATGCAGATACGTTTCCCAATATCGGCGATCTTCTCGAAGGCGCTGAAGGAGGTTTTCCATACCGCCCTCCCAGATTTCGTTCGGCAGGAATTTCGCCAGGTACGTGGAGCCGGCCAGGTATGGGTAGCGGTCGAAACCCACGCGAACACCCCGCTCGGCAGCCTGCTCGATTGCATCCAGCGCCGCATCCAGCTGCCAGGAGTTGCCTTTGCCGATCACTTTCAAATGAGAGATTTCCAGTTTCACATCCGCCTGCTCGGCAATAAAAATGGCCTCTCGCACGGCATCCAGAAGCGTGTTCTGCTCATCCCGGAGATGTGTCGTATAGATCCGGTCCGTCGAGCCGAGCGCCTTCGCCAGAGAGGCTATTTCATGCTTGTCGGCGAATATCCCCGGCGCGTATTCCAGGCCGGAGGAAAGACCGAACGCGCCTTGGTCTGCGGCTTCGCGGACCAGTTGTTGCATGGCTTCCTGCTGTGAGGTTTCGACGGGACCGGACCCGCAGACAGTAATCCGAACCTGGTTGTGACCCACGAGAGGGACCAGATTGATCGCGGTCCCCTGTGCCTCGACCGCCTCGGCATACCCGTCCAGGTTTCTCCAGACAATCTCCGTTGAGACATTGGAGAAGATCCCCCTGGAAACCGCCGGACGACTCTGTTCCGACACGGGGCAAGCGGAACAGCCGCAATTCCCAATGACTTCCGTGGTCACACCCTGCAAGACTGCGCTGGACGCTTCAGGGCAGTGAAAAATATGAAGGTCCGAATGGGTGTGAACGTCGATGAATCCCGGAGAGAGAGATGCGCCTTCCAAATCTATGATGTCAGCGTTCTCAGGATTAAAAGGCTGAGCCGCCCGGAGCACATCGGCAATGCGCCCGTCACAGATCAGCACAGTTCCGGCGAACGGATCGGAACCGAGTCCGTCAAGAATCATCGCATTGGTGAGTGCCGTGATCCGCATGTTCGGTATCCTAGTACGGTGTAAATGAATAATCTTGAGATATATCGTCATTGCGGGTGAAGCGTGGCAATCTCATTGCAGGAACGAGCGAGCCTGAGATCGCCACGTCGCCGCCCTCCGCAGACTCCGGGCGGCTCCTCGCGATGACGGGGCGGGGACGGATGCTTTCTTGATCCCAAATCACCAGCCCCGCCGGAGTCGCGCGCGTGGCGACGACCATTCGATCTCCAGGAGGAGACTGTGAGAAAGATCCGCCGACTCTTGATCGCACTATGTGGATGGATCGCAATCCAGGGGATCTGTAACGCTGCTGACTGGCCGACTTACCGGCATGATGCTCATCGAAGCGGGATTACCGACGAGGCGCTCACATTGCCGCTGAAACAGGCCTGGGTCCACATCTGCCTCCAGGCTCCCCGTCCGGCGTGGCCGCTTCCGGCGGTTCTGCAACCCCGATCCGGAACTGTCCCGCTGAATCCATCCCTCACATTCGACCGCGTCTTTCAGCCGGTCATCGCGAACGGAAAACTGTATTTCGGTTCCTCCGCGAATGACACCCTGTATTGCCTTGATGCAAGGACCGGTGAGACCCTCTGGCATTTCACCACGGAGGGGCCTATCCGCACGGCTCCAACCATTGTTGATAACAGGCTTTTTTTTGGTTCGGATGATGGTGCCCTGTATGGTGTCGATGCGGAAAGCGGGCAGTTATTCTCACTGCATAATGCGGTTCCGTTTGCAACGCGCCTGCCCGGAAACGAACGGATTATATCTCTATTGCCGGTGCGTGGCGGCCCAGCGGCATTGGACGGGGTGATTTATTACACCGCAGGCATATTCCCAAGCCAAGGGGTATATCTCTGCGCCATTGACACACGGGATGGCAGGAATCCATTAGTCTGGAAGCGGCAACTTGATGTCTCCTGCCAGGGCCATCTCCTGGCGACACAATCCCACTTGTATGTACCTACCGGACGAACTGCCCCGGCAGTATTCGACCGGAAGACCGGTGAACCGCTTGGGAAAATGGAGGGATTGAGCGGGTGCTTTGCCCTGGTGACGGACGATCTGCTTGTACACGGCCCCGGCGAGACCGGCCAGATGTATATTGATGCTGCCGGGAAACGGGAGCGTATTGCATCCACCTCGGCAAAACAGATGATTGTGCACGGCCCGATCACCTATGTGCTTCAGGAGAACAGTCTCACCGCTATCGACCGGGATCGATATCTGGAAATCACAAAACAGATCTCCGCGATTGAGACCGTAAGGAGAGATCGACGGACCGAGGAACAACTGCGGCAGATTGCGGATCTGCGCGCGGAGATCAAGAAATGCCGGAAATGGGAAACCGCTTGCGAGTCCCTTTCCGAAATGATTATTGCTGGCGACATTCTGTTCGCCGGAGGAAGGAACCAGGTTCTCGCGTTCGATACGAAGAAGGGTGAAATCATGTGGAAAGCGGTTGTGGATGGCGATGCCTGCGGACTGGCGGTGGCGGATGGCAGCCTGTTTGTGAGCACGGATCGGGGAATCATTTACTCATTTCGCGCGGATGCAAAAGAAACAAATGTCATAAAGGTTGAAGCGGACACGGAGCCGTATCCTGCAGACCATCTGACTCCGATTTATGAGGCAGCAGCGGAGCAGATCCTGGAGAAAACCGGTATTCGCCAGGGATATTGCATGGTGCATGACTGCGGGATGGGGCGGCTGGCTTATGAACTGGCGAAACGCAGCGATCTGAAAATCATCGGAATCGCGCGCCATTGGAATGAATTAACGAAGGCCAGGGATACGCTCCTGGCAACCGGCCTGTATGGCGAACGAATCGCCATTATCGATCAGACAAGTGTTCCCCCGTGGCCTATATGGTTCACCCACGGATTTGTCAACCTGGTGGTTTCAGACACGGATGAAATGCTGGTCACGGGAGACATCGGAAAGTGGTGTTCGCATTATTTCCCGTATCTGCGTCCCTACGGCGGCACAGTGTGTCTTGGGCAACCCGCGTTGCTCGCGCCGGGAGCGAATCGACTCACTCAATCGGATTTCGATCCGTTGATTGAAGGACTCGGTTTTTCTTACGGTGGTTACAGGTTGACGGCGGAAACAAGCCTGGACGATGATGGCGCGTGGCTGATGATTCGCCGGGGTGCGCCGGATGGTGTGGGAGAATGGACCCATCAGTACGCCGATGCGGGCAATACGGTTTGCAGCGCCGATCCGCTGATCGCTTCCGGTACTCCCTCCAGCGGCACAATGGAAATCCAATGGTTTGGGGAGCCGGGACCGCGCCCCATGCTGGAACGGCATGTCCGCGCACCGGCCCCGTTGTCGAAAAGCGGACGTCTCTTCATCCCGGCTGCGGACTGCATTATGGCCGTCGATGCCTACAACGGATTTCCATTATGGAAAAAGGAGATTCCCGGTTTCGGAAGAATCGCCATTCATCTGGACTGTGGCAATATGGCGCTGACTGAGGACTTTCTGTACGCCGCCATAGAGAATCGTTGCCTGGCGCTGGATGTGAGAACCGGCGAAATTGTCAGGACATTTGAGGCTCCTCAACTGATCTCCGGGCAGCGCTTTTTCTGGGGATATCTTGCTGTTGTTGGGGATTACCTGATCGGTAGCGGGAACTCCGAGGACAGCCCGCGACTCACCAGCCGCCCCGAAAGCCAACTCGCATACCGGAACGCTGACCCGAAAGCAAGCATTACCAGCCGCTATCTGTTCTGCCTGAACCGGTTTGACGGCAGCGAAATCTGGCGCTACGAAAATGGGGTCATCTGGAATCCGTGTATCGCGGCAGACAATGGGGCGATCTATTTCCTTGAAAGCCGCGATCCGAATACCGTCTCACAAACAGAATCGCGCAAAATCCCCGCCGATTTGACCGGCAATTCAAACTGCTTCCTGGTGGCATTGGATCGGCAATCCGGGAAAGTTCGCTGGGAACGGAATGTCCGTCTTGACGACTGCACACACGTGGTTTTTCTGAGCTATGCGGACAGCACGATTCTCGTATCCGGCTCCGGGCATCGAAAGGACGATAAGTATGTCTGGTATTCGCTGTACGCATTTTCCGCAGCGGACGGAAGCACTCTATGGAACACAAGCCATCGTTACAGCCGTGAAGGGCTGACCGATCACGGGAAAGACACGCAGCACCCGGTCATTTTCGGCGGAAAAGTCTATATGGAGCCGTATGCTTATGATTTACAGACCGGCGCGAAAGTGGACGGGTGGCAGTTTGAGCGTGGCGGGCATTGCTGCGGTGCGGTTTCGGCTTCCGCCGGGTCCCTGTTTTATCGAGGGTCGAATCCGCAGAAGTTCGATATCGCGGAACAGACACGACATCCCCTCACGCTGACAACCCGGCCCGGATGTTGGATCAACATCATCCCTGCAGGTGGACTGGTTCTGATTCCCGAAAGCAGCTCCGGCTGTATTTGCCCCTATTCCATTCAAACTTCAATGGCGCTTGCACCAAGGGAACGACGGTGGTAACACACCGCAAGGCGTTTAAGAAGATAAAGAATGACGCGGTTTCCCTCCCCCGAAGATCGGGGGAGGTCAGGTGGGGGTTGATTTCATCAGCATTGCATTCCCCAACTCCCCCAGTGGCGATGCTATTTCAATCCTCCTTCTTCAGCCGATCCATGATCGCCATTCCGCCCACCTGCTTGTCGCCTTTGCCGGCAGGTTCTCCACTCTTTTTGACTTGCGCTTTCGTGGTCTGGGCGTGCGTGACGGCGGCTTTTCGAATTCCGTCGTCCTTGAAGACCTCGGTCTCAATCCATTTGCAGACCTTATCGACTTCGCTGATGGTTTTGACCAGCACCTTGACTTCCAGGGTCAGTTTCTGAAGTTCCTGCTGGTATTTTATGAATTTCTGTGCCTTTTCGGAATGCTCCAGCTGAGCCAGTTGCTGTTCCAGGTCTTCCCCATCGGCGCTTATCGTCGCCTGTAACTCCTGCATAACCTTCCGCACCACGGTATCGCGCATTTCGGTCAGTTGCTGTTGGATTTTCAGGACCCGGCTTTTGCTCTTCTGGAGATCGAGACGATGGTAATAGGAAGCGTAGGTCAGCGGTTCCAGTGCCCGGCTGTGGAGGAGGTATTGTTTCTTATCCCGTTCCAGTTCCTTGGCCAGTGCGACAGCCTGGTCCATCTGGCCGTCCCGTTTATATCGAAGCATCATCGCCATCTTGCTTTCGTACGCGGCAAAAATCGGCTCCGAGTTCTTCCGCTGGGTCAAGTCATTCTCCACCTGGACCAGGGCCGAAATGTTTTCCTCTGTCTCATTGAAGCGTCGCCGAAGATTGTTGGTCATCAGCTCGGCTTCTTTATCGCCGATCGACTCGTCTTTGATTCGTTCGGTGAGAGACTGGACAGCAAAGAAAAACAACACACGCAGCTCTTCGGCAATGGCGCGGCTGCCACCATACAGCGCCTTCTCCAGGTTCTTCTTCAGCGCATCCTGGCCGGCATCCTGACCTTCTTTTTCCCGGAGGATTTTCTCGGCTTCATCAGCGGTAAGCAAAAGGACTCTCCCCTCATGAAACACGCGGACAAGCGCGTCCTGGGAGACCTTCTTCTTCTGAACAGCTTGCCTGCTCTCCTGGTCCCAGGACTGCCGCTGTTTCTCAAAAGCAGCAACATTCTCCGACCGATCGAAAATCTGACCGATATCGACGGATGCCATGGCCCCCTCTATCTCCCTGATTAAAACGGAACCTCCGCAATCGCGGAAAAAGAAATCCCGTTGGAATTCAAATGCGAGAATTCCTCTCACAATCCTTCATAAAATAAACCGATCAAGAAAGCTCCAGAGTATATTGGACGCATTTTTCCTTTCTGTAAAGTAGGGCAGCACGGTATCTTTAAAGCATTTCTCGATGGTTGCGCCTGTCTATTCAATCCGGCTTTCAGGGGTTAATTTACTTTCGCTTGTCAAATTGCGAGTACGAGGTTTCTCAATGGATTCCAAATGCAGTCGCCGTGAGTTCGTTCAACTGGGTATGGCCGCCGGGATTGCCGCCGGTGTCCAGGGTATATCGGTCGCTTCCGCCGAGGAAAAATCGCTTCGGATCGGGGTGATCGGCGTGGGAAATCGCGGAACCCACCTGTTGAATCTGTGTCTGAAAGAACCGGGGATTGAGGTGGTCGGGATTTGTGATGTCCGTCGCGATCCCATGCGCCAGGCCATCGAACTGGTGGATCAGGCCGGACAGAAACGTCCGGCAGGCTATTACTACGACCCATTCGATTATCGCCGGATGCTGGAGCAAGACGATCTCGATGCGGTTGTCATTGCAACACCGATGCAGTGGCACGCCACGATGGCCATAGACGCCCTGAAAGCGAAGAAGCACGTTCTCAGCGAAGTGCCCGCCACGATCACCCTGGAGGAATGCTGGGACCTGGTCCATGCCGCCGAGGAGACGGATCGAATCTACATGCTCTCGGAAAACTGCTGTTATTACCGCTCCAACATGGCGGTTCTGAACATGGTGGCCCAGGGGATATTCGGCGATTTCACGTATGCGGAATGCGGCTATGTACATGACTGCCGATACCTGGATTTTACCCCCGATGGGAAACTCACCTGGCGGGGAGAACTGGCCCGCGATTATATCGGCAATCTCTATCCGACTCATTCGCTGGGACCGGTGGCAACCTGGCTGGGTATCAACCGTGGCGACCGATTCGAGTCGCTGGTGTCTTTCACGACCCGCCAGGCGGGACGAACCGCCAACGCCGTTAAGAAATTCGGAAAAGACAATCCCGCAGCCCAGACTCCGTTTATCACGGGAGATTCAACCACTACACTGATTCGAACCGCAAAAGGAGCGATGATCGATCTCCGGTACGACGCGGCCTCCTCACGCCCGCTGCTCAACACAACCTACTACGGCTTGCAGGGAACAACTGCCTCTTACGACGATCGGGACAACATTCAGCGGATCTGGATAGAAGGACGGTCTGAAGGGGAGAAGTGGGACAGTCTGGAAACTCACCTGGCACAGTTTGAGCATCCGCTCTGGCAGCGATTACGCGAACAGGCCGAGGGAAGCGGACACAGCGGCGGCGACTTCTTTGTGGTCCATGAATTCTTCGATACGCTCCGAACGGGACGACCGTCCCCTATCGACGCTTATGACGCCGCAACCTGGAGCGCCATAATCGGTCTTTCAGGGAAATCCCTTCGAGAAGGCGGCCAGCCACAGGAGTTCCCTGACTTCACCCATGGCGCATGGGAAACGAGGAAACCGACGCTTTTAACCGGATAAACCGTAGAGGCGGGTCTCAGACCCGCCTCTACGGCTATTTCGGACTGTCGGGGAAGAATGGAAACAGTCTCTTCCATTCCTCTTTCGATGGTTGCCGCCCGTATTCGCAGAGTTCAAACGCTTCGGCATTCCGTATCCCTGGTGACGCGTCTTTGCCGTAAAACTCCTCAAGAAGCGGCCGCCAAGCATCCCACACATTGAACTTGAACCGTTCCCGTAGAAACGCGGCACGTTTGGCTTCGTCTTTCCCGATCCATTTATTGGGATCGACACCGGCACAACCCAGTTCATAGAATTGCGATTCGATGCAGTCGATAGCCTTGAATTTCAGATCCATCACATCGTCGATCCCGACAACAATGTTCGCCTGGAACGGATTGGATTTTTGAAACCGGTCAGGCCAATAGAGAAAAACGGGATTTTTTTCCAGGTAGGGAACATCCGGACACAGGTACGGAACCGTGACCATATAGGCGGCATCCTGCACAAGGATCGAGGTGTACCGATGATCCGGATGATAGTCGTTCGGTCGATTTGTGATCACGATATCCGCTTTCCATTGGCGAATCAGGCGTACAATTTCCTTGCGGTTCTCCAGGGTCGGCATCAGTTCGCCATCGTGGTTATCGAGCACTTGCGTCTCAATCCCGAGTACTTTTGCGGCTTCCTCCACCTCCCGCGTGCGGCGCTGGGCAAGAGGCCCGCCGGCCATGGCCGCATGACCCACATCGCCATTGGTTGTGGAGACAAATTTCACTTTGTGTCCTATCTGCGCCCATTTTGCGGCTGTCCCACCGACGCGAATCTCACAATCGTCGGGATGCGCCCCGAAGACGATAATCCGCAACGGGCCGTTCTCCGCCCCGCTCACAGAAACAGGGGGAATCAGCACAAACATCCATAGGCTGCACGTCGAAACAATGAGGAATTTGCAGAGGTTCATAGACGAGAAGATCGGCATGGTCTTCCTCCTGAAGAAACGTGATTCCTTATCTTACAAGATGGAAATCCTGATGAACAGCGCGTAAAGGCGCATGGCCGTGCGCCCTTACTCCCCTGGCCCCGCCAGGTGCCTTCTCCCAGTTCACCACGATAACGTTTGATCTGCCACATTGACTGCTATAATGCCCCAGAGATAACGATCATGAAACACACAAAAACATACACAATCTGGCTCGCATTTCTCTTCACGGTTCTTGGCGCGCAGCCCGGCGCCGCCAAGAAAATCGAACAGCTGGGCATGACCTGGTACACCAAACTGGAGGAAGGACTGGCGGTCGCCCAGAAAGAAAAGAGACCGATTTTCGTCGACTTCTGGGACATTCGTTCAACCGCTTACAAACAGCAATTCGAAGGAACCTACAAAGATACCCGCATTATGGCGATGTTCCCGAAATTCGTTCGGGTGACCCTCAATATCCGGTTGGAGAACCAGACAGCAGGCCAATTCCGTGTCCGCCAGGTTCCGGAGATTCTTTTCCTGGATACCGACGGGAAAGAGCTGGGCCGTCATCGCACAAGCCAGCATGTAACTCCGGAGATGCTCCAGGAACGGATGGAAAGCGTTCTTGGCGACCTGGAGGCTTTCGCGAAACTGAAACAGCAGGTCCAGGACGAGCCGACGAACTACGAAGCCGCGCTCAAAATGGCCCAAACCATCGAGGGATGGCTCCAGGAAGAGGATGCCATACCCCTGTATGAGAAACTGAGCCACACCGAACAGGCCGGGCAGGAAATCCGCGATCTCGCGAGCGAAGGGGTGTTCCGATCCCTTTTGGCTTATGGAAACCGCCTGGGCTTGCACGGCGACTCCGAGACCGCGATCCGGACCCTGCGGAAGGCGCTGGAGCTGTTTCCCAACCATGAACGCACCAATGAGATCTTGTTCATGCTCGGCCAATACCTGATCGACGCCGAGAAGAAGGATGAGGCGATCAAAGTCTTTGAACAGCTGAAAGCAAATTCCAAGGGAGAGGACGAGAAAAAAGCGGACGCGATGCTGCGCGCTCTGAAGGGAACCTCGTAAATCAACACGTCGCCCGTGTCACGCGTGTCTCGCCCGTGACCCCTGTATTCCGATGTGCGCTGGAATGACAAAGGAGACGCTCCCTCTCCCACCGGGAGAGGGTCGGGGTGAGGGAACCGGTTTTGCACGAGAATCACATCTCCCCAAACGCTTCCGGGCTATTCCTGTCTTTTTTTGCATTTCTGTGAAAAAATATCTTGACAGACATATACCATAAGTTGTACTATTCCCATAAGATAGCGCAATTGTCTTGAAACGCAATCTTAAGTTGAGGGACGGTAAACCGGCAAATATTGCCGTCCGACTGGCACCAAGTCACAAGATGTTGTGGTGTATTCATGTCGAATGGAACCGAAACAGCTAAGTCAATGTATGGAAGGAATTCTTGGTCGGGAGCTGGCGCTCTATAGAGAAATGGAACAATTCTCGCGCGATCAGATAGCGGCTTTATCCTCGGACAACCCGGATATTGAAAAAGCCGCCCAGATGATGCGGGAGAAGCAGTCCATCGTGCAGAGTCTGAATGAGCTCGACAAAGACTCTCATGAAATCAAGGAAGAATGGGAATCCGTTGCGGAGACACTGGACGAGGAGATCCGCAAATCCGTTCGGACGGTAGCCGCCGATATCGCCGGAGTGCTCGAGATTCTGATGAAGTTGGAGAAAGAGAACGAAGACTGCCTGAAACGGAACGCGGCAGATTTGAATCGGGAATTGATCGCAATGCAGCGGGCGCGGCTGGCTTCCCGGGCGTATGGAAGCCGGATCGGGCCTGAGGATGCGCGGTTTCTGGACCGCAAACGATAAACTGAAAGATATCCAGGCACTCCATCGCATGAGTCGATGGGGTTGGGTTGGATAATCCATGCGGTGGGCGCTGGGCCGTATGCCTCAGGAGGTAAAGGCCGTGGCTGCCAATCCCCAGGGTTTAGGGATGAGAAAGAATCGAGATCTACCCGCGATTCCCGACGCGACACGTCCGGAAGATGTGGCGGAGCTGCGGAAAGCCATCGCCGCGTTCAATCAGCACACCGAACGCCTGCAGAACGCCTATGATGTGTTGCAGCTTCGGATCGCCGAAATCAATCGCGAACTCGAACTCAAAAACCAGGCCCTCGAAGAAGCCAACCGAAACCTCCAATCCAAAATCGCCGAAGTGGAACGTCTCCGTGCCGATCTCGACAACGTAATCGAGTCGATGGGCAGCGGCCTCCTGGCCGTGGATACGGAGGGAATCTGTTTCACGTTCAATGCCGCATCGGAACAGGCGCTCGGAAGAGACCGCACGGAAGTACTCGGCAGGCATTGTTCCGATATCATGGGAAAGGCGGCTTCCGTGCTGGCTCCGTTAATGCTGGACGGAGATCGTCACGATCATGTGGAAATGTGCATCCCGCACAAGTCCGGGCGGGATGTTTTTGTAAAAGGGGCGGTTTCCCCACTGTTTGACCGGATGCATTGCCGGATCGGATCGACATTCATTTTTTCGGACCTGACCTCTCAACGTCTGTTGGAGGAACGCGCCCGACGGGGCGACCGCATGACCGCCCTGGGCGAACTGGCCGCCGGTGTCGCTCACGAGATGCGCAATCCCCTGACCACAATCCGGGGATATCTCCAGATTCTTCCGTCCATGAAGGACAGCCCGGAATTTTTGCAGGAATTTTCGGAGAATGTAATCCGAGAGATCGACCGGCTCGCGAATCTGACCGATGACATGCTCGATATGGCCAAACCGATCTCCAGCGATCTGGAATGGTGCGACTTGGGCGATCTTTCGGAAGAGGTGCTTCAGTTTCTCGCGGACCGGTTCAGCCAGACCGGCATAGAGTACGAAATCCGGCGCGATCCGCAGGGCAGTCCGGTGAGAATCGACCGCAGTCGGTTGAAGCAGGTGTTTATCAATCTGCTGATCAATGCGATTGAGGCGCTCGGCCCGTCGGGAGGAAAAGTGCAGATTGCGCTGTCGCGATCCGAGGAACGGCTGGCCCGCGATGAGGAAGTGCGGCCATTCGCGGTTTGCCGCATTCGCGACACCGGACCGGGCATCCCGCAGAAAGACATCGACCGGCTCTTCGACCCGTTTTTCACGACCAAACCGCACGGGACCGGTCTGGGACTGGCGGTCTCCAACAAGATAGTCGAAGAGCATCGCGGATTTCTCCGAGTGGAGAGCGAAGAGGGAACGGGGACGGAATTCTCGCTGTTTCTGCCGATGGGCGAACGCGATCCGGAACATCCGGAAGGTCAATCAGGACCTGAGATCCACAGAAGGGAATAGGAATCATGCCGGCGTATGAGATCCTGGTCGTAGACGACGAATTAGGAATTCGAAACCTCCTCAAGACGGTTCTGAAAGCGGAGGGGTATACAGTTCGAACAGCCGAAAACGGACAAGAAGCAGTGGATACCGTCCGGGAAAGCCTGCCGGACCTGATCTTGTGCGATATCAAGATGCCGGTGAAGGACGGGATCGAAGCACTGAGAGAAATCCGTGAGATTTCCGAAGACGTGCTTGTGGTGATGCTCACCGCGCACGGCACAATCGACACCGCGATCCAGGCCATGAAACTCGGTGCTCGCGACTACCTGCGGAAGCCGTTCGATGTCGAGGAACTTAAAGCCAAGATCCAACGGGAGTTAGATCACGCGGATCTGCGCCGAACCACGCGTTATTACCAGGAAGAAGCCGGGCTGAAATACGGCCTGGATCGGATTGTCGGCCAGGACCCGAAAATGGCGCCGATCTATGACCTGATCCGCACCGTCGCCCCCACACGCAGCACCATCCTGATACGCGGCGAGAGTGGAACCGGCAAGGAGCTGATCGCCGGCGCCATCCATTACCTGTCTCCGCGTCGCAATAAGCCGTTCGTTAAAGTAAACTGTGCCGCCATCTCCGAAGATCTCCTGGAAAGCGAGCTGTTCGGACATGAAAAGGGCGCGTTCACCGGCGCGATCCGATCCAATGAAGGCAAGTTTGTTATGGCGGACGGCGGGTCGATACTTCTGGACGAAGTCAGCGAGATGAGCGCGAAGCTCCAGGCGAAACTCCTGCGCGTTTTGCAGGAGCGGGAAGTAGACAAAGTGGGGGGACGCGAGCCGGTGAAGGTGGATGTCCGGGTGATGGCCACGACCAACCGCAACCTGGAAGACTTCATCAAACGCGGCGATTTCCGTGAGGATCTGTTTTATCGACTCAACGTGGTCGCTATCGAATTCCCGCCATTGCGAGAGCGAAAGAGCGATATTTCGATGCTCGTGAGTCATTTTGTCGACAAGTATAATAAGGAGATGAATAAGCGCATTACGGGAATCTCCAAGGAAGTGGAATCGCTGCTCTGGAAATGCGACTGGCCGGGAAACGTCCGTCAACTGGAAAACGTGATTGAACGGGCTGTCGTACTGGCCAGAAATTCCGTCATCGGGGTGGACGATCTCCCGCAGGAGTTGCGGGATACCTCGCCGGACCGTTTAGTCCAGAATGGGAACAGTACCCGTGTAGGAATGACCGTGGGTGAGATGGAACGCGATCTGATTTTCAGGACCCTGGAGACGGTTGGAGATAACCGAACCAAGGCGGCGGACATGCTGGGGATCAGTATCCGCACGTTGCGCAACAAGTTGAATGAATACCGAGAAGCGGGATTCGAATGGCCCCGAAAGGTCGACGGCTGATGAATCCCCAATTCGATTGAGGTACCGACCGTGGTTGATGTAGCGGAACGAACGTTGGGCGAACTCTCCGCTTTCGATCTGGCACTGCGCCTGGGCATCCGGACCGAGGCGGTTCTCACCACGCTCGGTGAGCTGGGATTGGAGATCGACGATCCCACCGTCCCGCTGGATCCACGCATCGAAGAACAAGTGGTCGAACGGATGGTCGAGAACGGACAGGTGGCCCGGCGCGCTCTCAAATCCCTTCGCAAACGTCGTCGCCCCCCGGAATCGCTGGCCGATGACCGGATTCTCCGGGAGGCGCTTGGTGCATCCGAATCCGGGTATTCCGAAGATGCGGTTCCACACCAGGTGGCTCATCTTCTTGAGGAGAAACCCTCGTTTCTGCAACGGCTGGGCTTCGGACGCGCACGCCCGGTGGAAGAACGGGAGATCCCAAGTCTGACCCTCGAACCGGAACCAGTGGTTCCGGAGCCGGAAGGAATTCTCGCTCCTCCCCCCAAGGCACAACCCACACGCACGCCGCAACCGGAACCTCCCCAAATGCCCATTGCCCAACCGCAGCCTGAACGGCCTCCGAAACCTGCTGCCCAACCGTCGCCCGAACGACGTCCGAAAACCGCACCTCAACCGAAGCCCGAACCGGAAAAAATCTCCGAGATGGAAGAGGATCTGGATCTGGAAGATCTGGACCTTGACCTCGAGGAAGAAGAACCGGAAGTCCCTGCTCCGGCAAAGAAAACCCCGACTCCACCAGCCCCGAAACCCGCCGCACAAGAGGAACCCCCCGAGGAATCCGAGGAAGAGATGGATCTTGGGGATCTGGATCTGGAAGGGGAGGACGAAGAAGGGGAGGCCGATCTGGAAATCGGCGACCTTGACCTCGAAGAGGAAGAGGTTCCTGCGGAATCCACAGCGGAAATGGAAGAAGAGGCTCCCGGAGAGGATCTGGATCTGGCCCATGCGGATCTGGGAGACGAAGACGAGGAACATGACGATCTTCTCGATGAAGAAGATGAATCGGTCTTGCAGGGACTGGAGGAATTGGATCTGGGCGATTTCGGTGCCGGGGAAGAAGAGGCTCCCCAGGAAGAGGCCGAACCGGAGCCGGAAGAACTGGATGTCGATATCGATTTGAGCCAGGAAGAACTCCCCGAAATGGAAGTCAAGGAAGAAGAGGCCGAGGAGGAGGAGGAAGAAGAAGAGGCACCGAAAAACTTCCTGGAACGACTGATCGAAAAACTCGATCTGACCCAGACGGAGATTATTATTGCGGCGGCAGGAGCGCTCTTGATTGCATTAACCGGTCTGGGATTAGCGATGTATTACTACATGAATTTCAGCCCCAAGAAAGCATCCGAATTGTGGGATCAAGGCTACCGCGCCTACCAGAGCGAGAATCTCGGTGAACAGCGTTTTGGCGTGATCGTGGATTCATTCACCCGGCTTCTGGTGGATTTCCCGACCGATACCCACCTGGAGGAAGCCGCCTATCTGTTGGCCATGTCGTTTTACCGACGGGCGGAGGAGTTGACGGCAACCGATCCGAATGCCGCGAAGGCACGATATGCCGATGCCGTCGAGTACTTCAATAAATTCCTTATCGAGCAGCGTCGAATCGGCGACCGTCTGGCAAAGTCCGAGGGAGCCGGTTATCGACGCTACATGGACACCTCTAAGGAGGAAGATGCCTATTACTACATCGCCCTTTCCTACGAGAAACAGTTGGAATACCAGCAGGCGATCGATGCCTACGAGGCGTTTCTGAAGAAGTACAAGAAATCCCCACGGACGACACAGACTCTGGTCACGCTGGGAGATATCTACAAGCGATGGGCGAACATCGACGAGAACTCCCGGGAAGAACGCCTCCTGACCGCCATCACGAAATATGAGGAGGCCCTTGCGAATCCCACAACAGATACGGAAAGCCGCGTGGCCCTCCACACCCTCATCGGCGATATCTGGCGAAAGCTCTATGATGACGATCCGGACCAACAGGTCTATATCCAGGGAACACTCCGAGGGTATCGAAATGCAGAGAGTCTGCTCGTCCAGACCGAACCCAAAAGCCTCGATGTTCAGTATTACAATCTGCAACGGGATCTGGCGCTGGGCCTGGCGGACACCCTTCTGATTCTCGGACGAAATGCTTCCAGAGAGGCGGAAAACATCGAGGCGTCGGCGGAGGACTTGCCCCGCAGTTCCGATCTGCGCGCTTCCCAACTGGCTGCCGCTGAAATCACCCGTGCCACGGTGGCCACCCATCTCTCCGAAGCAATCTATCTGTACAGCAGGCTCATCGGCGCAGAATCCTCCGTACCTTTCCACCCCAAACAGGCGTCCGGATCCCGACAAATCCTGTCCACGACCGGTCCCCTTTCCGAGGAGCAGGAGAATCACATCAGGAACAACCTGGCAGAGGCCTATTTCTACATGGAGCGATACGAGAATGCGATGAATATCGCGATTCCTCTTATCGACTCTCTCTCCAAACAGGATCCCGGAAATCCGTACCTGGCTTCTCTCTGTTATCTGGTGGGGGATGCTGCCTGGAAAGAAGGCGATTACGATCGACGGGTTGTGGATTTCTACCGCCTGGGAAGAAAATACAACCCGCTCTACCCGCCCGGTTCCGGTGAACGCAGCAATGTCGCTGCACTCCGTATGGCGAATATCTATTACCAGCGCGGTATGGATGAAGGAAATCCTCGAGACCTCCAGATGGCCATTGAGGAATATCTCAACATTATACGCGAATTCCCCGATACCAAATGGACTTATTTGACCCGCTATTGGCTCGCCCGCACGTATGAACGGTATGCCGATGTGCTCGCCGACCCGAAATCGGAGGTCCATGACCCCGCGAAAGCAAAAGAGAATTATCAATTGGCCTATACGCAGTACGACGTCGCCATCACAGCCCGAACCAGCTCCGTCAACGTCGATAAGAAAAACCAGGACAAACTGAAAGACTGCTATTTCCGTCCGGGACGCTGTGCGTATGAAGCGGGAAACCTGCCGAAAGCCAGAGATTTATTGGGAACTGCGATTGTCTGGTCGGCAACCGGGGCACCGGGTGATCCGCGTGCCATCCCCTGTCGGGAAATGCTCGGCGATATCTACCTGGAGCTGGGGCATCCGGATCAGGCCATTCGCATCTACGAATACTATCTGGACAATAAGTTCTATCAGCAGGATGCACGAGGAGACAGTCTGTCGCGTGTTTCCCTCAAGCTGGCTCATGCGTATTTGAGACGGTTCAGCTACGGTCAGGCGCGGGATCTCCTTCGGCAGGTGGTTCGGGATAATCCGGTTGTTCGCGCTCCCGGCGGCAAAGAGGTCGAGGAAGGACCCGGACTGAAGGCCCAACGTCTCATCGCACAGTCGTACCGCGATGAAGCCGAGGTCTCGTTCGATGAAACCCGAAAAGACAAACTCCGTTCAGCGAAAACGGAGTACGGTGCTCTGCTGCAAATGAATCCGAACGAATGGGATGCGGTGCGGGCGCTGGCCGAAATCAGCTTCGATCTCGCCAACTCGGAAAATCCCGACTCCTATCGGGAAGCTGTGAACTATTATGAACAATATATCGAATCGGATATGGTGGAATTGGCGAAGGATCGCGATGTGATCTACTACCGCTGGGGAGACGGCTACGCCCGGATCAAGGATTACGAGAAAGCCGCCGCCGGATTGGAAAAGATCAGCGGAACAACCATGCCAAAAGAAATGTACGCGCGTTCACTGCTTCTGCTGGGTGAATGCTATGAAAAACTGGCCTCCTCCCAGGACAAAGATGAATTTCGAAAGCAGTACTATATCGGCAAGGCCAAGGAGACCTACAAGAACGCCATCGAAACGAAAGACCCGTTCGCCGCTCAGGTTGCGCGGAATCGCATCACCATGATGAACATTTCCTGACAGGCGTTTCGTTCGATGAGTGCGAACGAGAGGAAAGAGAAATTGTGAAAGATATCGACAGGACACGAACCGGGCAGGAGTTTCCGAACAGGGGCAAAACCGGCTTCCCGGATCGGATAATCCGAAAGATTTTCCTGAAGAAATAGATTATAAGTTCTTTATTTTCAGTTTGTTAGATTTAATGTGCCGTTTGGGGAATGTGGTACGTGATTTGCTTGTTAGAGAACATGAGGTGCGCCATGGGATTGATTTCGAGGTTGTTTGAGGTTCGGTCCACGGTGATGCTCAAAAAGGGCATCGAGGGGACAGACGCGCGTCACCGCGCGCTCTCAAACAACATCGCCAACGTGGACACACCGAATTACGAGCGGGCTACGGTCTCGTTCGAGAAGGAACTGCAGCGTGCCCGGTTCGGGACCTCGTTCATAGGGAAGACGACCGACAATCGGCATTTTCGAATCGGCGGGGTCGGCGTGGTCGGAGAGGTGACGCCGCGCGTCGTGATCGACAATAACACCCGCTTTCGGGCGGATCGAAACAATATCAACATTGATGAAGAGATGGCGAATTTAGCCGAAAATACTCAGAAGAACCTGGCTCTTACGGATTTGCTGACTCGCCGGTACAAGGGAATCCGGACGATCCTGCAGCAGGCGGGCCAGACCTGATCGAGGTAGAATAGAATGAGTGCATTCGATATCAGCGCGAGCGGGCTTACGGCGCAACGGGTCCGCATGGACGTGATCGCAAACAACATTGCGAACGCCCAGACTCTGGTCACCAAAGAAGGTGGACCGTATCGCCGACGGTCCGTGGTGTTTGAAGCCATGGGTCGGCATTTCAATGAGTCGCTGACCCAGGCGCACCGCCGTCTCTCCCGGATCATCGGCGGCGGCGTGAAGGTCAATAAGATCGTTGAAGACCAAACACCGAACGCTTTCACGAAAATTTACGATCCCAGCCACCCGTTCGCGGACAGCACCGGCGTGGTTCTCCGTCCGAATGTGAATGTGGTTCAGGAAATGGTGGATATGATCGACGCATCCCGCGCGTATGAAGCGAATGTAACCGCCTTGAACTCCTCGAAACAGATGACGTCCAAGGCATTGGAAATCGGTAAGTAAGGTGAGGCGACATCATGGTTGAATCAATCGATCCTCGAATCTTGGCGGCGCGGCTCGATCCGACACTGGGGCCGCAGGGTATCGGGCAACCGGGGACGGTCAGGGAGCCGCAACTCCCCGCGCCCGGAGAACCCACGTTTGCGGAGATCATGAACACGCTGCAAGACGCCTCGGAGACCATTCCCGATCCGTCGAAGGCGCAGACCGTTGCCGATCTGGAGAGTCTCAGCAACCAACTGGATACGCTGCACAACAACACCATGGCGATGTATCAACGGCTGGCCGAACTCGCAGATCAACTGACAAATGACGAACAATCCGGGGACGGAACGGAACGATAAGAACAACCGGAAATCGGTCCGGCCATGAGGAAGAAGGAGTCGGGTTGTGGTTAGTCCACTGGAATGGAAAACAGGACCACTCGGGGTGACACCGACAGGCGGTGCGCCGGTGCAGCCCCGTATACATCGACCCGATCCGGAAGAGGATGGCCCCTCTTTCCCCGAAATGCTTCAAAAGGGTCTTGAAGAGGTAAATCGATTGCACGGCGACTCCGCAAAACAAGTCGAAGACCTGGTTACCGGTCAGACGGACGACTATCACCAGGTGATGATCGCTGTCGAAGAGGCCGGGATCGCGTTCGATCTGACCATGCAGGTACGAAATCAGATTTTAAAAGCGTACGATGAACTGATGAGAATGCAGGTTTAGTAAGTGAGAAGAACCCCTCACCCCAACCCTCTCCCGGGGGAAGAGGGGGCAAATTGGTAAGAGATTGTGATGCAGCCCGTAAGGCTGAAATCGGGATCTGAGGCATCGGGAGGAACCCGGAAAGGAGCCGTCACAATGGCGACAAGACGGTTGGATTTACCTGTTTGGGTTCTGGCCTCGCTCGGACTGCTGGTTCTCTGCATGTTCGTGGGGATCCGGTACTTCGGTCCGGATTACGTGGCAGTCCCGTATACCGCGGATTTTGTCAGCCGCGATCAGTTAAAAGCGATGTTGCGGTCGCGCGGCATCCCGTTCATTGTGACCGAGAGTGAGATTTGGATTCCCCGGCAGGAGCTGAATCATCTTCGACTCGACTCGGCTCCACCGGCTTAGATCGTCCAGGCAACTCCGTGTTCTCCGAGAATCGGAGCTCTCGCGAACACGGAGATGCGAGCTGGTAAGCGATATGAGAAGTTCGGTTTTTCACTGTCACGACGAGAGACCCGCCACGACATCCGTGTGCGGGAATTCGGTTTTTTCGGTGTTGTTCCATTTCACCAAGGTTCCCAGGGAGACTCAATCATGGAGGAAGTACGGTATTACCGGCAGAGTCCGGCCACCATCCGGGCAGCCCAATTCAGGCTAGATCACTGGGCTTCCCGGCAACCCAATTCCCATCCCCTTGCATCCCTCCGAAAGGGCATGGCGGGATTCGATGTATTCCCGCCCTCCAGTCTCCTTGTGAAAGGAGATCGCCATGGGTGAGTTTTTCGGTCAGCTACAAGAACAACTGTCCCGGGTGTGGGGAAACCTGAACGCCCAGCAGAAGATCATGTTCATCTCCGCGCCGACGGTGCTCATTCTGGCGCTGGTGATTGCGGTGTATGTCGCCAGCCGACCGGACTTTGTCCTCCTGGTTTCGGTTCCCTCCGGCGAGGAAAAACGCCTGGACGAGATCGCCGCCAGCCTCGATGCCAGCGATGTCAAGTTTGAGCTCCGGGGAGGAAACTCAATCTATGTCCCCCGCGCGCAGCGGGACCGCGTACGCCTTACCCTGGCGGGAGAGGACCTGCTGGGTGCGGCGGGCGGGCCGGGCCTTGAACTGTTCGATACAACCCGCCTGGGCATGACCGACCGGATTTTTGAAGTGCAATACAAGCGCGGTCTGCAGAACGAGCTCTCTCGGACCATCCGACAGGGAGCACGATACGATAGTGTCGCCGTGCATCTAAGCATTCCTGAGGAAGCTCTATTTAAAGAAGACCAGGCATTTCCTTCTGCGAGCGTGAAGATCGTCGCCAGTCGGGGGATTTCCCGGGAGGAGGTCATCGGGATCCAAAACCTTGTAGCGGCCGCTGTTCCCAAATTGGAGCCTGCCGCCGTTCAGGTAACCGACAAGAACAACAAGATGTTGAGCGGTGTAAGCGAAGAGGCGGACAGCGGAGCGGCGATGGTTCACAAACAAGACCAACTCCGACTGATGAGAGAAAACCAGCTTCGCGACAATATCGCCCCTCATATCGAGAAGATTGTCGGGGCAGACGATTATGTATTGAGTGTCCAGATGGTTCTCGATTGGACGGAGAAATCCGAGGAGGAAAATAAACTCGATCCTGAAGGACAGGCGTTGATCAGCGAGAAAACCTATGAGGAAGTCTCCAATTCCGCCGCCATGGCGGGCGAGCCGGGCGTTGCAGGCAATGTTCAAGACACCGGAATCGGCGCAGCCGGCGGGGAAACTCTGAAAACGGAGATCGCCGAAAACATCGCCAATTACGACTACCCGCTAACCAAAACAAAAACCATTTTCCCCACCGGAGAAGTAAAGGAAAAGCATATCGGGATCATCCTCAATTACCATCGGGACCCGGAAAGCGGCGACATGGTCCCGTACGACGACGCCATTATTGAGGATCTTCGACAGACCATTTCTTCCTTAGCCGGAATCAACCTGGAGAGTCCCGAATCGGCCGATACGCTTTCAATCAAGTCGATGCAGTTCGATACGCGCAAGGAGTCGGAACGGCGTAGAGAATACTGGCTGGAACAGGGGCAGAAGTTGATCCGTTCGGCATTGCCGGTGATTGCTCTCGCAGTGCTCGCGGTTCTCGGATTCCTGTTCTTCCAGAAGGCTTTCGCGCCGAAAGCCATCGAGGAAGAAGAGGTGGAAGAGGTTCCCATCGAGCCGGTCACCGAGTCCCGGGATCTTACATTGGCCCAACTGGGACTCGCCCAGTTCGGAGATATTGCCAGCTTGCCTGCTGAGGAACAACGACGTCTGAAGATGCAGGAACATGTGATTTCGTATGCACAAGAGAAACCAGAAGAGGTCGCTGCAATCATCAAAGCCTGGCTGAGCGGCTAATCCATACGGTCTTCTTTATGCCTTTGTGTCTTTGTGCCTTTGTGGTTTTGAGTCTTTGAGTCTTCGTGTCTTTGTGGTTTTGTGTTCTTGTGGTTTTCACGATTATCAAGACCTGGCCGGGTGGCTGATCCAAATGGAGTTTGTGTTGGACTGATTCCGCAAGTACTGAGAGGAAATCGCGATCATGGTCCGCGCGACGCAAGAGAAAGCGAAGATAACCGGGCGCAAGAAGGCAGCGATCCTCATGGTGACCCTGGGACCGGAGGTGGCCGCCGATGTGTACCGGAACCTGACCGATGAGGAAATCGAGCAGATCACGCTCGAAGTCGCCAACCTGGGAACCGTGCCCGCCGAGATGACCGCGCAGGTG
>JAKPYU010000340.1 GCA_029568995.1 Candidatus Omnitrophota bacterium | reverse complement strand
CCCCCTCTCCCGCCGGGAGAGGGTTGGGGTGAGGGAACTCCGAGTCGCATTGGCATCACTCCTCCCACTTTTTGCATCCATCCACCTTGCAGCTCCTCCATATCCCGCCTATATTTCCATCTTCGCCATCTTGTGGGTGTGGCTTAACGTCAGGACTACTGTGAGGCTGTAGAAGAACAATGAACCTTTATGAGGCTTTTCTCAATTCCGTTGACCGCCACGCGGAGCGTTGCGCGCTCCTGTGGGAGGATCGAAGCATGACCTTTGCCGAGCTTGCCGCGCAGGTTCAGTGCGCGATCAATTGCCTGGCGCAGCATGAGCGAACCGACCCGCCCCATGTCGGTCTCCTCGCTCCGAACACGCCGCATTTCGTGGCGGGTCTCTATGCGATTCTCGGTTCCGGGTGTGTGGCGCTGCCCTGGAATCCCCTCACGAAACCGGACGACATCGCGTTTCTCTCGAAACACGCCGGGTCGAAACTCCTGCTCTACGATCCTGCGCTGAAAAGCAGCGCGGAGGCCGTGCAGGCGAATTTCGAGGATGGATTTGAGATCCTTTCCGTCGCTGAGGCCGTCGAAAAGGGCGCTTCGCTTCCGACAGCGCAGTGCGATCTGCCGGGCGAGGACACAACCGCCATGATCCTTTATACCTCCGGCACAACCGGCGATCCGAAAGGGGTCATGCTCAGCCATAAGAATCTCTACAGCAATTATGTCTCCTATGTTGATGTGTTCCATTTCCACAAGGAGCACCTGTTTCTGACGGTCCTGCCGCTGTTTCACTCCTATGCGATGACAACGAACCTGTTCGGCGCGCTTCTGTCCGGGGCCTCGATGCGGCTGTTTGTGCAATTCGATCCCCATGCCCTGCTGCGTTCCATCACCACAGAGAAGAACCTGGTGCTGACCGCGGTGCCGCCGATGTTCCATTTCCTGGCCCGACGTGCCCCGGAGGGGATCGCAGAAAACCATGGCCTGGCGTTCAGTGTCTCCGGCGGCGGCCCCCTGCCGGTCGAGGTCAACCACATGTACTCGAACAAATTCGGCGTGGAACTCCTGGAGGGTTACGGGTTGACCGAAACCTCCCCGGTGGTCGCGGTCAATCGCATGGGGCAGAACCGAATCGGCACAATCGGCCATGCCTTGCCGGGTGTCGAGGTGGTTGTCCGCGATGAATCCGGCAGGGATTTGCCCGCGAACGAGGTGGGCGAACTCAATGTCCGGGGCGACCTGGTGATGCAGGGCTATTACCGCGCGCCGGAGCTGACCCGCAAGGTGTTCTGGGAGGATGGCTGGTTCCGCACCGGGGATCTTTCGACCATTGATGAGGAGGGGTATATCCGCATTGTCGGGCGGCTCAAGGATTTGATTGTCGATTCCGGCGAGAACATTTATCCGCGTGAAATCGAGGAAGTGCTGATCTGTTGTCCGGGAGTGCTGGAGGTTGCGGTTGTGGGCCATCCTCACCGTGTG
>JAKPYU010000523.1 GCA_029568995.1 Candidatus Omnitrophota bacterium | reverse complement strand
GCGACATCCTCATCGAGTTCTACCATAACGGCATTCCGGACAAGGTTCTCAAACAAGGCGGTCAGAGTCACGATCCCTCCCCCGGCGAACGGCTCCACCAAGGTTACACGCTTCAAGTCGAAATGAGAAATCCATCGTCTGAATGTCGGCACAAACCACGTTTTCCCACCCGGATATCGGAACGGACTTCGTTGTGGTACGGAAGCGACATTTACCGGCTTCGGACCTGACGTGTCCGGCTGCAATTCCGGGAGAAAATATAGCTGCGTGGTTCTTGGCATTTCAAAACGGCTTCTCGACTGTCTGGTTGACAGGCGGTGTCTCAAGTTGCTCATCCAGCTTTTCTTGAAGCAATCTGATGAAGTCCTCCACTGATCCCGGCGACGGAGTTGTGATCGTAAGAAGCGCCGGTTCGAAATGGAAGAACGTTCCTGCCATCCGTTCCGCCTACCCGCGCCAGATGCGCCGCGCACCGTGAATGAACGCCAATACGAGCACATCATCATCCGAAATCCTGTACACCAACCGGTATGGCCGCACCAGTAGTTCGCGGATCGCGTCGTCCCGAAACTCCGGCACTACCTGCCCTCTTTCCGCGAACTCTGAGAGCGAAGAGGCCGCTTCTTCGACCTCTCGAACGAATGCCGCCGCGTAGCCCGATGAATCCCGTGCGATATACTCTGCCGCAGCCTCGAGATCATCCCAGGCTGGTTCTGTCCAAATTACCTTTCGAGCCATCGCCGCATCCGGTTGACAACTTCCTCGTGAGGGACCACTCTGCCCTCCTTTGCGGCTTCCAGGCCCTTTTCCACCTTCTGCCGAACATAGATGTGGTACTGTATATCTTCGAGGGACGAGTCCTCCGGGATCTGCCGGAGAAGCTCCAGTACTTGTTCCTTGGCGGTTTTCATCGAAGAAGACCTCCTGCACTGTGTTCCATGACGCCAGGGCACGAGAAAGAATCACGCCTTCACAACTATATCACTCAGGTCCCGGCTACGGCAGGCGTTCGCGCCGTAGCCGGAACCTTTGTGTACATGATTCTCTCAGTAACCCGCGACTCGGCTATTTCGTGATCTCGAAGCCTGCATACATGGCTCCGATTACCTCGCCCGCGGCGTTCTTGATCGGCTCATAGCCGGCCTCGTACTGTTTGCCGAGAATGTCAGCTGTCCCAGAGAACGATTCGCCGTTCTGCAAGGCCTTACACGCAGGCCCGTTGGGATCAAGCGGAGTCCCGACCGCCGGAGCGCCGTCCTGCAAGACCGTTGTGCTGACACGGACGAATGCGTCACCCTGTTTCGCGAAGAACGTCGCCGTGCATTGATACTGGTCTTTCAACAAGTTGACAATCTGGTTGTCGCCGCCGATCGCCGTCGTGCCGAACGCCAGCGAATTGTCAACCAGGCTCGCCTCGCCAAGGCCCTCGGCGGTGGTCTTCATGAGATTGAGAGCTTCCTTGATTGTTGCCGAATGGTCCGCCGCCTCTTTGGGAGCGGGCGAGCATCCTGTGATCAGCCCAATAACAAACAACATCACCACCGGTCCTGCGCAGTGTTTCAAAGACTTTCCGATCATTTCTTATCTCCTTCTTTCTGTTTTGTTTTTCGTGCCCATACTGCCGATGCCCCTGCCTGTTTGTGTCTTTCTTGCCTCCTTTGTTCGACTTCCATCTATCCGAATCTGCAGCAAACCCTGCCGCTGTAACTCGTTTTATGGAGTATTTTCGCACTCCTCGCCCTTCTTGTCAATCAACTTGCTGAACAGAGTAGTCTTGACAATATCGTCATTGCGAGCGAAGCGTGGCAATCTCATTGTTCGAACGAGTGAGATTGAGATCGCCACGTCGCAGCCCTTCGCGGACTCAGGGCTGCTCCTCCTAAGAAAGCTTGCCTGCAACCGTCACACCGAGGAATCTTGTGCTATCCGGTCAACCCCCACCTGCCCTCCCCCGATCTTCGGGGGAGGAACCTCTCGCCCACTTTCTCTACCCCAATCACCGGCTCTGCCGGAGCTGCGCTCGCGATGACGTCCCTGTAAAGGCAATTCGGTCATGCGACACCGGCATGTTCCCCGTCAGACCGGTATTCAAATTCCCTCCACCACAACCCCCTCGCCGGAAATGATCTCTCCAACCGGAAGGAGTTCCGGGACCTCTTCCATTGCCGGTTGGGCCTCCTCGGGATGAACGACCACTAAGAATCCCATACCCATGTTGAACACGCGGTACATTTCCTCGGAGCGAACCTGACCGAGTGTTTGAATCGTCCGAAAAACCGGTAACGGTTCCCAGGCTTTCGCGTCGATTCGCGCTCCGCATCCATCGGGAAGAATGCGGGGTAAATTTCCATAGAATCCGCCGCCGGTGATATGCGCTAATCCCTGTACCAGGTTGCTTCGCAATAGTCGAGTAATTTCCGCAAGGTAACTCCGATGCGGGCGAAGCAACTCACCCGCCAGGGTCGATTGAAATTCCTCTACCTGTCGATCCAACGACCACTGCAATTCATTCAGGAATATCCGGCGGACCAGGGAATAGCCGTTCGTATGAAGGCCATTCGATGCCAGCCCCAGTATTTTGTCTCCGGACCGAATGCCCTGTCCGTCAATAATCCTGTGGCGGCTGACCACTCCAACAATGCACCCGGCCAAATCGTATTCCCCTTCCGCGTACATATCCGGCATTTCGGCGGTCTCGCCGCCAAGAAGCGCCATGCCCGACTCGGCGCAGGCATTCGCCAGGCTCTCGATAACCTGCGCGATGACATGCGGATCGACGCGGCCGCTGGCCAGGTAGTCCATGAAAAAGAGAGGTTGTGCGCCGCAGGTGAGGATATCGTTAATGGAATGGTTGACAATATCCGCGCCGATGCCGGCGTGGTTCCCGCTCAGGCAGGCGATCTTTATTTTTGTCCCGACACCATCCATGCTGGAAACCAGCACCGGGTCCGGGATTTCCAGCGAGCCGATGGCGAACAAGCCACCGAATGCTCCATCGCGGGAAAGCACCTCAGGACGACGGGTTTTCCGTGTCAGCGTCACGATTCTGGTCTTGAGCGCATCGAGAATGTCCAAATGAACGCCCGCTTGGGCGTAACGATCTGAAGGATCAGGCATAGTCAGTTTCTCCGGATTGGTATTGAGTAGTTTTTGTGTTGATGTTCATAGTTGTTTCTTCCCTCACCCCACAGGCTGGAAGCCTGTGCCATCCATTAGGCAGTATGCGCCAAGGACGAGATCGCCACGTCGCCGCCCCTCGCAGACTCGGGGCCGCTCCTCCTAAGAAAGCTCGGTCATCGACAGGCAGGCCGGGGAGTTTTGTGGTACCCAGTCAACCCCCACCTAACCTCCCCCGATCTTCGGGGGAGGGACCTCTCCCCCACTTTCTTTGCCCAATCACCGGCCCCGCCGG
>JAKPYU010000313.1 GCA_029568995.1 Candidatus Omnitrophota bacterium | reverse complement strand
CCTCACCATGTATCCTGCGGACAATCCACCCGTCTTGTCCCCTCTCCCGCCGGGAGAGGGGTAGGGTGAGGGTTGTTGTTTGGTGTTTTCGTGTTCCGTTTTCGTGCTTTCGTGGTTCACTCGTCTTTTCAATCCGCAATCCGCAATCGGCAATCCGCAATCGGCAATCCCCAATCATCTGGGTGTAACCTTCGGCCATCGGATCTCAATCCCCTGGTCTTGAATGGCTTTCTGAAACTCCTCCAATAATTTTGGGGTATTTTTCACGCCGCGCGGTTTTTCTTTCTTTTCCAGGCAGAAGGCGGCCAGCGCCCCGGCAGATTCCCCGATATTCCATTCCACCGGATGCAGGCGATAACATCCATTTGTGATATGGGTCACCCCCAGGTTCTTACAGCCCGCGAGAAGGTTCTCGATCCGCTGCGGAATCAATGCGCCAAGCGGAATCTGGAAGGGCAGGGAACTGATGTCGATGTAATTGTCGCCACCGGTACTGGGATGCAGGTCGATCCGGTAACTGCCGACCCCGACGGAATCGGGAAAGACCTCGGCGGTCACCTCTTCTTTGCTCTTGCCGGTTAGCTGCATCCGCATGTCGGTTCCGACATGCTGTTCCAGAACAGTGAATTCCGCTTTGATTCGTCGGGATTCGCGGATATATGGATATTTCGCCAGGCCGTCCTCGGTTCCGGTGAGGTCTCCGCGCAGACGAAGTCCGGGCCAGCCGGTTCCCCCGTCCTGACGTGGCGCTTCGGTTTGCATCCAATAGAACAGCGACAGGCTCAGTTGTTTCGCCTCCCGGAAGCTCTTCTCGATCTGCTCGGTGGGAGCATCGAATAGGTTGCCGCACACATAATCGTTCAAAGGCCAGTTCACCAGGGTGATATCACTGGGATACGTGCCCGGCGCGAAATTCTCGCGGTGTGCGATCCGTCGGTAAAACCAAAATCCCCGCAACGTTCCCGCGCTTTCCTGGACGGGATCGCAATACCGTGTGTATGGCTCCAGTGTGACCGGATGCGTGTAGGTCCAGCTCAGCTGTTTTCCGGGCCAGGGCGGGGTCATTGCCGGGATAAAATCCCGCCAGAAATCGTACATTTCGGGTTTCTCGATGACATGGTTCTCGCCTTCGAGATGATCCATCGCAAAGCACCAGGTACAGGACTGGATGTTCTGAGGCTGGGCGATGTCGGGCGCGTGGAGTTCGCCGGTTTCTTTTTTGGATTCAAAGCCGGTGACATATTCGGTTTTGGCAAGCGGAAGCAGATCGCCCAGCTCGGTTGCATCGACGAAATAGGGCGCACGGAGAGTGACCCGGTTGCCGGTCAGAGAACTTTCTACAGTGAAGGATGACACGGTATCCCGGTCCGTTTCGGCGGCAATGGCCTTGTGCTGCATGAGCAATGTCAGGCGTTGTCCGCTCAGGTAGGGGGCGAGCAGTTCATCCAGCACGGCGAGACAGACACGCGGCTCGTGGCACAGCTTCGACACGCCGCCGTTTCCCGGATTGAGAAACGGCACGCTTCGAGCAGCGGGGGTCAAGGGGTAGTTCCGTCGGTAATACTCACGAATCCGCGTGCGCAGTTCCCGGTACAGGCGTGTTGCGCCGAATGATTCAATCCAGGGATTCTCATCCGGCGGGACGGCTTGCTGAGTCATCTGTCCGCCGAGCCAATCGGTTTCCTCGGTGAGGATCACGCGCAAGTTGTTTCGCAATCCGGCCAGGGCGGCCGCACAGCCTCCCAAACCCCCTCCGATCACAACCAGATCTGCTTTCATTTCAGAGGACTTGCTGGCTCTGCCGGAAGAACTTCGGGCGGATGCGGCAGAGACGGTCAGCACTGAGGGAACTCCAACAGCGGTGCTCGTGAGAAACGATCGACGGTTCATCATTCGATCCTTCCGACGTGAGGATATGGACCGCAATGTACTCCATCCGGGGTGGTATTTCCAGGACATGGAAAGGCGGGAGCTGACGCTCCCGCACTCCAAGGATTTCTCACGATGTGCTACATTCTCCATGATTGCGGGGTAACCTGCGATTCAAATGGAATGGAAAGAGCCGAACCATGGTCGGGAAATTCATACTCACCTGTCTCTCGTATCTCTTATTCAATGCCGAATTATCTGCGGTTCAGTCCATCACAGCGCAGCAGGCCCTGGCTTACGTCAACTCGCCGGATGCGATTTTTCTCGATGTGCGGGAACCTGCCGAGTACGAGAACGGGCACATCGTTGGAAGCATTCTTATGCCGTGGTTTGGCGGTGTTCTCCAGGAACGGTGGAATGAACTTCCAGTGGACAAGTTGATTATTGTCTATTGTTCCGCCGGTTCACGGTCCGCCAGTGCTGCAAGTTTTCTGGAATCGAAAGGATTTACCCGCGTTGCCAATATGGGGAGATACTCCTCTTTCGCCGCGCTGCCCAATGCTCCTGTTGAGACAGGACCCTACCAGGAACCATCGGCGGTTTCCGACTGGGAATTGTACAAGTGACGTTTGCGAGGACGTAAATGGCCTGGATTCCGGCTTCCGCCGGAATGACGGTAGGGGCAATTCATGAATTGCCCCTGCATTCAATGAAAAGACTCTTCTCCCTCTCCCTCCGGGAGAGGGTAAAAACAGGACAAACAGCAACGATATCCTGCCTCGCCGGTCTCTACTCCGGGTCTTTGATCCCGCGCTCTTGCAGCATTTCCTCTGCGCGTTTGATGTCCTCAGGAGTATCAATAGCGAGGCCCAGGAAAGTGGCATCCGCACAGGCCGTTTTCACAACCCGGATCTTATAGCCGTGTTCCAGAACACGGAGCTGTTCGAGTGATTCCTCTTTCTCCAACGGCGTGGGACTCAGTTTGGCAAGTGTGAAGAGGAAGTCTCGCCGGTAAACGTAAATCCCAAGATGGTCGTAGACCGGGATGCCGGTTTTCATGCGCGGATAGGGGATCAACGACCGTGAGAAGTACATGGCGAATCCGTTCAGATCCGTCACGGTTTTTACGATAGCCGGATTACGATAATCCTCCTCCCGTGTGATTCGGTATACCGAGGTTCCCATCGGGATGGAGGGATCTGCCAGCATCGGTTCCACCAGTTCATCGATCATGCGGGGATGGACGAACGGCATATCGCCCTGAATGTTGACCACGATTTCCGCAGGAACGCCCCCCTCCTTTTCGAGGATGTTGATCGCTTCGGCGATCCGGTCGGTTCCGGAGGGATGGTTCGGCGAGGTCATCACCGCGCGGCCCCCAATCCGTTTCACTTCGTCCACGATCCGCTGGTCATCCGTGGCTACACAGATCAAGTCCAGGGTTTTGCATTTCCGAGTCTGTTCACAGACACGCTGGACCAGGCTCTTGCCTGCGATCGGGGCCAGGGGCTTACCGGGAAGACGGGTGGAACCATAGCGGGACGGAATGATACCGATAACGGACATGAGACAACCTCTTTCCATTGGTGATTTTTCGGGCTGTGCGAGGCACAAAATCCCATTCAGGCGATGTCATATAGTTTGGGAGGGCAAGGCTCCTGCCAAGCGGATTTTCCTGTCATTCGCGGCTCGGCAAGAATCTCGCCCTCCCTGACTGCACAACATGACCTTTTGGGCAGCATAGCACTTTACCCTATCTGCGTTAAGGCATGAATCATCGACGGTCTTTCTGAGATTCCTCGTACGGTTCGAGATGAACCACAACATCGGCTACATCCGGCCCCATTTCCAGCAGGCGCCGTTTTACCTCATGGGAGACATCATGTCCCGCCCGGACGGTCATTGTGCCATCCACGAGTACATGAAGATCGACCTGAAGGCCGGATCCGATGTGGCGTGTCCGGATGGAGTGAACCGCGATAACACTCTCCGTGTCGAGAGCAATGGTTCGAATTTGTTCGCGATCCGCCCGGGGCGCGCCGGAGTCGATGAGCTGCTGCAATGCGGGCCAGCCCAATTTCCAGGCTGCCTGGAGAATAAACAGCGAGACAACAACCGCGCCCACATGATCCAGAAACGACCAGGACGGGTGAATGGCCGCACCGGCCACGGCCAAGGCAGCGGGAATGGAGCTCAGGGCATCCGAACGGTGATGCCAGGCGTTCGCGATCATCGCCTGGGATCGAATGCGACGCCCCACCGCAATGGTCCAGCGATACAGGATTTCCTTTGTAACGATCGAGACGACTGCCGCAATGAATGCAATCCAGCCAGGCGGTTCCCGATGCTGTTCCTGTAATGTCACCAGACCGTTCCAGGCCAATCCGAGTCCGACAGCGCCCAGCGCAAGCGCGATGAACGCGGTGATGACGGTCTCAATGCGGCGATGACCATGCGGATGGCACTCATCGGGAGGCTGCGACCAATAACGAACACCGATCACAATCGCCACATCCGTGCTGCTGTCGGAAAGGCTGTGAATCGCGTCTGCCACCACCACCTGGCTGCGGCCGACGATCCCTGCAAATAACTTGAATACAAACAATAGCATGTTGATCCCGAGGCCGATCCAGGTCACGCGAAGAACCACATCGGTATGGGGATCGCTCGCTCGTTCCGCGAAGTGAGACGTGTCTTGGTCTACTGACATGAGGACTCCAGGGGATTTCCCGACAAATACCCAACGAGTATGTCCTATTGAATCAGAGTGAGAAACTGAATGGTATCCATGGCCTTCATGCGGGACGGGATTTCCGGCAATGTTGTCGGACAGTGGATAGTGACTTTCCAGACAAAATTCGATAGAATTGCCCATCCTTTTGAATCTTCCGTGGAGGTGCAACAGAATGGATCGGAAATTCAGCGTTTCTCATTCGGCAACGGTTCTTGTCCTTGCGGCAGGAGCGTTGTTCGCTATCTCTATCAGTACTTCAATTGTGTCGGCTCAGACTCCCTATGAGATTCAGGTCCCGCTGGGGCTTCGCCCGGTGCCGATTCCGACGGATAACCCGATGACGGTCGAGAAGGTCGAACTGGGCAAGATGCTTTATTTCGACAAGCGCCTCAGCAGGAAAAAGGACATTTCCTGCGCGACTTGTCATATTCCGGAGTACGCTTATGCCGAACCAAAGCCGGTTTCCGAGGGAATTGACGGTCAGAAAGGAGACCGGAACGCGCCCACGGTGATCAATACCGCATATATGAGCACGATGTTCTGGGACGGGCGGGAACCGGATCTGGAGCACCAGGCGGGCGGCCCGGTGGAGAATCCCATTGAAATGGGCGCGAGCATGATCGACGTGGCTGCCGATTTGAATACCATTCCGGAGTATCAGAAGAGCTTTCAGCAGGTTTTTGGTGCACCCGCCAGCAAGGACACGATCACCAAAGCGATTGCGGCATTCGAGCGAACCATTCTGTCCGGGAATTCTCCCTATGACAGATTTGGAAACGGCGACAGTAAGGCTCTCAGCGCAAAGGCGAAAGCAGGATACGAACTGTTCAAAGGGAAAGCGCTGTGCGTTACCTGCCATACGCCTCCGCTGTTTACCGGCGCGAGTTTCTACAATGCCGGTGTGGGCATGGACAAGGAAAATCCCGATCTTGGCCGGATGAAAGTCACGGGTCTGGAATCGGACAAGGGCGCATTTCGTGCACCGGCTCTTCGGGAAATCGCCAACACCGCCCCATATTTCCATGACGGCAGTATCAAGAACCTGGAAGATGCGGTTCTCTTCATGGCCTGTGGCGGACAGGATAATCCCAACCTGTTCCCCATTTTCCGTGCCATGCCGCAGTTGACCCCGGATGAGATCGGCCAACTCGTGGAATTCATGAAGGCGCTTTCCGGTGAGTACCCGGTTGTGAAAGAACCGAAACTCCCCTGATTCCAGGGTAAGTGTCATCGCGTACGGGCGGGCCTCTAATCTGTGCGCTATCTTGCAGGGGCGGGTCTGTGACCCGCCCGAAATCCCCAGGAGGAATACCATGATGATTCGGCTGGTTGAAACCGGGCTTGTTCTGTTTGCTTTCGGCGGTTTGATCATCCTTGTGGGCGGATTCGCGAGAAAGCCGCTCTGGAAAGAAATCGGTGCGCTGATCGCTGCGATCATGGGGCCGCTGACCCTGGCCTGCTGCTGGTTCGTATTGCTCGACATTCGTCAGAACGAGACTGTCTACTGGGCCAGACTGATGGCCGGGGACGCTGCCGATTTCTTTGCCACCGGATCGCTGGGACTGATTGTCGGCAGCGGCCTTGCGGTCGGGGTGCTCTCACTGGAGAACCGTCTCGCCTCGCTTCGCGTGGGCGCGATCTTCCTGGCCCTTTCCTGGATATTCCTGTTTTTACACCCGACTCCGCATTACGTGCCCATTCCCGGCTGGCTGGATAAATTGGTCTGGTTCATGGTGTTGGTCGGCGGAGCGGGGATTTGTGTTGTGGTGTTTCGGAAACTGAAGGACCGCCTTCGATCGTTTTCGATGCCGCTTTTCATTCTTGCAGGCATATTCCCACTGCTGTCCCTGGTGACATTCTCGGCGCACAAGCAGGCACAGGTCTTCCTTGACCTGGGTTCCATGCCGATGGAACAACGGCTCTCGATGATCGGCTGCCTGGCCTGTCATTCGATGAACGGCGAGGGTCAATCGAATCCCGGCGGTGGATTGGAAGCGGTGATGAGCCGAACAGAGGACGATCTTCGGGGCTTTCTGCTGGAACCGACCGATCAGAATGCAAAGCAATTCAATATTCGCGAGAATCCAACGGGCGATATGGCCGGAGTCCATTTGACTCCGGGACAGGTGAATGCGCTTCTGGAGGCTCTTTCCAAAGTCTACGGATTCCGTCAACCGGTCTCGAAAGATGTGTCAATGGAAGGAGTGGAGAGCATTCTGGCGGCCAGGAGCTGCCTGGCCTGCCATTCCGTCGGCGACCGGGGAGCCGCAGGCGGTGGTGTGGGGGGAACCTTGGAGGATGCAGCGAAACTGGGCCAGGAGACCTTACATGCCTGGTTGCTGAATCCCTCGGCGGACAATGCGAAACAGTTGGGGATACGCGAGAATCCGGTGGGAGCCATGGGGAATTTCGCGCTCACGGAGGAAGAGGCGGATGTAATTGTGCCATGGGTGCTGTCGCTTAAGAGAAAATAGAATAGAATTGGGCAGGCACGGGCGGGGGCAGGCACGGGCGGGGGCAGGCACGG
>JAKPYU010000311.1 GCA_029568995.1 Candidatus Omnitrophota bacterium | reverse complement strand
ACGACTACTCCCGTTTGTTGCCTGCATCGCCCCTGCGGTCATCGCAGCGCTACTGATCGAATTCTGCTGGCCCCGGATTGCCGATGTTGGAATCGGCTACACCCATTCCGCTATCATGTCCGACAACATACGGGAGACCCTTCGGCTTTACCAGGAACGCGGTTTCGCGATCTTTCTGGATCAGGAGATTCTGCGATGGCTGTTCGCTCAACTATTGCCCTGGGCGGTGTTGGGGATAACAGGACTGGGCCGACGGGATCTCTCAATTGTTGTGGTCCATGTGGTTCTTGTTCTATTGCCCATGACCGTGACGGTCGATGTCCACCGGCTTGTCTTCTATGCTTTTCCGGTTATCCTGCCGTTGGTTTGCCGGGGGCTGCAATTCGTAGAGGATCGAGTGTCTTTTTCACGCTACTGGATTTCGGCGGTCGTTGCTTCGCTCTATCTCCGGTCTCCCCTTGCGCTCTGGCCGCTTGTGTTTTCCGTCGCGGCAGTTCTATGGATTCTGATTTACGAGAGGAAAACCGATCAAAAGAAACCTTCCGTGAAATGAATATCCTCAGGACAGTTCAATCTCGATACCGGAATGACTACAATCGGACAGCCGAAACGGATTGTTGCTTGAAATGATCAATCGAACGTTCATCTCGTGTCTGTTTGCGTTCTCCCTGGCGGCATTACCGCTCTATCCGCAAATGTCGCATCCGGCGTCCGGGTTCTTTTACGGTTCCCTGATTCCCCTTCTGTTCCTGCTGATCTGTCTCCATCCGGGTATCTCCTGGCGGCGACTCGCTGGTCTCCCGCTGTTTTATCCGCTTTGTGCTGTGCTTGCAATTGCGCTGGTTTATGTATTTCATTCCATTTATCCCTATCAGTCCCAGGAGAAGTTCGTGCGGCTCTTCCTGGCCGCGATGGTGTATATCCTGGCTGCTGTTCTGGCCTCCGAGGAACGCAGTCGCCGAATCCTGATTCTTGGATTGATTGCCGGAGCGGTTCTCTTGTCCATGGAGGCGGTTTCGCACCAGTCCGCGGGCTATGCGGATCTTCTCGAATCCCTGCGGAGTGAATCCTCCTACGATCCCGTAATGCAACGGGAACTGATTCAAACGCTGGAGGCAGGCCGCGCGCTCGGACGGTTCGGCAATCCCAACCATCTGGCAGGGTATTTGATTCTGTCTTTATGGGCTGCTCTGTTGTTGTGGCCGGATTGCCGCGAGCGTTGGCAACGTCTTGCCCTGGGCGGAACCATGGTGATTCAGGGACTCTGCATCTATCGGACCTATTCGCGCAGCGGGCTGCTCGTTCTGCTGATCTCGGCGGGAATTCTGCTGGTGTGGCGAATGGGCGGAATGAGCCGGACATGGCGACGAAGACTGGTGTGGTTCGGCGGCGGTGCGGTTGTCGTGGGAATTCTCGCATTGACGCTCTGGGGTCGAGCCGCGTTTGGCGGACGGCTATTCGTAACAAGCACCATCCTGGCGCGGGTTCATTTTTTCCGCCATGCGTTGCAGATGATCGCCGATTATTTCCCCGACGGAACCGGACTCGAATCCTTTCGATACCTGGCAAGTCAATATATCCGTCCCGGAGAACTGGAATCGCTTTATCCGCACAATTTCTTTTTGGGAACCGCAGCGGAAAGCGGTCTTCTTGGGCTGATAGCGGTCTTGTGGTTCTCCGTCGCGGGATTGCGATGGAAAGGCCGACCGCCCGGGATTCGATCCATTGTGGGATTTGGATCATTTATCTCTTTTCTGCTGTTGTGCAGTATTGATTTCCACAACGAGATCGCCGAAATCCTGTTCCTGTTCTTTGTCTTACAGGGATTATGCACCAGGCAGAGGTTCGAGCCGATTCCCGCTCCACGCCTGATTCTTTTCGTGCCCGGAATCGGAATCGCCGTATTCCTCTGGTGGATTCTGGTTTTCTGTCCCTATATGGGCGAGAGCAATCATCAACGGGCAATTGACGCACTGACCCTAAAGCAGCCGGCAGTCCGGTACTTCGAGACTGCTTTGCGATGGACTCCGCAGGATGCGGCAATCTGCAACCAATACGGGCAGATCCTCTTCGACTCCGGCATCCCGGATTTGCGGGAAAGGGGATTGTATCTTCTTCGAAAAGCGGTAACGTTGAATCCGTACCAAGCCTATTTTCACGGCGATCTTGCGGAGGCACTTTCTCGGATCGGGCGTGTCGAGGAGGCGATTGCGGCGAACCTGGCTGCAATGGACCTGTTTCCCAAAAAAGTCCTGTACCTTCGTCAACGGGCGAGATACCTGTACCTGGTCGGAGAACGGGAAGAGGCGGACCGGTGTTTG
>JAKPYU010000310.1 GCA_029568995.1 Candidatus Omnitrophota bacterium | reverse complement strand
AGCACCACCGTCAACATCTCACGACTCCATTTGCCGAAATAGATCTCCAGAAATGTTCGTAGACCATCGGTTGCCAGACCCTGGCCGAACCGATCCGGATCGATCTGGACATGAATATCCGCACCGCCCGTCTTCTCATCCACCTTCGTCAGTAGGATGAACCCGACAAACTCCTGATCCTCGGTCTCTATTGCAAACGCCCGATTCCCGGTTCCTTGTGTGCGTTCCTTGAACCATTGGTCCCAGCCCGCCCGATCACGCTCGGGAATCACATATAACGCCATCAAAGGATCGACGACCGGTTTCCAGGAGGCAATCCGGTCACAGTCCGCACGATCCAAAGGACGCACCAGGGTTTTCTGTCCAATCATGGTTAGGACTTCTTCACAATTGGACGCAGGACTCATGAGCGATCTCCTTTCCATTGGTTGCGTATTCCGCGATGGATATTCGAACCGTATATCGGTTCCCCTGTGCGGGAATCGCTATAGATAATCGGAAAATTTTGAAGGGACTTTACAGCAGGACGACTCTTTTCGACAAGGATCGAAGGCATTTTCCATTGAAATGCATCTCAAGTGCTATCAGGAGATCGGTTATCAGGTTTGAACCCGGATGATTCCTATTTGCTGACTTCAATAAAGAGATCCTCCAGGCCCAACTCCTTGAGCGCGGGATCTCCCCGTAGACGATTGATCAGCGGCTGATTCGTCTTGAGCTGATCTCGAATCAATTCAGGATTCTTCTCATAAGCCCTCTTTAGATCCGAAGTGATCGAGGCATTATCGTATTTCTCCAAAAGGACTTTGAGACTGGCACAGTTGAACCAGGCCAGCCCATCGTTCGGCTCGTCCTGGGTAACCCGCTGCATGGCCGCCAGGGCCTCCTCGTATTTGCCCTGTATACTCAAGATCTGGGAGACATGTCGGCGGGCCGTGTTATCTTTATCGTGTCGGGCCAGCATCTGACCGAACACTCTCAGCGCGTCATCATATTTCCGCAGACGAAAATAGTTCAAAGCCAGATGTTCCTGAACCGTCCGCCATTGTTCAGGTGCGAAATCGTCAAGCCCGGCGCTTGCTGCTCGGACCAGCGCATCGGCAGATTGATCGTACTTATTCACACTGCCTAAATACGACCCGATCTGGGCATACCAGGCTGCCAGGTTCTTTCGGAGATCCGGGTCCGGCGTCCAGGTCTCTCCCTTCTCGTCCCATTTCTTATAGGTGAAATGGTCCAGTGCATTCTTCGCGCTCTCATAGTCCCCCAACTGGAAATAGCAGCAGCCAAGATACTCCAGCACCTCCGGATTCTCCGGATTGGACACATAGGCGGCTTCAAAAGACTTCCTCCCCCGGTCGTATTGGGCCGCCCGCAGGTACCCCAATCCGTTGTTGTAATGCGCATAGACCTGCTCATAGTCGATCTCCAAAACACGGTTGTAGGCGCGTTTAGAAAATACAAAGTCCCCCTTCTTGTCATACAGCACTCCCAGATTGTTGTGCGCCCACTTGTAAATCGGATTGAGGAACACGTCGATCTGAAGGCACTTGACCCCCTTATCGACAATCGCCGATTTCTCCTGCTCATGTAATCCATACTTCTTTGACAACAATTCCTCGGTTCCCTGATCGATCCATGCATTCACCTGGGCTTGCTGCTCCGGAGTCAATTCCTTCTGACCATAGTCCTCCGCTGCCTTGTCTTCGTAAGCCTTGCGCACCAGCTCTATTTGCTGAAAAGCGTCGATACAAAACCGGCCCAGGATGTAAAAGGTCTCCATCTGGTACGGCCATACCTTCATGGACTTGTCGAAATGATCGAACATCTCGCCGTAGCGCTCATGGCCCTGATAGTTCATCCCAAGACGCAGATGTGTCTCCCCCGTGATCTGCCGAACCAGAGTCGACGTGAGCAGTAAAACGCCGACCAGAAGAACCGGCCAGCGGAGATAGGTTGGAATGGCGGTGTAGTGAAAACCGGATCCGTTGACCTCCTTTCGGCGTGTCAACTGCTCCCCGCAGATCCAGGAATACACCAGCCCGGACGATCCCGCAATGAAATAGAACAGGATCACTCCGGCGGGCAGCACAAACGTATGGCCGAAATTGCAGCTGACCAACGCAATAATCATTCCGGTAATCGCACCCACCTGGAAATAAAAAAGAAACTGTCTGTCATCGAATGAAAACGGCCGATTCTTCGGACCGATCGGAGTCAGGTCCGCTCGCCCCCAATCCAGAATTCGCAGCGACCGAAATCCGCACCACAGCGCCGTCACCCACAGCCAGAAATAGGCAAAAAGCCCGAAAATACCCAGTTCAGAAGAATGCTGAAGAAAATCATTGTGCGCCTTGCGCGCCAGTGTCTCCTTGCCGAGGAGTTTGCGCTCCAACTGGCTCTCATAGCCCGGATGGATGACTTTGAAGTTCCCGGGACCGATCCCCGTCAAAATATTGTCGTACGTCTTCATAATGCTGGCCCGCATACATTCCAGGCGGAAAATCATGGGGGGAACGCCATCCGGCTGGTAATCGCCATTCACATCGGCCCACGTGATGAGACCCGCCACGCGGGTGCGAATCGGATTCTCCGTGGAAGCCAGAACGGCGGCCAGAACCGAAAGCCCCAACACGAGGGCAAACACGCCTCGTCGAAACCAGAAACGCAGCTCCGTCAGAGTGATCGGATTACCCGATTTTGGATTGATAAAATTCAGGCGTTGAAGAATCGGCAATCCACGATAGGAAATCAGAATCAACGCCATCACCGGGAATCCGATAGCGAATCCCATGTAGCTCGCGTTGCAGTCGATATACAGGAACGCCACCAATATCAGACAGACAATGACGGAATACATCGCCATCCAGAACGGGTATCCCCACGAGTAGATCAGAAGCGAAATGGCCAGCGGAAAAGCCATGTTGAGAAACTCCGCTACGTAATTCTCGTTCCCCATGAACGAGACGGGTTTCTCGGTGAACCGACCCGCATTCGGCCCCTCAATCGCGCTCCAGATCGGCTGCCAGTCAAACCACTGCCCAAGAGCATACAAAACCACCAGAACGGTTGTGACATTCAAAACGATACAGAAAAGTCTCAAATCGGCAACCCGGCGCAGAAAGACGGTGAGCAGAACCACCTGCACAAGGGCGGCTCCATAAAGAGTCAGCGCTTCCCACGCCTCTGCCATGTTCACCGTGAAAAAGGTCGTCACCAATATCACCAGAAACAGGCACGCCGCTGGAATCAAGATCGGTGTGCGCGGACGGTCCCAGCGGCCTTTTAACGCCCACCAGGAAGCCAGCATCAATAGGATCATAAACTCAAACGAAATGGCCTTGGTTGTGGTATAGTGTTGCCATGTCCCCGTATAGAAGATCAGGGTTGCGTAAAAACTGCCGAAATAAAGCACCAGGCGACCAAACAACAGGGCCAGACGCTCAACAAGCGCCTCGTGGGAGCGGGAAGACAAAACAAGGTAAACGCCCAGACCGATCAGGGGAAAGATCAGGATCCAGAACTTGAAATCATAGAAGGGACGTAAGGTTTCGTGCACGGACGCTATTCCGATATGCCAGGCTCGTATTGAGAGTGATCCATAAAAGCTAGTATGGTAACGCGAGGCTCTTTTTCCTCCTAGAGCCGCCTACTTGAAGAAAAACGTACTTTGGGAGAACAGGTAACCATGCCCATTCGAATTCTGGTGGTTCACGGTCCGAACCTGGACTTGCTCGGACGGCGCGAGCCGGAAACCTACGGCACAACAACCCTCGAGGAGATCAACCGGTCACTGGAAACCCTGGCAACGGAACTCGACGTGGAACTGGAAATCGCTCAACACGCATCGGAAGGTGCGATTGTCCGTACCATCGGCGAGGCCCTGGACCGGTTCGACGGGATACTCATCAACCCGGCTGCCTATACCCATACCTCGGTCGCGATTCGGGATGCCGTCGCGGCGGTGGGTATCCCGACGGTGGAAGTTCATCTCAGCAATATCCACCGACGGGAGGAATTCCGGCATCATTCGTTCATCGCCGGTGTGGCCGCAGGACAGATTTCGGGATTCGGTGTTCAAAGTTACCTTCTGGGTCTTCGCGCCCTCGTGAGTCTATGTTCCTCATAGCCGCAGGATTGAGCTTGCCCGTTTTGCTGGGGGGGCCGCCACCGGGGACGGTCGCCATTCTCCTGGTTTTCTCCGCAGTCGGCCTGATTGCAGATGTTGTTCGAAAACCCATTTCCGAGACTACTGAAACCTTGTCGACTCCCACCAAGATCCTGGGCCTTCTGTTATTGGGAGGGGGCGCAATCGCCCTGTTGAGAACCTGGCCGGAACCCATCCGAAAAAACGCCCTGTTGCTGGTTTTCTCCGGGGCATTTCTATTCTGGGGCTATCGCCGCGACCGAATTCGAAATCCCTGGTTCCTTGTGGGACCCTGCCTTGCGTTGATTCTGTTGATCCTCGTGGCGGATTCTCTCGGATGGACGTGGGCACAGCGGTATGTCGGCTCTGCCTGGCTTCTCGTCACGGCATGTCTTCCGGGGGCACTGATTTGGGCGCTGATGGCCGAGAGACGGAATTGGGTCGTCGGTGTGTTCTGGATCGTCGGACTTGTTTATTCCCTTCTATTGTTTGTTCTTGCCGATTGGATAGGACTGCTGGCCCTTGCGGTCGTTCTCATTGCCGCTCTGGTCGCAAAACGGCTGTCTTCCGGGGGGCCGTTTATTCCATCGGGACTTGCACTGACAACATGGCTGGGCCTCTCCGGCACGGCACTCCTCCCCGGTGTTCTTGTCCAAACCGGCACTTCCCCGGCTCTGCAAACCACGGGTGTGACGACACTCCTCAAGTTCCAATCCCGTGCAGAACGAATCCTCGGGACTGAGACATGGGGGTGGCTCTGGTCTATTCCCCGCAGGATACCCCGGACAGCCTTCACCGGAGTCGATCCATGGTGGAAGGAATACGCAGCCCTCCGGATCGCCGACCTGGGCTGGCTGATCGGGCTGCTCATCGTGGCCATGTTGCTTTTCGTCTTCCTGGTATCCATGCCCACCCAACATCGGCAAGACCATTCTCATCCCCGAACCTGGCGAATCCTGGTTCTGATTGGATGGCTGGTTGTCGGATTTCCGACATCTTCCTGGTCGGTCTCACCTCTCGCCTGGTTGTTGATGGGTGGACTTCTCGGCTTGAAGGAGGGGTGTCCTGAGGATACGAAACAACGGATTCCCGATTCCGGCGGCGTTTTCACGACCGCCTCCCTCATCCCGGCTTTGATGGCCGCGTTGATGGTGATTCCGATTATTCAGTCGGTGCGTGAATGGCGTGCCGAGAGAATCTCGACGACAGAAACAAACCTCGTTCAGGCCGCGCAATGGGCACCCTGGCGGGCCGATATTGTCAAAAAGGCTTTGACGGAACAACTGAAACAGCCGCCGGAGCAGAGAGATCTCATCACCGTCGAGCATTTGACAGGCTGGTTGGTACGATCGGGAGAAACAGGGGCCATCTATCATGCAGAGGCATCGCGGCAAGCCCCGGATGGAAGACCCACTCTGGCATCCCTGGCGGCGGCAGTGGAAGCATCTCCGCACAATCTCGATACCCGCCGCCGGTATGCCGATACCCTGAAAACCTCCGGGGCACTGGAAGGGGCACGGGAACAATACGAAGCCTGCGCGAATCTGGCTCCATTCGATCCATCCCTGCGCATTGCCATCGGCTCAATCTGGGAATTGCTGCACAAAGACGAATTCGCCCTGCCGGAGTATGAAAAAGCCCTGAAGATCGACCCGCTTTCGGAGGTGGCGCGGATCAAGGTGACGGAGCTGTCGAGCCGCGTGTCCCGGTAATTCGAACCACTTCGGTCTGATACACCTGCGGCGTGAATCGAAAAGCCATCGAAATCGGATGGCTGGTCGTCCCCGGCGGCCAGACCATGATGTCCGGAAGCAACGGATAGAGATATCGCTGCGAACGATAGACCACCTCGAAGGTGAAACGCCTGTCCAGATCCCTCCGCAGATCCCCGTATACATTGTGAATCGCCACAAGGTCCCCCGGCTGAATCCGATCCGGATCGTATCCCAGAACCGGACGTCCCGACCAGAACGACATCTTCACGGCGTCCACTCCCGCACGATAGGTCTCATTCGAGAAAACTCTTTCCTCTTGAGGACGTTGAGAAATAAAAAACGCCGCATCCGTGATATCCCCAAAGGCATCCCGCTGCAACCCAACCACCAGCACCGACATACCACCCAGCCAGATCAGTGTCACAACCAATCCGAAACGGCGAATCCGTGCGGGAATCAGCCCCTCCTCCCTGCATTGCTCGATTGCATATCCTGCCATCAGACACCAGATCGGAAGCAAAGGCAAAAAATATCGGAACTGAAAAGACTGAAACGCGGTCTGCACGGGAAGCCAGATCACAATGGTAAATACGGTTACTGCACGAACCAGCCCCCAGGGTCCCCGCCGATTCCACAGTCTGCCCACTGCGTAAAGAATCCAGATCGCAAGGGGATACCCGACCGCCCATGGCAGGTAAAGCACAAAACCTTCAAAAAAATTAAAATAGGTCAACAACGTAACAAACAACCCATGACTCGCCCGCTCGGTGAACTGCCCGAAATGGCCGAATCCCCGGATTGCCAACCAGAGAACCAACCCAATCCATGGAATGAAAACCAGCGCAAGAGGCCAGGAAAAACGGACCATCTGCGGTTCCGGCTCTCCCTCGCGTCGCCGCGGACGAAACTGAATCCGCCAGCGAACCAGCGGCAGCCACAAAAGAAGAAAAATCAGGCCGTGATACCGGGTAAGCGTAGCCAGGCCGGCCCAAAAGAAAGTCCCCCGCAGCGCGCGGTTCCCCGCCGCTCCACGATCCAGAATCGCATGAACATAATAAAGCAGCGCCACGGTAAACAGCAGAACAAACAGGGAATCCGTCATGACCCGTAGCCCCCACCGATTCTGCATCGGAGACAAAAACCACAGGAGCGAAGCCAGAATCCCAATGGAATCGTCTCCCAGACGTCTCGCGGCCAGGAAGAGCGGAATGGGAACCAGCGCGGAACTGACAATGGAGACCAGCCGCCCCGATGTCAGAAGATCCCCCACAAAAAGGTTCACAAACCGAACAACCAGGGTGTACAGAGGCGGAAAGAAAACAATCGGCGAATCCCACAGTTGCAGCTGGATAATGCCATCGGTATATTCGCCGCGATTCCAGCCGATCAGCGACAACTTGAGCAGCAACCCGGCAAGAATCAACGCGGACAAGGCGTGAGGAATCCCTGCGGGGCATTTCTCATCTACTGAGACACCTGCAACCTGACGCTCCATCTGTTCCATAATGGGAGAATGCCCCAAACGACCGGCATTGGTCAAGAATGCCGAATTCCCCTGACATCCGGCAGAATCGCGGGGATAATCACACAGAAATCCGAACAAGGGGTGATTCAAGATGTTGCGGTTCGACTCATGGCAGCGTGGCAGGACAGTCTCCGATGTGCTCTGTCGCCTGTTTCCCACAGGACCACGAACTGTGCTGGATGTGGGCGGAGGAACCGGAGAGAGCCTGACCCTGCCGGCACATTGGTCCGTGGTCAGCGTGGACATTCGAACGGCAGCCTGTGAGGATTTTGTCTGCGGTTCGGCGGACCGGCTGCCGTTTCATGACAAGGCTTTCGATGTCGCCGTGTGCCTCGACACCTTGGAGCATCTCCCGGAGGGTCTCCGAAACAATTCCCTGTCGGAGCTGTGCCGAATCGCTCGCGAGGCAATCGTAGTCACTGCGCCATTTCATCAGGAATCGGTTCGCGAAGCGGAGAAAGCCGTCAATGACCTGCATGTGAAACTCCATGGAGAACGGCATCCCTGGCTGTCCGAGCATCTTCAGTATCCTCTGCCGGACCTGGAGGCAACCTGTGCCATGTTCCAGCAGAACGGCTGGCCTGTTTCAAAAATGCCCATGGGATTCCTGCCGATCTGGACCATGCTGATGTTGACCGATCAAATCCTCGAATCGCAAGGAGGCAGCCTGGACACCGCGAATAACCTGGACCGCATTTATCGCGAGGAAATCTATCCGACAGACTCCCGCCATCCGGCGTATCGAACCCTGATCGTCGCCACAAAGCCACCGTTGGAACCGTTCGCGCCACAGCCTATCGCCGATCCCGGCAGGTTGATAACAGGGACATGCCAGCTGCTCACTGAACTGACTCCGCTCTGGGTCTCATGTATCCAACCGCGATCCGATGAATACGAAAGTTCTCAGGAAATCGCTGCGCAGTACGTGGAACGCCTGGAACAGGCCATTGCAGGCTGGGAGATCGCTTACGGGGAGGCACTCGCCCTCGCCGAAAAGGGGCACCGACGCATGGCAGAACTGGAACAGCGGCGGTCTTTTCGGATTTATCAGCAAGTGATGCGATGGCTGGGCCGAGAAGTGTGAATGAGGGATAATCCGCATCTCAACTTGACAGAATCCCGACCCGTCTCTACCTTCCGAAACAACCCATGATGATCAATACACCTTACCTCAATCGACAAAACCTGCTCCGTCAGAAAATGGAACGGGACAATCTCTCCGCGTTCCTTGTGACACATCTTCCGAATATCCGGTATCTCTGCGGATATACCGGCAGCCATGCCCTGCTCATTCTGGGCAGGGAACGCTGCACGATCATCTCGGATGGGCGATACCAGGAGCAAATATCCAAGGAAGTCGTGGGGGCCGAGTTCATCCTCCAGGGACAGCGCAGAGATTCGGTCGCAACGGCAGAAACTCTCAAGGATTACCCATCCGGCAAAGTGGGATTCGAGAGCCGTCATCTCTCCGTGGCACTGCACACAACACTGACGGAAACCTGCACGGATCGGGATTTCGTGCCCCTGGCGGAATGTGTCGAGGAACTCCGTCTCACAAAAGAGGAAAATGAAATCGACTCGATTCGCCGCGCACTGGAAATCGCCGAGCGGGCATTCGAACAAGTCCTGGAAGACATTCGCGAGGGAATGGAAGAACGCAAACTGGCCCACCTATTAGAGGATCGGATGTGGCGGGAAGGCGCGGAAAAGGAGTCGTTCGAGACACTGGTTCTGTTCGGCGCACGGACTTCCCTTCCCCACGGCAAACCGGGCAACACCCTTCTTTCAAGAGGAGATCCCATCCTGATGGATTTCGGATGCGCCTGGGAGGGATATTGCTCAGATCTGACTCGCACGGTATTTCTGGGTGATCCGGGCAGTGAGTTCCGAGCGGCCTATCGTGCCGTGTGGGAATCTCAGAATGCAGCGGTGCAGGCAATTCGTCCCAATGTGCCGTGCCGCGATCCTGACGCAAAGGCCAGAGAGGTCCTTCAAAAACACGGACGGGGAAACCAGTTCATCCACAGCCTGGGGCACGGTGTCGGATTGGAGATTCATGAAATACCCCGGCTTTCCCCCACCGAGGAAAGATCCCTGCTGGAAGGCATGGTGATTACGGTGGAACCCGGTGTGTATGTGCCCGACTGGGGCGGAATCCGTATCGAAAACATGGTCGTCGTCCGCTCCGATGGGGCCGAAGTCTTGAATGGTTCTTCGACGGAATGCATCGTTCTGTGATTCGATTGGCAGGAAATTCTTGAATGGAACGCACTCTTAATGGAGGACATAATGAGTGGTATGCCCTGTTTGGTAACCGGCGGAGCCGGATTTATCGGTTCCCACGTCGTGGAAAGCCTGATCACAGACGGTTGCTCGGTGGCGGTGATCGACAATCTTTCATCGGGCCGCCGAGAGCATGTCCACCCCAATGCCCGGTTCTATCAGGCGGATATTCTCGATCCCCTGGAGGAAATCTTCGATCGGGAACGACCTGAAGTCGTCTTTCACCTGGCGGCGCAGGTGAGTGTCTCTGTCTCCACCCGCAAACCGGAGGTCGATGCCCGCACAAACGTTGAGGGAAGCGTCCGAGTCTTGCAGCAATGTGTTCGAACGGGTGTGCGGCGAGTGGTGTATGCCTCGTCCGCAGCGGTGTATGGGGAACCGCCCGCTCTTCCCCTGCAGGAAGATCAGTTTGTCTTTCCTCTCTCGCCCTACGGGATCAGCAAGTATGTGGTCGAATATTACCTGAACTATATGCGCCATGCATACGGGCTGGAGTTTGTCGCCCTGCGATACGGAAACGTATACGGCCCCCGACAGGACCCGCACGGCGAGGCGGGCGTGGTGGCCATATTCAGCCGGAGACTCCTGCACGGCGAACCGGCGGTCATCTACGGCGATGGATTTCAGACCCGGGATTATGTGTTTGTCCGGGATATCGCCCGGGCGAACCTGCTGGCCAAAAATAGTACTATTCCCGAAGGCGTTCGACCCGTGTTCAACATCGGAACCGGTCGCCAGACCACCACGAACGAGATCTTCCAGAAGGTCCGCGAATTCGCCGGCAGCAAGCAGGAAGAACTCCACGAACCGCCCCGTCCGGGCGATGTGAGTCATTCTTTCATGGCGAATAATCTCGCCCGAAAATATCTCAACTGGACCCCCCAAATCCCCATTGAGGAAGGGCTGCGGGAAACGGTCGCGTTCTTCAAGTCCCTGGGGTAGTTGTGTCCGGAAACCCACGGGCCGATAGACTCTCGTTTTTCGGTGGACGAATCCTATGGGATCGTCATTCGTTTGGGTATACTTTTGTATGTTGAATCGTACGGAATATCGGGACATTCTTGACAACCGCAAAGCATGATCCGGGGAAAAAGAGATCCATGACACGGCTGTCCGCAAAGGATCGGCCGTATGAAATTCATTGCCTCACAACGCGGTTGGGAAAGGGCAATGCCGTATGGCCGCGAAAGCCGTCGCCACCGAAAATCTGACTCAACAATATGTCAGTTTTATTCTCGCCAGAGAAGAATACGGAATCGACATTCTCAAAGTCCAGGAAATCATTCGGTTCGAATCGTTGACCCGAATTCCACAATCACTGTCCTTCGTCGAGGGAATTCTGAATTTGCGCGGGAAAGTGGTCCCGGTGATGGATCTGCGGACAAGATTCGGTCTTCCCAGGGGAGAACGAGACCGAAAAACTCGAATCATGGTTGTCAATGTCAATGGAAGAGAAATGGGGTTGATTGTCGATCAAGTCTCCGAGGTGCTCCAGGTTGACTCCGACCAGGTCTCCCCGCCCCCTCCAATGGGGGCCTCGATTTCCGCAGAATACATTCGTGGCATGGCAAGAATCGAAGAAAGACTGATGATTCTTCTCGACGTTGAGAAGATCTTGTCGTCGGAGGAATTGGCCGCTTTATAGACAACTCCCGGTCCTGCTCATGACTCGTGGAGAGTATCCGGATGTGAGGAACCGCCGCTCGCCCGGCAGATCGCTTTCAAATGGAGAAAGGTCCAAGAGTTGGCTCTGTCCCAGACTCAGAAACAGATGTCCCAGCTCGAGTTCGAGCAGTTTCGGGATTTGATCTATCAGGAAAGCCGCATCGCTCTTCGCCCTCATAAGAAGATGCTGGTAATGAACCGTCTGGCCAAACGTCTTCGCGAGCTGAATATGGATTCCTACGGGGATTACTATAAGTACGTTGTCTCGACCAAAGGAAGGCAGGAAGAGCTGGCGAGGATGGTCGATGCGATCACCACGAATACGACCCAATTCTTCCGGGAAGGAAAGCAATTTGAATTCCTGGATGGCCATGTATGGCCGCATCTTCTGGATCTGAAACTCGGCTCCGCAGCCGTGAGAATCTGGAGCAGCGCCTGTTCCACCGGAGAGGAACCGTACACCATCGGCATTTCCGCCCTGGAGGCTCAACGACGTTCGCCGGGACGACCGGTCTCGATCCTGGCCTCTGATATCAGCGACAGCGCCCTCCGAACGGCACGGGAGGGAATTTACCCCGAAGACAAAGTAAGCGGCATCCCCGTTGTTCTGCTCCACAAGTACTTCCTGAAGGGAGCCGGAAGAGTCAAAGTCAAGCCCGAACTGCAGCGTCTGATCGAATTCGACAAGATCAATCTCAACGATCCGTTTCAACGCCAGCTGAAAGGATTTGATATCGTATTCTGCAGAAATGTGATTATTTACTTCGACCGGCAAACCCAGGAAGAACTCATGATGAAATATTACGAGGTACTTCGCCCTGGCGGGTACCTCTTCTTAGGACATTCCGAGACCCTTCACGGGATGGCAACGGATTTTGAATTTATCATGGCATCGGTATACCAGAAGCCAACCCGGAGATGATGCCCACGAGAGACAGAGGTGCACAATGGAATTCGATACCAACCAATACATCGAACTGTTCTACCAGGATGCCGAGGAACATCTGGAACTGATGAACGAGGCGCTCTTGGCCCTGGAGCAGAATCCGGCGAATCCGGAACCGTTGCAGGCCATTTTTCGGGCGGCCCACACCATGAAATCCTCTTCCGCGATGGTGGGATTCATGCACATCAGCGAATTCACCCACACCATGGAGGACGTCCTGACGAAAATGCGGGACGAGAAGGCCCCCATCACCAGCGATGTCATCACAGCCCTGTTTGAGTCGTTCGATCTGCTCAAGGAAATGCTTTCCAGCCTGGGCGATCAGGAATCCGAAACCCACAAAAATCAGGTGAAACAGCAGAGCAAGAATCTCATTACACGCCTCCATAGTCTGGCCGCGATCCAACCGCCGGAGGCCGTAGAAACTCCGACGGCGAAGGTTCCACGGATCCGGTTGGATGAGACAAGACGAAACCGAATCGAGGAATACCGCCTTGCGGGACACAGAATCTATGAAGTAGACGTCTTTTTCGAAGACAATATCCCCATGGCCGCAACCCGTGCCTTCCTGATCTGCAACAACATGCGATCTCTGGGAGATATTCTGGTCTGTGAACCCGATGTGGAACAGGACGAAAACGCCGTAGTGGAGAAGGGCTTCTCCTTTATTCTTGCAACGGATTCATCCGAATCGGATGTTCGCAACGGTTGCTCAGTGGGACAGGTCCAGAAAGTGATCACGCGGGATGTCACCCAGGCAGAGCAATTTGAGTGGCCGGATGAATCCGAAAAGAAATCTCCGGAACAGGTGCCGGAATCGGTAGCCCCGGCCCAAGTGGAAGTGCCGACCGCCGAGGCTGAGAAACAGCCGTCAACCTCCTTCGACCGGCGCGAAGACCGGAGCCGAACTCAAACCGTACGCGTGGATATCAAGAAACTGGATCGCCTGCTGGATCTCGCCGGGGAACTGGTCATTAACCGGGGAAGAGCGATTGAACTGGGGCAGCAGCTGGCCGCCCGCCGGGGCAACACCGGGGAGGAAAGTTTCCTGCTCGACAGCCTGGTCCAGCAGGGCATGATCATCACCCAGCTGCAGGAAGCCATTATGGAATCCCGGATGGTTCCCGTGGGCCAAGTCTTCCAGCGTTTCCATCGTGTCGTGCGGGATCTCTCTCACGGACGGGAAAAAGAGGTGGACTTGATCCTCGAAGGCGAGGAAACGGAAATCGATAAGAAAATCATCGACGTCATCGGGGATCCCCTGACCCACATGATTCGAAATTCAGTCGATCACGGGATTGAGTCCCCAGCGGAGCGAATCGCCGCCGGAAAACCCGTCAAGGGCAAACTGACTCTGGCCGCATCCCATGAGGGCAACAATATCACCATCACCGTTCGAGACGACGGCAAAGGACTCGATCTGAAGAAGATCAAACAGAAGGCGATCGAAAGGGGTATGTATACGGAAGAAGCCATCAGCCAACTACCGGATCGAGAGGTCCTTCAGATCATCTTTCAGCCGGGCTTCTCGACGGCCCAGGTTGTCTCCGACATTTCGGGCCGGGGAGTTGGGATGGATGTCGTCAGACGAACCATCGACGAGTTGGGGGGGAATGTCGACATCGAAACAGAACTGGGAAAGGGAACGGCCTTCACCATACGCCTGCCTCTGACCCTGGCAATCATCCAGGCTCTGCTGGTGGAAGCCGGTTCCGAGATGTTCGCATTGCCCATCGCAAACGTCACCGAAACCTTGCGAATCACCAACAATGACATATTCACGGTCGAAGGCAGGGGGGAAGTGATCCGCTTGCGGGAAGGTGTCGTTCCCATCCTGCGACTGGATCATGTGCTCGACACTCCGGTTCGTCGAGAGACAAATGGTCGAATCTATATCGCCATTGTGCGACACGGAAACCAACATGTCGGTTTGATTGTGGACCGGATGGTCAATGAACAGGAAATCGTCATCAAGTCCCTGGGCGCACACGAACAGCGATCCAGTTATATCGCGGGCGCATCCATCCTGGGGAACGGAAGTGTGATTCTGATCCTCGATGTGGCCGCCCTGATTCAGGAGACGTTGGGAGTATAATGGACGATACAGTACTCGAACGAATCAAGTCCGTTTTTTCGGAAGGTGCCGAGCTGGCAGGACGGTCTATGGAAATGATGATCGGCCGTCCGCTGGGCATTCAGGTCAATCGCATCGAGCAAATCCCCTTCGAAGATCTGTGTGAAACCCTGTATCCGCCGGACACTCCCATGGCAATGATCATTCTGAGGATCACCGGGGATAACAGCGGCTACATGGTCTTCCTGATGTACGAGGAAAATGCGAGGAAATTAAATGAGATGCTCTGGGGAAGTGTTCCGTTCGAGGATGGCGTGATCAACCTGTCCAATCCCTCGGCGCTTCGCGAGTTGGCGAACGTCGTGGGCAGCTGTTTTCTCAACACGCTGGCGGATCGTGTCGGCCTGGAACTGCGTCCCACAGAACCCTTCTTCGTATATGACATGCTCGCGGCGGTTCTGCAGGGACTGATCGCGGAACAGAGCCTGATCGCCGATAAGGCCATCCTGGTGGACACCAATATGGCGGAAACGGAGCGAGGGATCGGAATGCATTTTCTCTTTCTGCCCTCTCCCAATCTTGTGGAGAACCTTGCGGCACGGTTGAGGTAATATCGAGAGACCTGATGACAACGGACAATCTTCCGCAAAAAAATCTCGGCATCGGAGAGATCTACGTCACCACAAAAGCCGAACAGGTATCGACGGTGCTCGGTTCCTGCGTCAGTGTGTGTCTGTATGATTCCAAAAACAAAATATCCGGCATGAACCATCACATGCTCCCCGCACCTCCCCTATCCGTCCAGGTGGACTCAAAGCACAACGGGAAATACGGAAAGACCGCGTTACCGGAATTGCTCGACCGGATGAAAGCGCTCGGCATGGATATTCGAACAACATCGGCCAAGATTTTCGGCGGCGCCCACATGCTGTCACAGATCTCGTTTGCCATGATCAACGAGCGGAATGTCGCTGTGGCCAGGGAATTCCTGCGCGAGAACGGCATCCGGATCGTTGCAGAGGACGTCGGAGGCGACCGGGGGCGGAAAGTGATTTTCCAAACCGATAACGGCAAAGTCCTGGTTCGGGAGGTCAACAAACGCGAATTTCTATGAGATTGACCGGCTGTCCCGGTGGACAGTCAAAGCGGACCTTGCGCGTCCGAGTTGAAGAAGAATAGTGCAACAAGGCGGAATGGGAACAAGGCACTGGGGCGGTATTCGGAGTGCACCAGAGAACGGCAGGCAATAGGGAAGAATCGGGATTGAAATGGCCAGAATACTCATAGTCGACGACTCGTATTTCATGCGGATGGTTCTCCGCAGCATGCTGAAAAGAGAAAAACACGAGGTCTTGGAGGCGGAGGACGGCGATAAGGCGGTGTCTCTGTACCGCGAGAATCGTCCGGAACTGGTGACCCTGGATATCACGATGCCCGTCAAGGATGGGATCGAGGCTGCCCGGGAGATCTTGGAAGAGGATCCGTCCGCCAAGATCATCATGGTCACGGCACTCGGGCAGGAAAGTATTATGAAAAAAGCCATTTCCCTGGGAATCCGCGAATTCGTCGTCAAACCGTTTACGACGGAACGGGTTCGGGAAGCAGTGAATCGCATACTGAAATAAAAACAGAACGGTCAATCAATACAGAAACAGAAGGAATGGGCTGAAACGGGAAGAATGGAAACCAAAAACAAAATCCGGGTATTAGTGGTAGATGATTCTGCATTGGTACGGAAGATTCTCTCCGATCTGCTGCAGCAGGATCCGATGATCGAAGTGGTTGGGACTGCCTCGGACGGAACATTCGCTCTCCGCAAAGTGGAGGCTCTCAAACCGGATGTTGTGACCCTGGACGTGGAGATGCCGCAAAAAGGCGGGCTGGAATTGCTGCCGGAATTAATGTCGGTCTATCCCGTGCCGGTGATCATGGTAAGCGGGGTAACCGAACGGGGCGCTGTGGCGACCATCAAAGCCCTGGAATTGGGGGCTGTCGATTTTGTAACGAAGCCTAGCGCTTCCGTAACCGAGGGAATGCCCACAATTGCCGCCACATTGATCGAGAAAATCAAAGCGGTAGCCGGAGCCAATATACGCCGACGTCTCCTGACCAAGCCCGCGTCATTCATACCGCCTCCGAGGATCACCATTCCTCCGTTGCCCAAAGGCTCGATCCCAAGAACTCGATCGGGAGGCCTGGTCATCGGCATGGGGGCCTCAACCGGGGGGACTGAGGCGCTCAAAGACGTCCTGGTGGCTCTTCCGAAAGAGCTGCCGCCCATCATGGTCGTGCAACACATGCCGGAGGGATTCACGCGCGCATTCGCTAACCGGCTCAACGGACTCTGCGAACTGACCGTCAAGGAAGCCGAGGATCACGAGCCGCTGGAATCGGGAAAGGCGCTCATTGCGCCCGGGCATTCGCACATGCTCATACAGCCGACGGGGATGGGATATATTGCTGTATTGAGTCAATCCGAGCCGGTCATGCGTCATCGCCCTTCGGTAGACGTCCTGTTCCACTCCCTGGCTCGCGAAATTGGACCGAACGCGCTCGGTGTGATCATGACTGGCATGGGAGCAGACGGTGCTCGGGGCTTGACCCAGATGCGGGAAACCGGATCGCGCACCATCGCCCAGAACGAACAAACCTGTGTCGTCTTTGGAATGCCTAAGGAAGCCATTGAGATGGGAGGAGCCGAACAGGTACTTCCCCTGCAGGATATCCCGAAAGCCATTGTGAACCTGGTACGAAACGGCTTTGCCAAATCCGATTGACGGTCTGTCCCGTTCCGACCTATTTCGCCAACGCCTCCAGTGCCTCTTCCTCGGTGTCTGCCACGATAAGCATCTTGAAAAATGCCTGCTTTTCGAGCACCCGCCTGTTCCCGACCGAGAGGTCCACCAGGACAATCCGACCGCCGGGTACCCAAAAGGCCGTTATCGTCGACTGAAGCCTCTGGATCACGCTGGAGACAATGCTGTCCACACCTTTCATGCCCAGAATCATCTTTTTGCATCCGGATTGGCGCTCCCGGCTGATCGCTTCTTTCACCGCCTCTATTCCCTCCAAATCAATCGTGCCAAACAGATCCAGAATCACGATATCATTGTGTTTTCGGCTATTGACCTTGATCATGTTGTCCTTCGCTCCTTACACTCTTTCCAACACAAAACTCCTGTAATGCTTTCTGTCATCGGAACCGCGGAGATCCTCCACGGAACAACTTCTCATGCCCGGTCTGAATCGGCATCCATCCGGTGTCCTTCTTCTTCCGAAATCCTTTTCAACTCCAGGTACTTATTCCAGATCCTGTCTTTTGAACCGGGTTTTTCTTCTTCCAGGAATTCGAGAATGGCTTGCAGCGCCCAACTGTTGCTCAGGCAGATATCCTGCAGAGAAATGGCGGTTCGTCCCGAAGAGTCCTGTGAGAATTCCTCATTCACCTCAGATGTCCGATCTCGGCGCTCCGGGAGATCCATCTGCCGCCCAGGACAGGTCCGGTCGTGCGGCAGCCATCGCTTGCTGGGCGGCTTTCAGCTCGGCCTCTTTGGTCGCCATCAATTTCTCATTTTCCTCCAGCATCGTCTGCAAGCGTGTGATCTCCGCCTCGTGTTTCGCCCGGCGTTTTTCGGCTTCCGCACGCTGTTTTTGCAGCACCTTCAAATCCTTCATGTAGATCATTCCGGCTCCGCCCAATCCCAGTAAAATGAACACCAGTCCCACAATCGGCTGGCCAAATGTAAAAAGAATCATCACCACCACAGCACAGACGATCAGAAGCATGACGGAATTGACCCCCGGAACAATCAAGGGATGTCGCTGGGCCGCCATGGATTTCAGTGTCGTGATCCCCTCTTCCAGATCCCGTTTCTTCTTGTGGAGATTATTGACTTCCTCGAGTAGAGCCGAAAGATCCACACCCGGCTTCATCTCTTGCAGCGGCGGCACAGCCGCACCGCCCGATGCCCCCTGTGCCTGTGCCAGAAGGTCGGGCAGCTGTGCGGGATCATAGCGCACTTCGCCGGCAAGCGAATTCAGCGCGTCAAGGAAATCCTCCGCCGCTCCTTCCGAATTTGCCTTCAGGATTCCCTCGGCGAACGGGATTTCATTGCGGTGGACTTTAAAAGCAAGATTAAATGCAGAGCTCTTCATAAGAGTGTTGCGCGGGATACCGGGATATCGCGAAAATTCCAGCTGCGGAATTCCGCACCTGTCCCGTCTCTGCCTCCTCCGCCGGGAATTGCCCCTGACATGCACATTTCATAGGATTTTCAATGCAACTGGCTACTATCTATTCGACATTAGCATATTTATGCCCGCAAAAGCAAGTCTTAAGATCGACGACGGATTCGAGATCCGTCCCGTTATACCAGGTGCGATGCCAATCGGAGACACTCGATCGCCGTGTCCCGGATGGACACCGTCTTCTCCCGATCGCTGAACTCCGGATGCACGAACGGATTCCGCAGATGCTGCAGGCGAATCAGGAATCCCGAAAGCCTCATGGTTTGATGGTCATCCAATCCCTTCAACGCCATGGGATTCTTCACCGTCACTGTCCCGCTGATTCCCTGAAAACTGAATGCTCGACCAAAACAAAAGAACATCACGCCTAACGCTTTCAGACCGTCCGGCTTGTACTTCTGCCGGTGGCGCAACATCCGTTCAAGAACCTGGCGTGTAATGTCCGAATTCAGATCCAGATCGTTCGCCTGAATCGTTCGCACAATATATTGATTGAAAAAAATGTCCAAATTGTCAATTTTGGCATCATAAAGGTCTCGAAGAATCTTCTCCGCCTCTCCGCCTGTCAAGAACCGGGTCACACGCTTGCCAATCCGGTTCTTCACCTCATTTTCAACAGCAAACGAATAGGAAAAGCAGGCATTCCGCGAGACGGACATGCCAGCACTCGGCTCCGAGCGCTCCAAATGATACCCGATAGCCAGCATGGTCTGGGTCTCCGGATGGAGCGAATCCAACTCCGGCAGAAATCTGCGCAATTCGTTCAGGGAACCCTCCAGATCGACCGTTGGGCGCTCCGAGCGGTTCTTCATGCGGTCAGAAACCTCCAACCGGTCCCGCAGCTCGAACACGATCCCTTTCATTCCGGCATCCAGGTCCTGTTCCTGCAACAGATGATCCAGTCGTTGGTACAGCTGCCGACGGTCCATGCCCTCTTCATTGTCGGCGCTTTCCACAAGATCCCGCAGTGCATCGATTTCATCCCGATACCGGCAGATCCGGTCCAGCCGCTCGTATAGCTTCTCGATCTCCGCATCGATCCTGGATTTGCTGACAACGTACATGGCCCCGTACTGACGAGCCAGCGCCCCTTCATCAAAACCACCAACCGCCGACACCATCACGACCGGAAGATGCGGGTAGCTCCGCTTGATCTGCTGGATCAATTGCAGTCCCTCATCGTGCGTTCGCATGTCCAGATCGGTGATAATCGCCACCGGAGATTCCCGCTGCAGCTGCTCCAGGGCCTGGGAACTGTCCTCCGCCTCCAGAACGCGGTACCCCTCCACCGTGAGATTTCGGGCCACGGCAGACCGGTACTGAGAATTGTCATCAACCAGAAGAATCAGTCGATCCTGTTCCATTGTCCACCAAATCCGCCATCGGATTTTTATCAGTGTATCACCCAAATCACTCAAAGACAGGAATACCCTCGATTCAATCCGCCCGATAGAGTACAATGATCATCATATCATTGTTTCCAGATATGCGTATGCACCCAGGAATCCAGTCCACTCGATACCAGCCAGACACATCCGATCTCAAGCAACGCATCGCTGTAATCGACGATGAGGTCGACATCTGTGCAATGCTGAGCGAATTTCTCCGAATGCTGGGATATGAAACGGAACAATTCACCGACGGGCGCCGAGCGCTCGAACGCATTCGCAGCAGGCAGTTCGACTTCGACCTCGTGTATACGGACATTTATATGCCTGGCTTGACCGGTATCGATATCCTGAGAGATGTCATTGTTCTGGACCAGAACATTCCGGTCATTCTCATGACCGGCCAGCCGACCCTGGAGGACGCGGTCTCGGCCGTCCGGCTGGGGGCCTACGACTTTCTCACCAAACCCTTCAACCTGGACCTGGTGGAACTGATTGCCTCGCGCGCGTTGGAGCGAAGACGGCTGGTTCTGGAGAACATCGAGTATCGAAATTATCTGGAACAGAAGGTGGAAGAACAAACCAGGGAAATCAAGGGATTCCTGATTCATTCCATCGAATCGTTGTCTCTGGCTTTGGAAGCCAAAGATCCCTATACGAAAGGACATGGTGCACGGGTTTCCAACTTTGTCTTGACTCTTGCCCGCGAGCTTTCCCTGCCCGGAGAGTACAATGAATCTCTGCGGATTGCGGGTCTGCTTCACGATATCGGAAAGATCGGGATTCCCGATAGCATTCTGCTCAAACCCGATAAGCTGACCCCGGAAGAATATGAAATCATGAAGACGCATTCGGAGACCGGCTACAAGATCCTGGCTCCCATCGGCTCCCTGGCGGAAGTCTCCGTGTTCGTTCATGAACATCATGAACGAGTGGACGGGAAAGGATATCCACAAGGCCTCAAAGGGGAGGAAATCGCTCTGCCCAGCCGAATGCTGATTGTGGCGGAGGTATGTGATGCGCTGGCGACCGAGCGTTGCTATAAGCCGGCCTGGCCCGCATCGCAGATCACCACCTACTTCAAAGAAAACCGGGGAACGGCGTACGACAAGGAAGTTACCGATGCGTTGCTCAGCCTGTTGGCACGCTCCGGAGAGCAGATCTTGAATATCTTGCGCGGGAACACTTAGACAGTCCTCTTAGTATCCCTAAGTACTCAGCCAGATCCGGCGATGTCGGTGGCGATGAATTTTGGACTTGGTGAGCCAGTATTCTTCCCACTTGGCTTGGACCCGCCGGGGAGTTCCGTGGGATTTCGCATCGACTCCATCGGGAGTGATCGTTTCCACGTACTGGGTACATCCACAGAACAGTCCGTTCAGAATCGGCTGACCGCAATCGGGACAGATATCCCTCACTCCGGAAGTACGAAGACGTCCCTGCTGCAGCCACTTGAAGACCCGAATCGGATCGATCCCCAACGCCTCGGCCAGATCGGTGATATTCACCTTCCGATGGCGGCGGATGAACTCACGCGCAACCGCAATGAGGTCTTCCTCGGTCTTCGCACAGGATTTACAGCAACCGTAATTGTCCAACGGACCGTACTTCTGACATGCGTCGCAATTTCCGAACATGATGCCTCCCCCGGTTGGATCGTCGCTCCAACCGTGCAAGGTTTTCCTCTCAAAGCCCTCGATGGGATTCCCCGTTCTCTGAACGGAGAAATCAGGCAGGCGTGAACAACCCGAGAGAAGCGAGATTAAAAGGCAAACCGGATCAGACTCCTCCTTACCGGCTGCCACATACAAATAACCAATTCAAGTTATCGGTTGCGGGAGCAGTAAACTGAAGTCGGATGAAAAGAATTGTTACCCGCAAGATCCCTCACATTCGTTCCTGAGAAAGCCGGCTCACAATCGCCCATCGACAGGCATAGAGGTCTGTCCCGCCAGTGGGCCAAACGCCCCACCAATAAAGAGGAGACAGGTCAGGAAGGATTGTTATGGTGATGGGGAAAAAGGGAATCGAGTGGAAGCTCAAGCGTAGATGTCGATTAGCTCGCCCAACCCTTCAATGGAAGCGCCCTGAGTTTGGAGGGTAAGATTTATTGCTGCCTGCTGTGCGGCCAATTCCAGCGACTGCTGCATCGTCGCCTGGAGCAGCGCGCCCATCAGGTTGGGCAATCCTATGGCACCTTCAACAGCCGAGACACCCATTTCAGCACCTGTAAAGAGATTCCTGGATCTTCGTCCCAGTTATCGACAAAAAGGTGAAAACCTTTAGCTTTCCATAAAAAATTTGCGTATTCTTATCCGCACCGGATAAGATACTTTCACCTAACTCTTTGCATATCAATAGGATGGAAGCAGGATTCCCTTTATATTTTTCTCAAATTCCCGCGCAGATGGAGTTGAATTGTCCTGTCATTCTGTCGAGAGAATATCGTCCCCGGCAACACAAACCCGATTCCGCCCTCCCTCCTTCGCCCGGTACAAGGCCTCATCGACAGATTTCATAATCAAATCGGTTTCAACCTCCCGATCCGACGTCATTTCGCAAACCCCGAAACTCGCGGTTAAGCCAATTGCTTCCGGTTGAGTCAGAATCGGTTCGGCGGCCAGGGCACGGCGAATGCGCTCGGCTACGCAGGCAGCGGCAGACTGACTGGTCCCGGGCATCAGAATGACAAATTCCTCTCCACCATATCGACCAAACACATCGTAGGCACGACATAATTTGCCGACGCGCTCGGCGACTCCTTTCAGAATCCGATCTCCTGCCAAATGTCCATAGGTATCGTTAATGCGTTTGAAATGGTCAATATCGAAAAAAATCACCGACAACGGCGTATCCTGCCTTCCGGATCGCGCAATCTCTTCTCGAAGACGATCCAATACGGCACGGCGATTCAAGAGACCGGTCAGATCATCGTGGAAAGCAAGAAAACGCAGCTGCTCCTGCGCCTCATTCAGCCGCCGCTCCAGCGTGATGACACGTTGTCCCGCACGGATCCGAACCAGCAGTTCATCCGGCTCGAAAGGTTTGACCAGGTAGTCATCCGCCCCGGCTTCAATCCCGCTGATGATGTCCGCGGTCTCCGCACGCGCCGTTAATAGGATGATGTAGATATAACGATCCCGGATCTCTTCGCGGATCCGCTTGCATAAATCCGGTCCCTCCATCTCGGGCATGACCCAATCCGTGATCAGGAACTGAACGCCGGAGGTTCGAATGGTCTCGAAGGCCTGTTTGCCATCCGCAACAACCTGAACCGCATAACCGAACCGTTCAAGGATGCCCCGAATCAGTCGTTGCGTAACCGGATCATCCTCCGCCAGGAGAATATCGAGCGGGGAATCGAATGTGCGAGAACTCGGAATCAAAGAAATCCTTCTCCAGGTATGAACTGGCCATGCCCTTCAAAATGCTATCGGACACCCTGAGCAAAGAAAAGGGATATGAAATAAGAAGATCTGTCAAAATAAGTAAACAATTGTTCACCCAATAGAAAACAATAAACCCCGCCGAGGCGGGGTTTATTCAAAAATTTGGGCGGCGACCTACTCTCCCACCGGGTTTTCCCGGCAGTACCATCGGCGTAGGCGGGCTTAACTTCTGTGTTCGAGATGGGAACAGGTGGATCCCCGCCGCTATGGCCACCCAAAACTTGAATTTCCTTCTTCTGGATTGCCTTCCGGAAAGACGGCGAATCGGGTGACAACCGGAGCAAAGGTGTTGTCCGGGTGGTGGGACAATACTACGCGGCTTACGGGCCGAAACTAAGCCTCACGGGCTATTAGTACGGCTTGGCTTCACACATCACTGTGCTTCCACCTACCGCCTATCAACCTGGTAGTCTTCCAGGGCCCTACTGTGCGCTTATGCGCAAGGGAGATCTTATCTTGAGGAAGGCTTCCCGCTTAGATGCTTTCAGCGGTTATCCCGCCCGGAGGTGGCTACCCAGCCATGCCACTGGCGTGACAACTGGTACACCATTGCTCCGTCCGCCCCGGTCCTCTCGTACTAAGGGCAGACCCCCGCAAATCTCCTACGCCCACGACAGATAGAGACCGAACTGTCTCACGACGTTCTGAACCCAGCTCGCGTACCGCTTTAATTGGCGAACAGCCAAACCCTTGGGACCTTCTCCAGCCCCAGGATGCGATGAGCCGACATCGAGGTGCCAAACCCTCCCGTCGATATGAGCTCTTGGGGAGGATAAGCCTGTTATCCCCGGCGTACCTTTTGTTCGTTGAGCCACGGCCCTTCCATACAGAACCGCAGGATCACTAAGCCCTGGTTTCCCACCTGCTCCACCCGTCGGTGTCGCAGTCAAGCTCCCTTGTGTCTTTACACTCGCCGCGCGATTACCGACCGCGCTGAGGGAACCTTTGGGCGCCTCCGTTACTCTTTAGGAGGCGACCGCCCCAGTCAAACTACCCACCACGCACTGTCTCCGACCCGGATCACGGGCCTGGGTTAGAATTCCAACAGAATCAGGGTGGTATCCCAAGGGTGGCTCCACCGAGGCTGGCGCCCCAGCTTCAAAGCCTCCCACCTATCCTGTACAAACCCTGCCAAAATCCAATGCGAAGTTGTAGTAAAGGTGCACGGGGTCTTTTCGTCTAGTCGCGGGTAGCCGGCATCTTCACCGGCATTACAATTTCGCCGAGTCTCTCGTTGAGACAGTGCTCAGATCGTTACGCCATTCGTGCAGGTCGGAACTTACCCGACAAGGAATTTCGCTACCTTAGGACCGTTATAGTTACGGCCGCCGTTTACCGGGGCTTCAATTCAATGCTTCTCAACCGAAGTCGATGACATCTCCTCTTAACCTTCCGGCACCGGGCAGGCGTCAGGCCCTATACGTCGTCTTGCGACTTTGCAGAGCCCTGTGTTTTTGTTAAACAGTCGCCTGAGCCACTTCACTGCGGCCTCTCTCCGCTCCGGGAGCAAGTCCCTTCACCGAAAGAGGCACCCCTTCTTCCGAAGTTACGGGGCTAATTTGCCGAGTTCCTTAACGAGAGTTCTCTCGAGCGCCTGAGGATTCTCTCCTCACCCACGTGTGTCCGTTTGCGGTACGGTCACCGATTCACTCGCTAGAGGCTTTTCTTGGCAGCATGGAATCGACCAGTTTACGGCCTTGCGGCCTCCTCATCACCCCTCAGCGTTATGGATCCCCGGATTTGCCTGGGAATCCCGCCTACAGGCTTGAACCGATACAACCAGTCATCGGATGGCCTATCCTTCTGCGTCCCCCCATTGCTGATAACGTGAAACCGGTGGTACAGGAATATTAACCTGTTGTCCATCGCCTACGCCTTTCGGCCTCGGCTTAGGCACCGACTGACCCTGAGCTGATTGACATTGCCCAGGAAACCTTGGGTTTTCGGCGGACGGGGATTTCACCCGTCTTTTCGCTACTCATACCGGCATACGCTCTTCTGTACGCTCCAGATGTCCTCACGGTCATCCTTCCACAGCGGTACAGAATGCTCCTCTACCGACCCGTCCGAAGACGGATCCCGCAGCTTCGGCAAACGACTTGAGCCCCGTTACATTATCGGCGCTAAGACAATCGGCCAGTGAGCTATTACGCACTCTTTAAATGAATGGCTGCTTCTAAGCCAACATCCTGGCTGTCCGGCTGTCTTAACAACCTTTTCCACTAAGCCGTTATTTAGGGGCCTTAGCCGGCGGTTTGGGCTGTTTCCCTTTCGACAATGAAGCTTATCCCCCACTGTCTGACTCCCGGATTTTGAGTGTGCGGCATTTGAAGTTTAACTGGGTTCGGTAACCTGGTGGGGCCCCTAGTCCAATCAGAGCTCTACCTCCGCCACTAACCATCCGAGGCTCACCCTAAAGCGATTTCGAGGAGAACCAGATATCTCTGAGTTTGGTTGGCCTTTCACCCCTATCCACAGCTCATCCGAGCAGTTTTCAACCTACACCGGTTCGGGCCTCCACAGGCTGTTACACCTGCTTTACCCTGGCCATGGATAGATCACTCAGGTTCGGGTCTACCCCTGACAACCATGGTCGCCCAGTTAGGACTCGCTTTCGCTACGGCTACGGCGCTGAACGCCTTAACCTGACGCTGTCAAGGATAACTCGCCGGTTCATTATGCAAAAGGCACGCGGTCAGGCGGGTACAAGACCATCGCCCTTCCACAGCTTGTAGGCATACGGTTTCAGGGTCTCTTTCACTCCCCTCCCGGGGTGCTTTTCACCTTTCCCTCACGGTACTTGTTCACTATCGGTCACAGACACGTATTTAGCCTTGGAGGATGGTCCCTCCGGATTCCCACAGGGTTTCTCGGGCCCCGTGGTACTCGGGTACGCGCCAGGAGCCGACACAATTTCGCTTACAGGGCTATCACCTTCTATGGCACCTGTTTCCATCGGTTTCAACTATCGTGTCGGTTGGTAACTCCTCGGCGGGTCTGCACTCCCGCCCGGCACGCCCCACAACCCCGAACCAGCAACGCATGCAGGCTTACACTGATTCGGTTTGGGCTGTTCCCCGTTCGCTCGCCGCTACTTGGAGAATCGCTGTTGCTTTCTGTTCCTGTGGGTACTTAGATGTTTCAGTTCCCCACGTCTCGCTCCACCAGACCTATGGATTCAGTCTGGGGTGACAGGGTATGACCCCTGCCGGGTTTCCCCATTCGGATATCCCCGGATCATCGCTCGTTTGCAGCTCCCCGGGGCTTAACGCAGCTAACCACGTCCTTCATCGCCGGCCTGTGCCAAGGCATCCACCATATGCCCTTAGTAGCTTAGCCAATACCCGTTTACACACGCAGTATTGTCCCACTACCTATACAACACTTTGCTATTCACTTGTCAAAGAACACCCGCTCCATCGACACAGAAGCGGCCCCACCCGATCTGAGTGGGTTTTTGAACCACCTATTATGATATCAGGTGTATTTCACAATGCAAGAGACAAATTCGGAAGAATTCGCTCATTCACAGAGTTGAAATGATAGTATCTCGATCGGCAATTTGCAAGTCCCCCCACATCATTTTTCCTCCCTCTTGATCCCTTTCTTTTCCTTAAGTTCTTTCTTATCAGTCTATTATACCAGAGAATTCAACAGAAAAAACTCTCATAAAAATACCGATTCTTCACAGAGCGATCATGACATATCCTCTCCGAACTCTTTTCGCTGACAGGCAATCTCGATTGAAGCGAGACAGGTCGCTTTTCCAATGGGATTGATCTTTCAACAGGTGGGTGATAGGCTTGCCGCACTTCAATGCGGATAGAATCCGGTCCCCAGAGACGGGCGATCCAATCCGATTCTCAACCGTAAGGTGTCAAAATGGTCTCACCGGAACTTCTTCAAGGTCTCGCATGTCTGAGAAGCTACAATGCCGAACAAGTCCGGAAACTGGCAGAAATTTCCGAACTCAAGGATTGTCCCGCCGAGACTTATGTTTATCAGGCCAATGACGCGGCGGATGCATTGTATCTGGTTCTTTCCGGACGAGTTGCGGTTGAAATGGACTTGCCCAGGCATCGCAAGATCGTCGTGGACTTCGTGGAAGGCGGCGATTTCTTCGGCTGGTCCGCCCTGGTTCCCCCTCATGTCCTGACCGCGTCCTGCCTGTGCATGGAACAGTCCAGGCTTCTCCGGATTCCCCGAGAACCGTTGCTGAAACTCCTGAAGGAGGACGTGTCTCTGAAAGCCTCCATCATGGAAATGATTTCCAGGCTTGTTGCGGTGCGTCTGAAAGACACCCGGCTTCAAATGAGCTATCTTCTGGGTTGGGATTGAGTGCTCTGTCCCTTCCACTTCAGACAGGATTTCTTGACAGGATTCCTCGGAACGGGTAAAAGAAGCAACACCCAAACGGCCGGGTAGCTCAGTAGGTAGAGCAGAGGACTGAAAATCCTTGTGTCCCCAGTTCAACTCTGGGCCTGGCCATTCGAGCTTCATGCGGCTCCTTCTAACGGGAGCCGTTTTCATTTTCGGATCGGTTCCCGAAACCAGGCCGCTTGTCTTCCCTTGGCGAAAGCGATAACGATCAGTACGATGAAAGTTCCTCCTTTTCCGGGATCAGCAACTCGGAAAATGGACAATATTCATTCTTCATCCGGTATTTCAAGGAGAACCGCCGTGTGCTCTTGTCTCGCTTCCGCCGATCCTGAAGTCTATCGGGCCGTACAGGGAGAGGTTGACCGCCAACGGTTCACTCTGGAGATGATTGCATCGGAGAATTTCTGTTCTCCGGCGGTCCTGGCGGCTCTCGGTACACCGCTGACCAACAAATACGCCGAAGGATATCCGGGACGGCGCTATTACGGCGGTTGCGAATCGGTGGATATCGCCGAGTACCTGGCCATTGAACGGGCAAAAAAACTGTTCGGCGCGGATCATGCCAATGTTCAGCCCCATTCCGGTTCGCAAGCCAACCTGGCAGCGTACCTCGCTCTCGTGGAACCGGGGACAAAGATCATGGGAATGAAACTGCCCCATGGCGGGCATTTGACACATGGTTCCCCCGTGAATTTCTCCGGACAATTGTTCCAGGTCGTTTCCTACGAGCTCAATCCGGAAACCGAACGCCTGGAACTCGATGATTTCACCGCATCCGTCAAGGAAAATCGTCCCGATCTCGTGATCCTTGGAGCCAGCGCATACCCCCGTGCTATCGACTTTGCTCGGTTTACGGATGTGGCGCACGAAGCCGGGGCCAAAGTTGTGGCCGATATTGCCCACACAGCCGGTCTGGTCGCTACCGGTCTGCACCCGACCCCCATCGGATCGTGCGACATCGTAACCAGCACCACTCACAAGACCTTACGCGGACCTCGCGGCGGGTTGATTCTCTGTGGCGAGGAATATAAGAAAGAAGTGGACAAGAAGGTTTTCCCTTTCGCTCAAGGGGGACCGCTGATGCATGTCATCGCAGCGAAGGCGGTCGCATTCGGAGAAGCCCTTCAACCGCAGTTCAAAGTCTATCAGCAGCGTGTGATCGACAACGCGCAGATTCTTGCCCAACGCCTGACAGACCGGGAACTCCGTCTGGTCACGGGAGGTACGGATACGCACCTCATGCTGCTCAACCTGGTTCCCAACGGACTGACCGGCAAGGATGCCCAGCAGGCCCTGGAGCGCGCGGGAATCACCACCAACAAGAACACCGTGCCCAACGATCCCCAAAGCCCTATGGTGACCAGCGGAATCCGCATCGGAACGCCCGCCCTGTCCACACGCGGAATGGGAGCCAATGAAATGGAACTGATCGGAGATTGGATCGCCGACGTGATCGAGTCCAAACTGGACGAGGAAGTGATTCGCGCCACCCGCGTGAAGGTTCGGGATCTCTGCGACGCCTTCCCGCAATATGCGGATTGGTCGATTGCCTGAAAATTCCAGGAAAATGACTTGTCACGGCGGTATGGGATGAGGTATTCTTTGTTAGGAGGCAATTCATGAATTGCCCCCACATCCACCGCGTTCGAAGGAACCCGTCATGCACCGACAAGCGGGATTCACCCTGATCGAACTCCTGATCGTTGTGGCCATCATTGGCATTCTGGCGGCCATCGCCGTACCGAATTTCCTCAATGCGCAAATCCGCGCCAAACTCGCCCGATGCGAAGCGGACATGAAATCCCTCGAAACCGCCATCGAAAGCTACAAGATGGACAATAACGCCTATATCGGGAATTGGCGGCTGTGCGATCTCACCACACCCATGGCGTATATGCCCTCCATTCCTGAGGACCCGTTCGGGCCGATTCGGGAAACGGATTATGGGGCAGGCACTGTATTGGGCGCTTATGGAAAACCGCTTAAGAAATATTATATTTTTCATGGCCCGCCCACCTTTGACTCTCACACCGCCATGATTCGCTACAATATCAAATGGGTAATCACCGCCTTGGGGCCGGACCGGGGATGGTTCGATGGAGCATCCACCTCGGATTCCTATCCCAGGTATGACGTGTCCAATGGGCTGAACAGCCGGGGAAGCATCGAACGGGTCGGACCGGGCAACATTCCCCAGAATACCTTTCGTGATAACTGGGATAACTAACCGGGTTAATCGCACCTGCCATGCGATTTCTCGCTATGTGCTTTGGATCGGATGTGAAAATCACTCTGAATTGCGTTGGAAGCCATGCGGATTCTCCTGACTGTACTCTCCACGTTTCTACTACTCGCATCTCTCGTTTCTTCAATCATCGCGGAGCCGTATCATCCAACACTGGAACTCCGCCAATGGCTCCATGAGCCGTATGATCTGAACGCGGATAATGCGGTCGATCATCTTCCTGAAATCCCATGAAAGTGACTTGTCACAGCGGTATCCGATGAGGTATTCTTGTTGCAGAGGTCATTCAGGAACAGCCCTCACATCTCCTCACGCTTTGGAGGTCTCTATTATGCACCGACAAGCGGGATTCACCCTGATCGAACTCCTGATCGTTGTCGCCATCATTGGCATTCTGGCAGCCATCGCCGTACCGAATTTCATCAACGCGCAGACCCGCGCCAAACTCGCCCGGTGTGAAGCGGACATGAAATCCCTCGAGACCGCCATCGAAAGCTATAAGATAGACAACAACGAATATATCGGCAGCTGGCGACTGTGTGATCTCACCACGCCGGTCGCCTATATGCCCTCCATTCCGGAAGATCCGTTCGGGCCGATTCTGGAATCGGACTGGGGATCGGGTGATGTACTCAAAGCTTATGGAGCACCGCTCAAGAAACACTATATTTTTATTGGTCCACCCACCTTCGACACCCATCCCGCGATGATTCGATATAACATCAAATGGGTTCTCACCGCCTTGGGACCGGACCGGGGGTGGTTTGACGGCAAAAACCTTTCGGATTCGTATCCCCGCTATTCCACATCCAACGGATTGACGAGCCGGGGGAATATCGAACGGATCGGACCGGGCAACATTCCCCAGAAGACCTATCGCGACAACTGGGATAACAAGCCGGGTTAATCGCACCTGCAATGCGATTTCTCAATATGCGCTTTGGATCGGATGTGAAGATCATTCTGAATTGCGATGGAAGCTATGCGGATTCTCCCGATTGTACTCTCCACGATCCTGCTGCTTGCATCTCTCGTTTCTTCAACCAGCGCGGAGCCATATCATCCGACGCTCGAACTCCGCCAGTGGCTCCGTGAGCCGTATGATCTGAACGCGGACAATACGGTCGATCATCTTCCTGAAATCGCATGAAAGTGGCTTGTCACTGTGGTATCGGATACGGTATTCTGTAATCAAGGCAATTCATGAATTGCCCCCACGTCCACCGCGTTCGGAGGAACCCGTCATGCACCGAAAAGCGGGATTCACCCTGATCGAACTCCTGATCGTTGTGGCCATCATTGGCATTCTGGCAGCCATCGCCGTACCGAATTTCCTCAATGCGCAGATCCGCGCCAAACTCGCCCGATGCGAAGCGGACATGAAATCCCTCGAAACCGCCATCGAAAGCTATAAGATGGATAATAACGCCTATATCGGCAGCTGGCGGCTGTGCGACCTCACCACACCCATGGCGTATATGCCCTCTATTCCCGAGGACCCGTTCGGCCCGATCCGCGAATCCGATTACGGTGCAAACAGTGTGTTGAGCGCCTACGGAAAGCCGATGAAGAAATACTATATTTTCCATGGCCCGCCCACTTTCGACTCTCATCCCGCCATGATTCGCTACAATATCAAATGGGTAATCACCGCCTTGGGACCGGACCGGGGATGGTTTGACGGAAGCAGTACCTCGGATTCCTATCCCAGGTATGACGTGTCCAACGGGTTGAACAGCCGGGGAAGCATCGAGCGGGTCGGACCAGGCAACATTCCCCAGAAAACCTATCGCGACAACTGGGATAACAAACCGGGTTAATCGCACCTGCCATGCGATTTCTCAATAGGTAACTTGGATCGGATGTGAAGATCACTCTGAATTGCGTTGGAAGCCATGCGGATTCTCCTGATTGTACTCTCTACGTTCCTGCTGATTGCACTTCTTATTTCTTCTACTATCGCGGAGCCGTATCATCCGACGCTTGAACTCCGCCAGTGGCTCCGTGACCCGTATGATCTGAACGCGGACAATGCGCTCGATCATCTGGATGTGTATTCGCTGGCCGGGCAATTCGGTCAATATCCGATCCCCCCTATTTCCACGCTCGCCGTCTCCGATGACATCACCACCTTGAATCTCGATTTCCCGACGGGAACAGAGACCTATCTTCTGATTATTCGAAACGAAAGTCTCAGCTCAACACCTTCGAAGATGGGGATCTATCGGGAGTTGTTTGCTTTTAAAAAGATTTCCGAGGAGATATCGGATACAGGGGTGGAGTATCCCCCCTCGATAATCCGATCCCTCCCTGGTGCTGCACCCAGTGCAGTCCTGAACCGGCCTTTGGGGCCGCTGGCCGTGGGCGATCAGCGGACCTTTGCGATTCATGGCGGTGGGCCGGTCTCTGCCACCCTTCGGTATTCGGGAACACATGCGGCGATTTATGTGGATAACGCGATCTGGCTGCAAAGTGAATCTCCGGTCGGCCAGGCGACGGTCAACGGCCAGGGAGAAATATTCGATACCGTCACATATCCCGGTCTATCCTCCGTTTTCGGCAATCCGGGAGATCTGAACGGGGATGGACAGGTTGCCATTCTGTTCACAACGGCAGCAGCCGGGGCGGGAGACAGTTCCTTTTACGCAGGCGACCTCTTTGAAGCCGGGGGTTGGAGCGGCCTGACAAACTCCATGGAACTCCTGTATGTGTGCCCCCCCAACACACCGGAAAGGACAATCGCCCCGGAGGATCTCGCCGGGAACATCGCCAACGCTTTTCAGCAACTGGTCAATTTTCGATACCATGTGATACTGTTCGGGAACCGGGACTTTCTCAACGTGGAGGAGAATTGGCTGAACGCAGGTCTTTCCATGCTGGCGGAGGATTATGCCGGTTCCGCACGGGTCAAGAATCCGAAATTCACGGAAAAATTCCTCAGCAGCACCGATTCCATCAACATCGTGACAACTCTCGTTCCCAATGATACCCAACGAGGGGGCGCCTATCTGTTCTGTCGATACCTGACCGACCGATACGGTGATGGGATTGTCCGGAAACTGGTCCGAACCGGCAACCAGGGGATTGAGAATGTGGAAGCGGCTACGGGAATATCCTACATGGAGTTGATCAAAGACTGGTCACGGGCCGTGTTTCTTTCGGACCTGGGAATCACCCACCATCCTCGATTCAACTATCAGACATTCGCTTCCCTGGATACGAGTTCACCCCGATGGTGGGGCGTTCCCAAGATTGCAGAATTGAGCCTTGCCGGGGAATCGTATTTCGGACCGATGCACTATGCCCAAATCCCGAGTGGCGGATTTTCCTATGTGATTTTGCGGAATACCGATACGGGACCCAAGACCGTCGAATTGCTGCACTCCTCTCCCGGACCGATCCCGCATATCGACTTGATTCGATTGCCGGATGGATTCGTCTATCCGGAATAGACGACAGGGAGAAAGTACCGAAAGTCTGTCTGAAGAGGCATTGAAGGCTCCCTCTCCCTCCGGGAGAGGGGCGGGGTGAGGGAGATCTTTTACTCCTTATGGCGGCGCAGCTCAAGAACCATCTTCACATCCTCCCAAAGTAGCAGCCACGCCAAGACACCATACACAAAAACTCCCAGCGAGACCCCGATCAGAACCCGCATTCCATAGCCGGAAAAACCGTCTCCCAGATATGCGAAATGATGAATAGCCAGCCAACACAGCCAACCCATCACACCGGAACAGAGCAATACCCGCCCGATCAATCCCGATACGGGCATCGCGGGGAAATCGGGCAGCCGGGGTCTCAGCAGGGAATAGAGAAGTCCCGTCTGGACTACGGAGGAAAGAGTGCTCGCAAGCGCCAGGCCCGCCACACCCATGGGACGAATCAACAGACAACAGAACAGGGCGTTAACCACAACACAAACAAAACCGATCTTCACCGGAGTTTTGACATCTCGATATACATAAAATCCCTGCGTTAACAATTTCGCTGCGGAGAAGAAGAATAATCCTGCCGTATAGGCGATCAGAGCAGAGGTCGTCGGTTCCAGAAGTCCGCCGCTGAGGAACTTGCCCCGGTTGTAAACAATCCCAACGAGGTCATGACTGATAACCGCCAGCCCGACCGAAGACGGAATCAGGATGAGAATCAGTGCACGAAGCGAGCGAACCATGGTTGCACAGAATGCCGCACCGGAGGATTGCTGGGCTTCCTCGGCCAGCCTCGGCAGCGCCGCTGCCGACACGGCCACCCCGAGGCCGCCTTGTGGGAATTGCAGCAGTCGAAATGCATAGGTCAGCGTCGCAATCGAGCCGACTTCCAGGTACGACGCAAAGTAGATTCGGTTGATAATGATGTTGATCTGGTAAACCGCCAGGCCAAACAAAGTGGGAGTTAATGCGACAAGGAAATTGCGTACTTGCGGATGAAGAGAATCTCGACTGAACCACGGAAAATAGCCCAATCGACACAAGGCAGGGACTTGAATACAGAACTGGAAAAGTCCCCCGATCACCACGGCAGCCGCCATGGCCCTGGCCGCATCCACACCCGACATCCACAATCCCGCCCAGATTGCCCCGCAGATCACAACCACGTTATAGATCGCCGGACTCACCGCCGGAAGAAAGAACGATCCGTAGACATTCAGAATCCCCATCGCCCACGCCGACAGCGAGATGAAAAAAAGAAACGGAAACATGATCTGGACCATCTGCGTGGCCAGTTCGATCCCAACATCGCGATCCTGCCACTTATTCAGCAGCAACGGGACATACAGGGGCGCGGTCAGGATGGCCAATACCACGACACCACCGACCACCAGGACCATAAGACTCCAGATGGCACGCGCGAATTTCTGCGCGTCTTCCTCCCCTTTTGTCAGCCGCAGGCGGGATAGAATCGGGATGAACGCCACCGAAAGTGCCCCTTCCGCAAACAAGATCCGAAACGTACTCGGGATGGTGATCCCCACCATGAACGCATCCGCGACATGTTTCTCGAGAAACGCACCAAAACAGGCATCGCGGATCAGGCCCAGTACGCGGCTGATCAGGGTCGCGAACGTAAAATCGCTGACAGAACGTATGAGAGAGCGGGGCGATCTCATTCGGAGATCCAATCTGTAGCGGCGTGTGATTGCACACCCCACCATGCATTCGTCATCTCAATCCCCGTGCAATTCCTCATCGGCGAAGAACAGGGGAATCTCCCGCGCGGCGCTTTCCGGGGAATCGCTGCCGTGGACGATGTTCTGGGTGAAATCGTTGGCGAAGTCTCCCCGGATGGTACCGGGTTGGGCGTTCACCGGATTCGTTGCGCCCATCATCATGCGAAGAATCGGAATAATATCGTTTCCTTCCCAGACCATGGCAACGATAGGGCCGCCGGTGACATATTCGATCAGCCCCTCGAAGAACCCTTTGCCTTTGTGCTCGGCATAATGCCGTTCGGCGTGTTCCCGTGTAACCTGCATCATTTTCATGCCGACCAGCCGCCAGCCTTTTCGCTCACAGCGACTGATAATCTCACCAACCAGTTTCCGCCGGACCCCGTCCGGTTTCACAAAAAGAAGCGTTCTCTGCATGTTCATACTTTCTATCCTCTTACGTATTCCTCAGCGTGATGTAACAGCATGTCTTGCGATATCGACATTGCCTGAGATACCCCGGCAAGATGCCGGTGCCATCCGAAAAAACCCTCACCCCGACCCTCCCCCGGCGGAAGAGGGAGAAAAGATCTTTCATCCGGTGTGAGGGCAATTCATGAATTGCCCTCACAATTCACAAATGGCCCCTGCGCCCGTCATTCCGGCGAAAGCCGGAATCCAGGCCCTGCAATATGTTCGGCACAGATTGTTAGTTTGTGGCCAGGCGATCAAACAGGCAAGAATGCCCCATGGGAAACCCCTTGAACAGCCACAACCAACTCACGTATTCTCAAAAAGAATCGACGACAAGTGCATTTCGGTTCTCCAATTCCGAGGAGAGCGTCCTCCGCCCCCCTCCCGATCCGAACGGACCCAAGAACATGGCCGTATTTCATTCCAATTTCCTGGTCATCGGCAGTGGTGTTGCCGGGCTGACCTGTGCACTCAAGGCGGCGGACTATGGGACAGTCAACCTGGTAACCAAGAAGGAAGAATTTGAGTCGAACACGAACTACGCCCAGGGAGGGATCGCCGCCGTACTCGATCCGCTGGACTGCTTCAATTCGCATGTCGAGGATACCCTCAAAGCCGGTGCAGGATTGTGCCACGAAGATACGGTGAGAGTGGCGGTGGAAAACGGTCCGAAAGTCATCGATGAGCTGAACAAATGGGGAACCTCCTTCACGCACGACCATGGCAGCGAATCCCTGGAACTGGGCCGGGAGGGCGGGCATTCCCATCGCCGGATCGTTCACGCAAAAGATCTGACCGGACGAGAGGTGGAACGCGCGCTGCTTGAACAGTTGCATCGGCACGAGAAAACACGGATTTTCCGGCACGCGATGGCCATCGACCTGATTGTCAGTGAAACACCGGAGCCCCGATGTTGGGGATGCATCGTCTGGGATGACACATGGGATGAGCTTCACTTCTTCACGGCCGGGGTGACCATTCTTGCCACGGGTGGCCTGGGCCAGATTTATCTTCATACGACGAATCCCTCTATTGCAGCGGGCGATGGCGTGGCCATGGCCTATCGTCAGGGTGTCCCGGTCGCCAACATGGAGTTCATTCAATTCCATCCGACAGCATTCTTCTGGCCGGGGGAACGTCCGTTCCTGATTTCGGAGGCGGTTCGAGGCGAGGGTGGGATACTTCGAACAAGCGACGGAGAAGCTTTCATGGAGGATCACCATGAACTGAAGGACCTTGCGCCTCGCGACATTGTCGCCCGCGCGGTCGATGCGGAAATGAAGAAGCGTGGCGATCCGAATGTCTTGCTGGATGTTCGGCACATCCCCCAGCAGGAATTCGCCAGGCGATTCCCCAACATCACCCAGCATTGTCGGGATCACCACCTGGATCTTTCCAGGGATATGATCCCGGTGGTTCCGGCCGCCCATTATTCCTGTGGAGGCATTCTGACCGGACTCTGGGGAGAAACGGCCCTCAAAGGCCTATTTGCGGCTGGGGAGGTCGCCTGCACCGGCCTTCACGGGGCCAACCGATTGGCCAGCAACTCCATCCTGGAGGCGGTAGTCTTCGGCGAACGGTCTGTGGAGTTTGCCCGTCGGGAAGGATTGCATCAGGAGTCCCATCCCGATAACATTATCAATTCCGTGCGCGTTCAACCCAAAAGAGATCTGGAAAAGGTACGTATTTCCCATTGTCGGGATGAGCTGCGACGCCTGATGTGGGATTACGTCGGAATCGTCCGATCCGAGGATCGACTCAAACGCGCTCGGGAACGTCTCACAACCCTGAGACAGGAAGTCACCGATTATATCGAGGCCGGATACACGCGCGGCGATCTGTTCGACTTGAGAAACATGGTTGAAGTCTCCGAACTGGTTGTCGCGTGCGCCCTGACTCGAAAAGAAAGCCGGGGACTTCACTACATTCTGGAGTATCCAAACACCGACGACGAGCACTGGAAAAAAGATACCATCGTCAAGCGGGATCAACGGGAAGCGCCGCTTCTCCCCGGGACGGCTCGATAAGCCTCCCCTGCGGGGATTCCCGGACACCATCGGAGGAATGAACCATGGAAGTCATTTTGCGTGAGGCTGTGAACGGATTGGGCCGGGAGGGAGACATCGTCCAGGTCAAACCCGGCTATGCGCGGAACTATCTCCTTCCCAACGGCATTGCCTCATTGACCGCAAGCACCGATGCCAGGAAAGTGGAGCATCAGCGTCGCCTTCTGGCCGACAAGCAGAAACGGGAACTGAAAACCACCACCGATCTGGCCAAACGAATCGAGGCCCAGGAGATCCGAATCCCGGTCCGCACCGGCGAGGAGGATCGCGTATTCGGAAGCGTGACCACTGCCGATATTTCCGAAGCCCTGGCAAAAGCCGGCATTGAGGTGGATCGACGGAAAATCGTGATCGAGGAACCCATCCGCGCCTTGGGAGTCTATACGATACCGATCCGATTAACCGGCGAAATCACAGCGGATATGAAACTCTGGGTTGTCAAACAGGAACGCGAATAATCCCGATTCTGTTGCGCCCATTGCTCTCAAGAGCTACAAGTCTCACAATCGGGGCGGATCCGTCCGCCCCGATTCTCGTTTTCAGCAGATCGTTCACTCCTCCACCTTGAAACCAAGCCACTGCGTGAGGGTTCCCTTGGATAATTCCAACTGCGCGATAGACAGGATGTGATCAATAACGGATTGGGTGTAACTTCCACGCGCGATGGTGAGATCCTCCTGGTAATCCAGGACATCGTGACTGGTGGAAAGCCCGACCTGCAGGGCCTCTTCTTCCGCCCGAAGTCGTTCTTCGGCCAGGTCCACAGAGATGGTCGTGGCATCAACCCGCTGCTGATTGGTTTCGATCTGGCGGATTGCCGCACGCACCTGGAGATCGACTCCGCGCAACTGGTCCTCCAGGCCGGTTCGAGCTGCCTCCGCCTGCAACTCAGAACGCTGCATCCGTGCACGCGCCGCACGGTTTCCAAGGGGATAGGTCAATGTCAAACCCACCGTGTAGGACGTAAAATCTCCGTCCTTCATCAGGTCGAGACTGTCATCCGCGTGATCTCCCAATCCGCTCGACCAGGCTCCCATGGAAAGATCCAGTTGCGGACGCAACTGATTCTTCGCGGCCTTCACACTCAGATCGGCGTTGTCAATCGAGAGGGCAAGCGTCTTCAGCACCGGAAGATTATCGCGCGCGGTTTTCAAGCTGGAGTCCAAATCCACGCGAGTGGGCAGGTACAGCGGACGATCCGCCGGAACGATGTGGATGTCCCACAATTCTGTGCCGTCTCGCAGTTCCAGAACCCGCTTGAGATTGTCTTCGGCGTCCTCCAGGGCGTTCTTTGCCACAATCACCCCTTCCTGCCGCGCCGCAACGCCCGATGAGGCCGACAGAATCTCAATCGGAGCCATCACTCCCGCATCCACTCGTGCCGTGTTGTTCTTTAGCAGATCCATCGCCAGCTGCAGGGATTCTTCCTGGATATCCAGCTGCTCCTGACACAGAATCATCGTCCAATAGGCTTCTACCACGTTGCCCATAACCTGCAAGATCCGGGCGCGAAGCTCGGTCTTGGATATCTCACGATTGTTCTCTGACAATCGGACGGAAACCAGGTTCGCATCCGGGCCGAAATTTTTCAGAAGCGGCTGCGTGATCAGAAAACGCAATGTCGTATCCGCCGCCGGATTGAGTCCCTCAAACGGGCTGCTGGTCTCATGCCGGTCGAGATCCAATTCGAGCTGATATTGCGTACCCCAGGGATATCGCTTCGATATCCCCGTCTGCATCGAATTGTGCTCCTCACTGTACTCGGTGATTTCCACATCGCCGCCCGGCTGCAACTGGTCGAAAAAATCGAAATAGTCCATGAACTCGCTCAGCGTCATTCTGCTGTTCGTGAGCAAGTCGATCAGCACAGGATCGTTGCTTGGCGTTCCCTGGTCGGTGGAAAACCCGCTGGTCAAGGGATTCGTATTCGGCGTCTCAATGTCCTGACGCTCCAATCCGGCAGAAAAGACATGATCGAACACCGAACTCTCTTCCTCAATAAATGTCGAAGCGATATCCACGTTGAACCGTTCGATCTTCAGAGAAAGATTGCGGCCCAGGGCCACTTCGGCACATTCATGCAAAGTCAATTTTAAGGTTGGCGGTTCATCCTGCGCCCCCGCAAGCATCGCCGCACCAAAAACAATCAGCGCAATGGAGATCCGTTTCCTGGCCATGGTCAGGCCTCCCATGTAAAAATGTCCTCAGTCCGAAATCCGGATTGAGGGTCGTGGGTACTTGTAACATGACGCACCCTGCGAAACAATGAAGGTTGAACATCCTCATCCGGGAGAAAAACCATGGGCGAAATCCGTCCGGCACAATCGGTCAAATTGATCTGCGGCATCCTGTTCCGCGACCCGCAGATCCGGGAACAGGTCGATTTCCATCTTCAGGATCACTTCGGCCCGGCGGATTATCGGAGCGAGGTCTTTCCCTTCGAAGAAACCGATTATTATGACAAGGAAATGGGCACAGGCATTCAGCGCCAGTATTTCGCGTTCCGGGACCTGGTTCTTCCCGATGTGCTGGCCGATGCGAAACGCTTCACCAACCACCTCGAATCCGAGTTTGCCTCGCCGGACGGAAATCGCCGAGTAAACCTGGACCCCGGTCTCCTGTCATCCGCCAATATCATCCTGGCAAGCACCAAGAACTTCTATCATCGCGTCTACCTGAGGGACGGCATTTATGCGGAGGTCACCATGTTCTATCGCCATGGGCGGTTCGAGACGCTCCCCTGGACCTATCCCGACTACCGGAATCATCAGGAGGTTTTCCTGGAGATTCGAAATCTCTACCGACGACAGACAAGAGGGGAAAACGAGCCTCCTGCCGAATAGGGATACAGTGAGCAAATTCGCCCGTCATTCCGGCGAAAGCCGGAATCCAGTGCCCACAAAGCGGGTGGCACAGGCTTCCAGCCTGTGGATCACCTCAACACACCGAGGTTCTCAGTCCTTGCCAGAACTCCCACCCTGCACAATGCGATACAGAACCGTCTCCCCAGAGCGGCTCATTTCCTGGAAATAAGCGGGATTGTTCAGATAGTCATGGTGACCCAGCCGCGCCAATACCGGGTGGTTCTTCTCATTGGGAATTCTCAAATAGTAACCGATTCCCTGCTCATTCAACCAGTGTTGGACTTCATCAAAGGGACGACCGTACAAACGCGAAACTTCCCAATCATCCAGGTGAACAAAATGCAGGTCACGACGAAAGAGATGATACCGATTCTCGTGGGTCAGGATTCTGGAGCCGGGCGGCAATTCACGGTTGATGAAGTTCCACATCGGAAACTCATCGCGGAACTTGAACCGATAATAACTTTGCGTGTCCATGGGGCCGTACCTCAAAGCAGGCAAAGCGGGAACCGCGAATTTTGGCCCCATGAGAACATCCCCAAGACCGGGACAAAGCGCCGCAATGAAGGCGCCCGCGATCAGGTAACGGCGGACCGGCTGACCGGAATGATGAACGAGGAGAGCGGCAAAGCAGGCAGAGACGGGAAGAATCCCCAATGTATGATAGAAGTACAGACCCGATATAAAATAAAGATAGATAAAGAGCAGCACGCTGAACAAGATCATGAGAAGAAGAACGGGGCGGCGGTTTCCTTTGCAGAGCGAAAGGAGAAGTCCGGGCAGGAAGAGTCCTGTGAAAAGAGGCCCGAACTTCCAACTGTAATTGTCAAGCAGGAAATAGTACGGAGTATTGATTAACCGTTGGATTGTATTGTTACCGAAAAGAACGGGACCATCACCATTCGCTGCCCATTCCCGGTTGCAGGAGGCCATTACCTCTGGGTCGATACATTTGCCGTCGAGAATCTCATGAAAAAAAGCATACACCGGATTGCCGGTAACAATAACATTTCGGATATACCAGGGCATGGCCAAAAGAAAAGACAGGAGGAAAAGCGGGGCGAAACGACGAATGACTTGAGTACAACTTGAAATGTCCGATCGGCTGAGAAACGGCGCGAGCGCGAGAAGGGGGAAATAAATCCAACCGAGGTAGTTGATTGTGGGCATTACGGCGCACAACAGGGCCGTCACTTCATACCAACGTCGGTCGCGGGTGGAGATGAACCGCTCCAGGCAATAGAAAAATCCGGCGGTGGCCGCAATAACCAGGCTATAGTCGGAAACCCAGATCTGGTAGCAGAATCCGTACGGAACGGCACGAAAGAACAGAACGCCCAGGGCCGTGACAGTTACGTTGCCGAAGAGGTTTTTCAACAGACCGGCGAGTAGCCCCACGGTCAGCACTCCGAATACAGGCGGGAGCAATTGCCCGTAGAGATCGGACCATTGGCCGGACAAATGGGCAGCAAGAACCTGCAGTACATGGAAAAAATGCGGGTAATTCGCGCCAAGACCGATCCCGACCTGGCCGCAAACAATCGTGGGAAATCCGCCTTCTTCCCAGGTCCGCTGCGCATAGTCGATGTAATAAATCAGCGCATCCCAGTAATCCACCGGAAAACCGAGAGAATGGTAAAACATGAGAACGGTAATGATCCACGTCAATCCCCAGGAAATGTAATAAACGATACTCCGGTCAGTCGGCGGAGAAGGTTCGGCTGGTGGATCGGGTGAAGGGCTGCGCCGGGGAAACAGCAGAAGCAGGAGAATGATGACGGTGGAAGTCACAAGCGCAGGCCATCTTCCAAGAACATGCAGGGAGCCGAGAAAATGCAGTGGAATCCCGATGATCGCCATTCCTGACAGGATCGCAAGACTGATCGACGGGAAATCCGTCTTCGGGCGCAGGCGTCGATAAAGATAGATCCGGCCGGTGACACCGAATAGCAGCAGAAATAACGAATGGGTAACCGCATCATAGAGGACCGTGAGAAGGCCGGACAGGAAGGGACCGGGCGCAAGAAGCACATCCCAAAGCGCTCGTGGTACATATTTCCAGAGCGGAACACCGAAATTCCGATTCAGAAACAGAAAATGAACCACTACAAAGCAGAACCAGATCGTTCCAACAAGAACGATCCACGAAGAGCAAGAATGAGGGATCTTGGGAGACCCTGACTGAGAGTCGGTCGCCTCTGAAGAGGAATCGGATATCCGGCTTTGGGCCATAATCAGTCCATCGGGAGATCCTCACCGGTAAGCCGCCGGTATGCCTCCAGGTAACGTTCGCGTGTTTTAGCGATGATATCGTCGGGAAGCGGGGGTGGCGGCGGATTCCGGTCGTAGTGGATCGCGATGAGATAATCCCGCAGGAATTGCTTGTCGAAAGCATGTTGAGACCGTCCCGGTTCATACTCATCGGCGGGCCAGAAACGGGAGGAATCGGGTGTCAGCACTTCATCAATCAACAGAAGGCCCTCGGAAGAGCGACCGAACTCGAACTTGGTGTCGGCGATGATGATGCCTTTCTGTTCGGCAATGGCTGAGGCCTTCCTGTAAATGGCAAGGGATCGGGACCGGGCCTCCTCGGCCAGCGGGCCGCCGATCATCTCGACCATTTGATCGAAGGTGATATTGATATCATGGCCCTCATCGCTTTTCGTCGCCGGGGAGAAAATCGG
>JAKPYU010000306.1 GCA_029568995.1 Candidatus Omnitrophota bacterium | reverse complement strand
GGAAATCGGCGCTCAGTTGCACCGCTGACGGTTCCATCGGGATCGGCGGCGCTGGTCTGGTCCTCTACACCGGAGTCCTGGTCCGAACAGGCGTCGAAAGAGGGCGATCTGAAGGTAATGGGGGGGATTGTGGGAGAGCCTTTTGCCATCGCCGAGCTGACACGAATGGCCCTTGGCGAGGTATTCGGAAAACCTGTCCCGGTAACTCCACAGGACCCGCGTCTGCCGCACGCTTTGCACGATACATTCTTCTGTGCCGCAGCATCAGAAGTGGAACTGCCCACCGCTGAATTGCACGTGATTACCTTCGCGGAAGATACCGGGCCGTGGCGCGCGACGATTCGATCCTTTGGGAAAGCATTCCTTCACAATGTTCGGTTGGAGTTCGATCCGCCCGACGCCGCCGAGGCAACGGATCAGGTTTTCGATATTCCTCCCGACAGCGCGCGGCTGGTCACCATCCGCCCGCTGGATCTCGATCTCGATCAAATCAAGGTGACGATCTCCGCACAGAATGCCGAGCCGGTGACGTTTTATTTCTACAGGCGGAAATGAGCTGAGGGTAAAAACAAAGGAGGGGCGACGTTTGCGCCGCCCCTCCCTGACATGTTCCATCTCATGCTCAGCTGTTGAGGTCGTCTTTCTTGCCAAATCGTGGGAAGAGCAAGTTGATATCCCCCTCGCTCTTGATTCCGTTGGACGGCTCATAATCAATGTCGCTCTGGTGCAGGTCCGGGCCGACGCCGCGAATCATGAAGCCGAATTTCTTCGCTTGCTCATTATAGTAAGCCGCGCGCGATCCCACGAAGTACCCGGAGAGAAGCGTCCATGGTTCATTGTGGTGCAATCCGAACCAATACTTGATGGTATCCGCGCCGCCCTGGGTCCAGTTCTGCTGCTGAAAGACATCCTGAACCGGGGAGCTGATATACGCGATGGGGGTCGTGAACCGATTGTGCTGTTCCGCGCTATCCTCGTGTTTCGGAACGGCGTTTCGATCCATGACATACATCATCATGGCCTTGTAAAGCGAATTTTCATTCGCCTGTGACCGACTGACCTTGGCGCGAATCTGTGCGTTCAAGAAATTCGGAACCGCAATAGCCGCCAGGATGCCGATAATGGCAACTACGATCAGAAGTTCAATCAGGGTGAATCCTTTTCTGCGCATGAGAAGACTCCTTGTCTCGACTTCAACCGCCGCGATTGTATCGCATATATTTCCCGTTGTTGCCGGAACCCACCTGTTTTGCACAAAAAAGGGACCCCGATTTGAGATCCCCTTTTTGAGTCTGAAAAGTTCGGATCAGACGGCCTCCTGGCGGTCCGCATCCCACCGAATCCGTCGGCCTTCAAAATAGGACGTGATGGCCATCGAGGCCGCCGCTGCACCGTAGAAGCCGTCCTGCGCGTCGCAATTCGGTTTCTGACGGGACCTCATGCATTCCACCCAGTTGGCGATGTGATGCATATCCGCCTGGCCTTCGCCGCCGTATTCATTGGGGATTTCCACTTCTTCCACGTCTTTGGTGCGGATCTTATCGGGTTCCGGGATGATTTTCAGGCCTTTTTGGGCGTTGTTTCCGTCGATCCAGATCGTTCCATCCGTCCCGTAGAATTTCTCGCCACAGTCGGTGAACTGGTTGCTGAACATGCTGCTGTAATTGAACTGGAATCCCGGATATTCCATGATGGTGCTCCAGGTGTCGCATGTTGTACGGCCGTCATCCCAGTTGTAAATGTTGCCGCTGGCCACCACGGTATTCGGCATTTGTGCTTTCATCACCATGATGGTTGCGTCGATCTGGTGGACCATCAGGTCGCTGCCGATTCCGTTGGAGTAATCCCAATAGCAGCGCCAATGGCAATACCGTTCCTTGCTGAAGGGGACAGAGGGGGCCGTGCCGAGGAATTCCTTCCAGTCGACCTTGCTTTCCTCCAAGTCGGCGGGGATGGCTCTCCGCCAGGCCGCGCCGGGTTGACCCGGATTGAAATTGCGGTGCCAGAATCCCTCCACCTGCGTGACCTTGCCGATCGCCCCGGCCTCGATCAATTCCTGGGCCTTCTTGTACACGGGCAGGCTTCGTCGCTGCGTGCCGATCTGCACGATTTGTTTGCTGCTCTGAACCGCTTTCAGAACGGCTTCGCCTTCTTTCCAGTGGTGCAGCATCGGCTTCTCACAGTACACGTCTTTTCCCGCTTCACAGGCGGCGATCAGGTGACGGGGGTGGCTGTGTTCCGGCGTGGCGATAATCACCGCATCGACATTCTTATCCGCGAACAGGGGTTCGTGACGTTTATAGACTGCAATTTGCTCGGGGGCGCGACCTTCAAACCGCTCGCTGGCAATTGCCAACGCCTTGTCTCGCCAGGAACCATCGAAAATGTCCGCGACCGCCACAATCCGGACCTGTTTGTCGTCAATTTTCGAGAGTTGACTCATCAAGTGCTGTCCTCGGCTTCCCGGTCCCAGCACTCCAATATTGATCATCGCGTTCGCGCCGAGGACATTGATGGCCGGACCAGCGGCGACCGCCAAACCGACTCCCGCCGCCGTCTTGGCGGTTCGTGCGATAAATTGTCTGCGATTCAGTTCTTTCCTTGTTTCCATGGCGGGTATTCTCCAGTCTTTGTTTTGCTGAGTGATTTCGTGCAGGCGTATCCCTGTGCATTCCTTATTATACACATATCCTGCCCCACCCGGCGGTGCTGTCAAGCATGGTTCCCGATTCTCCCCAATATCAATTCGTCTCCTTTGGGACCGCGATGCGGACCTCATCCACGCACAGCGTACTGCCCAGGCCATCCGGAGCCTGACGCGGAACGACACGGATATGCAAATCGAACGGATTTTCCGTTCTCGATTCCTCGGACACGGTTGCGTCTGTGCCTCGAAGAAGCACGCGCCGCCAATCATAGAACGAGTTCACGGTTCTCGGCACAAGTCCATCCCAGGCATACCGTTGGCCCCGATACGAGATTTCGGCTGAGACGGATTCCACCCAATCCCAACGGGTCGTGAGGAGCCAGAATGTCACCACGAACTCGTTCCCCCGGTCCGGCACGGTCAGTTTGATCGAGGTTTGAAAGGTCAGGTCCATCGGTCCCAGGGAAGGTTTGAAATCATGAATTACATGAGCCACCCCTTGCGCCGGAGGGTAGATGGATCGCTGGTATTTCTCCGGTGGGGTCCATCCGTCCGGCGTATCGCACGTGCTCAGGATCTGGAGATGCCATTGCTCCGGCACGAAATAGGGATCATCGAAACACACGGCGGGCGGCGGACCGACTTCCGCCGGAAGCCACACATCCAACGGGTCATCCTCCGGGCGGATATGGTAGTTCGCACCGGTATAGGCTTCCAGTCGATAGCATTTCTCCGACGGCGGCCCTGCAACTTGCACATTGAACAGCTTCTTATCGATCAGACTCAGCGCAAGATCCGTCTCGAACGAAGTCCGATCCCCCAATCGGAAATACAGATTTCGCCAGATCAGGAAGGGGATCAGATCGTCCACCGCGCGGTCGTGAATCACTTTCGTATTGTTATGAAAGGAAACCTCGCCGTAGGTCGCCCAGCCGTACAGATCCCGGAACGAGACGGTCAATGCGAACGGAAACAACAGAAGCGGGGGAACAACAGTCGCACAGATAGCGGCCGGTCTAAGGACTCGAATGCTTCCTGTCTTGAAGACCATAGACTCTTTTGCGGCATAGAACAGCGCTATTCCCAACACGAGCGAGAAAGCCGCTCCGGCATCCGCTGCATAGCCACCTGCCTGAGTCCGCAACACCGGCAACGGCCAGAACGCAGTCATTAGCCAGATCAGAGGCATCGCCAGTTCCCGCCATCGGGGAGACAGCCAAAGACCGTGCAGATAGATGATCAGCGCCAGGGATTGCGCGGGAACCGGCTCCACATTCATGGACCGTGCTCCGAAGTATCCTCCGACCGATGCCAGAACCGTCAGGCCAAACCGCCAACTCCCTCCTCTTCCGGCCATCAGAAAATGCGCTGTGACCGCGACGACTCCCAGTACCTTCAAAGCGGCATGGTTGTCTTTCCAATGAGCCGGACTCCACAAGTATTGGGCGAAGAAAGAGGCATGATAGAAAAGGCTTGGCAGATCCAACAGCATCCCGGTGCGGTGCAGGAACATGCCTTTCAGTGTGGAAGTACCGAGAATCAATGCACCCACCAGGCAGAGAATTCCAACAAGGAGATTCCTTTTGGTTTTTCGGGAGACGGTCTCTGTTGTCAGAATCAATGCCGAGGTCGTGAACGGCAGACAGAACAACGCCGATTCTTTGGAGAAAGAGGCAAGGAGAAAGAAAAGGATGGATTGCGATAACCGAATGCCCGAGGGTTGGAGCAAGTACCTCCAAAGCGCGTGGAGAGTGGCCAAATGAAACACGATCGCACAAATCGCAGTCAGCCAGCTTTTCCAGAGTAAGGTGCTGTGACCGGGACCGGTGGAGAGAAACACCAGGCAGATCGCCAACCCCATGACCGCATACCCCTGACGGATTCCCCATGCAAACAACAACCCAACGATGGCAAGCCACCACACCCCCATCGCTGCCTGGTGCGCCGCCGGACTTGCCCCGAATAGTTGCAGATGAGACCACCAGACCAGCGAGATCACCGGGCGGTAATAATTGGCGAACAACGGCGGATCGACGAACGCTTTCCACGGCTGGGCGCTTCGTTCATGTGCCCACCAGAGAAACCGAAGATCGTCTTTTTCAAAAAGCAATCCGGATGTGCGGAACACCATCAGCGCCCCAATGGCAAGGCAGATGCCCAAGAGGAAGACGCTGACGGAACGCCAATCGGATCGTCGCTCCTCGAATTCCGAGACCAGAAGACCATACACGCGGGAGAAGAAATCTCTCATCAAATCCCCGTTGTCCCTCCCGTGTCTTTACGCGACACGGAAAAGGGTACCCGACTTTGCGGTTCTGTGTGGAACGTATTGTAGTGTAAGAGAGAGGTTTTGTCTCATTGATCGTGCCAAAGACCCTCACCCCGACCCTCTCCCAGTGGGAGAGGGAGAAGAGGGCGGCATGGTATCGGGACACCGCACTTCAATCAGGCTGAAAAGAACGCATCAGTGGACATGGTGAATTCAGCAAGCATCTGTTGTACAAGAAGCAGCACGAAGAACGCCAAAATCGGCGAGAAATCCAGCATTCCGATTCTCGCCCAGGGGCAGATCCGCCGGAACAGCCGCAGATACGGTTCGGCCAGGGCGCGAATTACCGCGACAACCGGATTCTGGGGGTCCGGACTGACCCATGAAATGATAATCGCGATCAACAGAACGAAATAATAAAAGCCGAGAAGTGTCACTACAGTGCTCATTTGAAAGACCAGTTCCCGTCCGAGCAGCAGACGAGGTCCTTCCAGAAAAGTGAGAGACAACACGGACCGCAGGACAAGGTGCAGACCCGCCAGCCACAACACAGAGCCTCCGAAGAGACGCCAGAGATCATAGGTGTGCAGGAAATTCTGGGTGATTTGCAGAATTCGGAAGGTGTTGCGCTGAAAGGCCTGGTATCCGACGCTATTGTAGAAAGCCACTCCACCTTTGGCCAACAATACGGAAACCAGCAACAACCCGACAACCAGCAGGTACGCAAGATCCACGAATTGACCGAGGCTGCTCAAAACGGCGAACGGGATAACCGAAATATCCGCTTGACCTCCCCTGAAAGCGGGCAACGCCCTCCACAATCCCCGAATCACCAGAATCAACACAATCACGATCCAGGGGACGGCGCGCTGCAACTTCCCTGTCGGATTACCCAGTGCGGATTGAATCGGCTTGCAGAAGAAATCGGTGATCTGAAACACCGTCTGCCATACGGGGCCGAGACCGAAATAGAGATACTCTTCCAGGAAGAACCGCACCACCAGCAACACCAGAATGATGTTGACGATATGGTCGAGAAGGCTCATCGATGATCCTGCCGCTTCATGTCAGGCAAATGCTTTTTGCAGATAGGCGAGGCTATCCCGCGCGATGGTTTCCGGGTCCGGAGAGTAATCGAACACTTCCACGGAGACATATCCGCTGTACCCGACTTTTTTCAGAGCGGCGGCAATCGGTTTAAAATCCACATCCCCGAATCCCGGTCCGCGCTTGTTCCGGTCGTTGGCGTGAAAATGCCGTAGAAGATCGGCGTTCTTCTCGATCACCTGCGGGATCGTGTCCCGTTCCCCGCCACACATTGCCTTGACATCCAGATGGAGGCACAGATGAGGCGATCCCACAGCGTCGATCAACGCTCTGGCCTGGTCTGCACAGGTAATCATGTTGGTTTCGAATGGAGTGAGCGGCTCGAAACAGATCGTAATCCCACGATTCCCGGCATGAGGAACGATTCCTTTGAAGAAGTCTACCGTTCGCAGCCATGTGTCACGGAAGGTTTGACCATCGAGCATGTTTCGCTGCTGGGGTGATCCCCATACCATGATTCTGCCGCCGATATCCGCGCAGAAGTCGATCAGCGCCCGGGCGTAATCGGCGGTTTTTTCTCGAATGGACGCCTCCGGGTGGTTCAGGTGCAACCCCTTCGGACTTACCAGGAGCCAGTGTAATCCGACAATCTCCACTCCCACATCGGCGGCGACCCTGGCAATTTCCTTACGGCGCGCGGGTGAGATTTCCTGGACGGAATCCGCCAGGGTGAATGGAGCGACCTCAATGCCGTGATATCCGGTCTTTGCGGCAAACGGGCACGTCTTTTCCCAACTCCAGTTCTGGAAAGTCTCGTTGCAGATCGCGAATTTCATTGTTTCCTCTCCACAGGAGGTTTTGCAGACTCCTGTCTTTGTACCATCGTTCCGCAGGATTTCCAAGGTTCTGGAAAAACCCCCAACAAAAGAAACCGGCAGACCGTGGGAGTTTCAAAACGGTCCGCCGTATTCACGCAGTCGCACGGGATCTTCGCTCAGGAAACGCTCACCGCAATCTGCCTGGGTTTTGCTTTCTCCGCCTTGGGAAGCGTAAGAGTCAGGACTCCGTTCTCCAGGTTTGCGGAGATGCGCTCGCTATCGACGGCTTCCGAGAGTTCGAATTGGCGGAAGAAGTTCACCAGTTCGAATTCGCCATACACCGGGTTGCCCGAAGCCTTGTGCGCAGGCTTCCCCTGGATTGTCAGGATATTGTCATATACCTGAATCCCGACGCAATCCTTATCGACACCGGGCAAATCGGCGACTACCTTGAGTGTGTCGTTTTCCTCGTAGATATCCACCGGAGGGGCGATATATCGTTCTTCGTTTCGGGTTCTTTCCCGATCCGGGGCAATATCCTGCTGCTCGGTTGTTGTCGGGTAAGTTTTTTCAACCATGGCCATATCCTCCTTATCTTGTTCGCTCAGCCAACCCTCACGGAGATCCGACGGGGGAGGGCTTTCTCCGCCTTGGGCAGGGTGATGAGAAGAATGCCGTTTCTGTAATCGGCGCTTACTTTGTTTTCGTCCACCTCGGTGGGCAGTTCGATGGATCGGACAAACCGTCCGGCGGCGCGTTCGCTGCGGTGGTACGCTTCCGGCCTGGCGTCCGGCGCGGTGTGCAGTTTCTCACCGGAGATGGTGACCGTATTGTGGACGACGGTGACCTCCAGGTTCTCGGTATTCAGACCGGGGGCGAGTGCCTCCACATAGATGGATTTCTCATCGTCATATACGTTCACCAGGGGGTATTGACGGGCTGCGCGGCCCGGCAGGAAAGCGCCACGGCGCCTGCCGTGGAATGGAAACAATTCACTCGCCATCCGGTCCATCTCTCGCCGAAGGCTTTCGACTTCTTGAAACAGGTTCAATGTCGGCATGATCGGTTCCTCCTCTTCTCAGGATTCTTGATTTTCTTGTCCGGTTTCTTTCTATAGGAGCAACGGATGTGCCGATTGGCAGGAACTCTTGTAATTACTTGTTTTGCATGAACTTACATTCACATTGTCACAGGGGATTGTGTGTCAATATGGCACAGGGAGGTGAGAATGATTGATCAAATTGGGTGGACCGCCGTGGAGCGCGGCAGCAGGTCTACCGTTTTGGTATGGATTTCACCAGGCAGGGCTGGGGTGAGGGGATTTCTGCGTGGCGCTGATGTCTTGCCAGCGGCATCATCCTCAGACCCGCTCAACGTCGGACAGGAGAACGAATTCCATATTACCCGCCGTTGCCAGACGTAGATCATTTGTCAAGGTAATGGTGCATCCGGCAGTCTGCGCCGTGCCGAGATGAATCGCGTCTGCCAACTTGAGAGCACTTTCGGCTCGAATCCGGGCAGCGGAAATCAGGATGGAGCGGGTGATCGGATGGAGTTTGATCCGTGGATTTGACTCCAGAAAGTCGCGACATTGCACTTGCTGATCCGAATTTCCATCGCGGAAAGGTTTCACGAGGATCTCAGCCAGGGCCAATTCACTTGTAACCGCCTGGAATTCCTCCCGATCGATCAGGCCGAAAACCACGTCGAGTTGGGGTCGCAACGGTTCATAACCGATCAAGTGGTAAATGAAAATGTTGGTGTCCAGATAGACACGCTGTCCCTTCAGTCGTTCCGAGGATACCATGGCCGTTCCCATTCCTCGCGCAGTTCGCGGATGAATCTATCCGCCTCATCCGCTGAGGCGAACATACCTTTGCATGCTCCAAAGAAGTCTGTCAGGCGGGGTACGGAAGATTCGTCATCCCGGATCGGAGTGTTGCTCTGCAACATGACGATCACCTCAGCCAATGCGCCTTCCGGCAGCTGCGGGCGGCGGATTTCGATCACGCCGCCAGGCTGGATTCGGACCGTTTCTTTGATCGCCTGAATCATGGCCGACTCCTTCCGGGATTCCGATGGAATTGCGAGATTCATCTTCCTTCGGTTAGCATAGGCATATCCTTAAGACCTGCCTAGTGCTTTCGCGATGGAGACTCTGAATCATGGTTCAGACTTCCCTCTCACTCCGCACCACTTGACAGGCTTCCGGTTCCCTGTTCCCTTATAGAAGAAAGAGGGCAATGCCCGTTTTTATTCTCATTGACTGATTGGGTTGAGGTTGAACGTGGACACGAAGTACCGACCTTCCATCCGGGTCCACCAGAGCACGAAAGAGCGGTTTCTCGAAAGCCGGAAAGACCGAGACAACCTGAGTCCGCCTCGTACACGACCCTGGTGGAGTCAGCGCTCCCTTTTCTATACACTGCTTTCACTCGCTCTGGCTGTGGGTGCCGGATTCGCAGTCCGTGGACTGTACCGGTTTTTTCCCCAGCTCGGCTCGAGACCGCCGACTGTGGAACATTATCAACCGGTTGGAGGCGCGGAAAGCAAAGAGATGGAAATGCCCCTTGAAACCGCAAAACGGCTTTTTTCGGGAGAGATTTCGGGAGTAACCAAGACAGAATCTCAATGACCCGTGCGTGGAAAATTCGTCCTTTTGATTCCGATCAGGCGGACCGCCTGGCAGGGGATCTTTCTCTTTCCCCTTTGATTGCTCGTCTCCTGGTTCAACGTGGAATCACGGAATCCGGGGATGCCCGCGTTTTTTTGAATCCGTCCCAGGATGTGTTTCATTCCCCATTCCTGTTCAACGGGATGGAACGGGCTATCGAGCGAATTGCCCACGCCAGAGAGCGAAACGAGCGGGTGTTGATTCATGGCGACTATGATGTGGACGGGATCACGGGAACCGCCATTCTTCTGGAGACTCTGTGGGAATTGGGGCTGGATGTCGAGTATTTCCTTCCTCATCGAATCGACGAGGGATACGGAGTCAGCATCGACCGAATCGCCGAGTTTGCAGGGCAGTTCCAGCTGATGATCACGGTGGACTGCGGAACTACCTCCACCGAAGAGATTGCGCTGGCCCATGAAAAAGGTATGGACGTGATTGTCACGGACCATCATCGCGCCGAGAAATCCATTCCCGCCGCTGTAGCCGTTCTCAATCCGATTCTGGATGAGGAGGAATATCCGTTTCGGGATCTGGCCGGTGCGGGGGTTGCATACAAACTGGCCTGTGCGCTGCGTGAGACGCTGTTGGAGATGCCCTCTCCGGAGGAAATGGGACTGGACCTGGCAACTCTGGGAACGGTCTCGGATGTGGTTTCTCTGCTGGATGAGAATCGAACCCTGGTCAGCCGGGGGATTTCTCTCTTGCGCGAGGCGTCACGTCCCGGAATCCGGGCACTCCTTGAGGTTTCTTCAGTCGATCCGAGGCGACTCGACACGCACCAGATTGCATTTCGAATCGGCCCGCGAATCAATGCACTGGGACGTCTGTCCGATCCGCGAAGCGCGGTGGAGCTGCTTGTAACGCAGGATGCAGCGCGGTCGTTCGAAATTGCCACCGAGATGCATCGTTTGAATGCCAAACGGCAGGCTCTGGAGAAACAGGTCTCGTCCGATGCACAAAACCGGGTCATTCAGGCAGGACTCCTGACCCGGAATTTGCCCTTGTTCATTATCGACGGGGAGAAGTGGCACCGGGGCGTGTTGGGAATCGTGGCCTCTCATCTGGCGAACCAGTACGGAGTGCCGGTGATCCTCCTGTCGCAAGAGGACGGAGTTCTTCATGGTTCCGGGCGATCCTTGCCCTCGATGAACTTGGGGGCTGTCCTCGAGGAAGCACGGCCACTGCTGCTTTCGGGCGGGGGACACGAGAACGCGGTGGGACTATCGGTGGATGTGTCGAAGTATGAGGAATTGTGCGAAACTCTGATCCGAAGCGCCCAAGAACAATGGGGAGGGCAGCCGGAGCCGCCTCCGCTATGGCTGGATGGTGAACTGCCCCTGGAACAGGTGGATGAACGACTGGTCGAGGATCTGGCGGCTCTTGCTCCGTTCGGGCAAGGCAATCCCTCGCCCGTGTTCCTCTTCCGAGGGGATGCTTCCACCTGCGGCGGACGGATTGTCGGAAACAATCATTTGAGGTTGACACTTACCCATTCGAGAGGGCGAATGGAGGCCATTGGATACGGAATGGGAGACCGGCTTTCCCAGCTGCGCCTGGACAATCTTCAAATTGCTGGAAGCCCCTATTTCGACGAGTTTCGCGATATCCGCTCGATTCAATTACGGATTGTCGATGTGCGATCCGACCGGGATGAACCGGTCCGAGTGGAAACCGAGCCGAAGGAACCTGAATCCGGAACAAGACTGGATCGGGAACGCTTGGGCAAGATCTTCCGTCTTATTCAGAATCTCGAAAAAGGCAGTTTTCTGTCTCGGGCCTTGCTGAATGAAAAAGCCGGGGAATTGGGAGTTCCGAAGGAAGAGGTTTATCTGGCCGTGATTATTTTTGCCGAACTGGGACTGGTGCGGACCCGTGGAGATCGAATCGACCTGATTCCCTCCGGTGAGAAGCGGGATTTGTCACAATCTGCCACATACTGTCGCCTGAATGCCGTGTGATATCTGATCCAGGGAATATGTATGCCAGAATCCGGATTTTGGAGTTTCGTGAAAATGTAACGTTCTGAGCACCCAATTAACTCACTCCAATAACCAGAAAATCAATATATCCTGCGGACAAATTTTCCTGCGGCAGGACCAGGGACAACAAAAAAAATAAAAAATCTTGACGTCCGGATGTTTTCGTCGTACAATACGCGGTATGCTTGATCTATTTTTCCGCAGAAGAAGTTCGTTGTCAACATTCGTTACATTCCTGCACCCGCGTGCTTTTGTTTTTCCCTGCAGAAGGACGAGATGAGAAAGGAGAAACTCGAAATGAGTTACAGAGAAGTTGTATCCGTAGTTCTTGTCGCTTTGCTCACCGTTTTCGCAATGCCGATCATGGCGGAGACGGAACCGAATGAGGACACATTCGCCGCAAACACCGTGGAGTTGAATGTCCCCGTATCCGGTTCATTGGGGGCCGGGACCCCGGTTGATGTGATGGACTTTTTCCAATTCACCACCGATTCGGACGGTCTCATTCAGATCGGGGCACGCCCTGCGGCCGAACTGGACATCCACATTTGGATGCTGGACACCGACGGAAAAGCTCAGATGGTTTATCGGAACAACACCGGAGCAGGGGGAGATGAAGTATTTCAGTATCAGAATCTCCGTGCTGGGACCTACTGGTTCATTATCGGCCGTGTTTCCGGTGCGGGAGATTACACGGGGACGGTCAATTTTGCCCCCACCGCTGAGATCGACCCGGAACCGAATGATGATGTTCCTCAAGCCTCCGCTGTATCCGCTCAGGGCGGCATAGTAGAAGGGCATTTGGGCTATTACGGGTCGAAATTCACCGACCGCTATGATTATTGGGAAGTCACGACGCCGGATGATGGTCGCCTGGTTCTCACGGTGAATCCGTCCGGCGATCTCAATGTTTATCTGGCTCTGATCGACAGCACCAATGTGTTCAGCGATATGTCCACGCGGGATTCGGGCGGAAAAGGCGGCTCCGAAGTCATCACATACAACAATCTCGCCAGGGGCACGTATTTTATCCTGGTTCACAGCGCGGAGGGATTCGGCTCGTATACCCTGATCAGCCAGTTCACCGCCAACACCGGCGCGAACGATACCGACCAGAATGACGGGACCGCAACCGCCATAGAAATTCCCCTGACCGTCGATAGCGGTAATGCCTCCCTTTTTGTTGGAACGGCCGATGGGCGATTAGGTTATTATGGAAACAAGCTTCTCGACCAGGGCGATTTCTACAGGGTGACCCTTCCGGGCTATGGCAAATTAACCATGGCCGCAACAAAAGGGGACGGCGATAATGTGGATCTTGGCTACAACCTTTACAACGACCAGCAGCAGTACATGGATGGAAGCGGCAGCGATTCCTGGTCTGCGGATGGTCTGCAGGCGGGAGAGTACTACATCCAGGTTTTCCTCGAAAGCCGGTACGGAGCCTACACGTTGACCTGTACCTTCGAGCAGCGGGAAGCCCCCGCGCCGTTCAGCCAACCCAGCACAGAGATCGCACCGAACGGAGCCATCACGGATATCCCGCTGGATGCGGATCGCACACTCCAATACCTGTACGTGGACCTGCCGCAGGATGGCCGACTGGTTGTCAATAGTACATACACGAACGGGATTCATGCCACGACGACGCTATTTCATGCCGACGGAACTTCCAGCATCGGCAGCCAGGGATTCTATTATGTGGCAGATACGCGAGCCATTGCGCCGGACGACCTGCGAGCAGGGCACTATATTATTCAAATGCAGAGACACGGCGGTTCCGGTTTGTGTACTGTGACCACGGAATTTACTCCGGTGCGGAATACGGATGTGGAGCCGAATGACGTTTGGCTCGCAATCCCCTGCATCCCCATCGAGGGGGACGTGGTCGATCTCCCCATTTCTGGCAGCCTTGGGTATGGCGGCAACGGGTGGCGGGATCGGATGGACTGTTACCTGCTCGATGTCAAAGATGACGGAGCGCTGTGGGTGACGGCGAATACCGATAGTACGATCCATTATGAGATTTCCCTCTATGAGTTTCCGGGTCCCTGTAATCGGCGCATCAGCAATACCGGCGGATATTACACAACCGATGCTCGAACCGTAGGAGATAACGATATCGCGGCCGGACAGTATATCGTCTATCTGTGGCGACACGGCGGGTATGCTTCCTATGATATCAAGGTAAACTTCACTCCGAATCGCAGCTCGGATTGCGAGCCGGATGACAACGATTGGCAGGCCGTGACCATTCAACCGGGGGAGGGCATGGTCGGACATCTGGGTCACCAGTATTACGACTACACAGATACCTGGGATTATTACAGAATCACGATCCCCGAAGACGGCAATTTGCAGGTGTACTTCTTTGCCGATGACACCATGCATTATGAAGTCGATCTGTACAATGAGGACTGGACCTGGCGTGTTTCCTCCAATGGCCGGTACTACTCTTCCGCAAGACATACGGTTGGTGACAGCCAATTAGCCCAGGGAACCTATTTCCTGCGCTTTCGTCGTCATGGCGGGTATGGAATCTATAACTTCTATACTACCTTCCAGGGGATTGGGGACTTTGCCGATCAGGAATCGAACAATTTCATTACCATGGCCCTTCCGCTGGATTCCGGACAGATGGCTTTCGGTTCCGTAGGCTACCGGGACCAATACCGGATGGACTACGACGATTGGTATCGTGTGATTGTTTCCACAGCCGGAACGTACAAGCTGACCATGCAAGATCCGTTCGCCGCGCTGCATAACGACATTTATCTCTACGCTTCCGATATGGTGACCCGAATCCGGTCGGATGGCCGATACTATCGTTCCGATCTGTACACGTACGAAGTGAACCTGGACCCAGGTACGTACTTCATTGACGTACATCGAAACGGGAATGCCGGAATCTATACACTCTACTTCGGAGATCCCGCTACCCCAGTCACCGGTACCATCGCCGGAACGGTGAAAGGGGCAAATAACCTGCCGCTCTTCGATGTGGTCGTTCAAGTTTCCAATTCGACTGCCCGTACTGATTTTACCGGTGGTTATACCTTTACCGGTCTCGCGCCCGGGACCTACGATGTGACCTTCAGCTCCGGTGCCAAGTATTACAATGTCGTGCAGACGGTGGATGTCGTGGCTGGACAGACGACGACTGTGAACGTAACCATGCATGACGCGAATATCACCGCGCCGGCCGATCCGGAGCACTACTTCGGATTCGGTTTTGACCGGTATATCCACTTGACATGGAATCCGACGGTCAGCCCGGACGTGGCAGAAGGTGGCGGGTATCGATTGTACATCTCCGGCCAGGACATGATCGACCTGGGCTATGTACACGATTTCCATGCGTTCGGATTCGAGAATGGGCAGACATATCAGTGCCGATTGACGACCTACGACAAGTTCGGGAACGAAAGCGCCGGTGTAACCGTTCCGGTGACTCCGACAGGGATGCCGGGGCCGATCGAGGATCTTATAGTAACAGTCAATGTGGACATGAATTCATACATGGTGGGCCAAACGGTGAACGGATACCTGACAGCGTATGTCGGCAACTATGCTCTCGGAGCGTATGATTTGCTTATTACGTACGATCCGGCGGCTTTGAATGTCGTTCGGGTCAATCCATCCACCTCGTTCGAGTTTGGAGCTCCCATGGTGGCGAATTTCGATAACACCACGGGGCAGTTGCTCATCCATGATGTTCAGTCAACCAGTGTCACGGGGCCGATGGGCGAAGTGGGACTGGCGGTCATTGAGTTCATCGTCGTGGGCGTGCCTGGACGAAGCACCATGATCGATATCTCCGTGAATTCGTTCATGGACACGAATTTCCAGGGGATTCCGGTGCAGCCTCGAAGCGGCCAGGTCCAGCTGAATCCCGGCGGGACTACGCCCACTCCGACTCCACAGGGGACACCTCCCCATGGGACGCCGACTCCCCAGATGACGCCGACTCCGCAGGCGACCGCCACTCCGTACTGCCCGGTGATCGAAGAGCTCGAACCGTTCTATGTATTCGAGTTCAACAGCGAGACGGAGTTTGCTCCGTTCCCAGGTGGGTTTGTCTCGCTTCCTCCCGGACAAGTTACAATCGGAAATATTCCGACATCGACGGGCGATTTCACGGATGGGTTCGGATGCACCATCACGAATGGGCCGGGAGAATTGATGCTCCTGCTGCTGCCGACCCTGGAAGTCGGCGATCACATGGTGATCATGCGTGTCTCTGTGAAGGCGTCCGGCGCCGGATCGCAGATCGCCCTGGCGGCAATGGATGGGTCCTGGGACGGCTCCATTGCGACGTTCATCCCCGCGAACAGCGCGAATTACGTGGATGAATACAAGCGGATGGTTATGGTAATGGATCCCCCCGGAACCACGATCATGCCCATCCTTCAGGTGTTCAATAACCAGGGACAAACCACCGAGCAGGTGTATTTCGACCGATTGGAGCTGTACCTGATTCCGAAAGTCTCGAATCCGTATTACGATCTGTTGAACGGGAACTGATTTTTCCGACAAACAGCACTGAATTGAACCTTGTCTTCTCCCCCGGTTTCGGGGGAGAATTTTTTTAAGCAAGAACCAAAGGAGCGATTCATGACGAACAGCCCGTTCCATCCGACCCGCAGAGAGTTCCTGGGCCTGGCTGCCGGAGCCGCCGCCGCAAGCGTGTTCTCCGGTCCCGGTTTTGCAGAGAGCAGCGGCAAGCCGCTCAATTTCCTGGTTATCATGGCAGACGATCTGGGGGCGAAAGAGCTGGGCTGCTATGGCAGCGGCGATCACAAGACCCCGAACCTGGATGCGTTGGCGCAGACGGGAACGCGGTTTGAGACCTGCTGGGCAACCCCGCTCTGTTCACCGACCCGCGTGGAATTGATGACCGGTCGATACGCCTTTCGGACCGGGTGGTACAACTTTCTGGGACGCGAAACCACTCCCATGGATCATCTCCAGCCGGATGAGATCACCTTCGCGGATGTCCTCGGAGCCGGAGGCTACGCGACCGGCCTGGCGGGGAAATGGCAGCTGGGGCTTATCACGAAACAGCCCACCATGATTTTCGACAGCGGATTCGATGAGTATTTCACCTGGGCGTGGAATGTGGGCGGCCTTCCGAAAGACGCGAAGTTCGAAGGCTCCCCGCGTCAACGCTATTGGCATCCGGCCATTATCGAGAACGGGAAACATGTGCCCACCACGCCGGATCAATACGGTCCCGATCTGTACAGCGACTGGATTGTGCGGTTCATGGAACGCCACAAGGATGGACCGTTTCTCGCCTATTACCCGATGTGCCTGATCCATCCACCCTGGGACCCCACACCGGACTCCTCCAGCCCGACAGGTAAGACAGAAGGCGGACTGAAACCCAACGTGGAGTATATGGACACGATCATTGGTCGGGTTGTAAAAGCGCTGGACGATCTCGGTTTGCGGGAGAACACCGTTGTGTTCTTTACCGGCGACAATGGAACAGCAAAGGACGGCAAAGGAACGGTCACGGAACGGGGTGTGCGGGTCCCGATGATTGTCAACTGTCCGGGCCTGGTGCAATCGGGAGTCGTAAGCAAGGAGCTGATCGACCTGTCGGATATGCTTCCCACCCTGGCTGACTTGGCCGGGGCTGCCCTGCCGCAGGGAGTCAACATAGACGGAAGGAGTTTCGCGCCTCTCCTTCGAGGTGAGCAAGGCAATCCGAGGGGGTGGATTTTCTCGTACCTGGCTTATGAACGAATGATCCGAGACAAGCGGTGGTTGCTGGAAGGTGACGGTCGATTATTCGACTGCGGAGAATGCCGGGACGGATCGGCCTATCGGGATGTAACGCATTCGGACGATCCCGAAGCGCTCGCGGCACGGAGGAAGTTCGTGGAGATCCTGAACGGTATGCCCGCGCCGAAGAAGGCGGGGAAGGCGGAGAAGGACTCGACTGGTGGCTGAGAGACTTGGGGCAGGGGCGTTTCGTCCGTGTCCCGGGATCTTTTCCGGATTCCGGCTTTCGTTGGGATGACGATCATAGGGGCAATTCATGAATTGCCCCTACAGTGGGAAAGGAGCAGGCTGAGGTTTCTTTTCCATCTTAATTCTGGAACACGGTGGTGTTGGTCCCGATGATATCCCCGCTGGAGTTGAGGCCATTGCTGGCGTTATAGAAGACATGTCGAATCGCCGGGTCCTGACGCATCAGCGGAACCACGGCATCCGTCCAGCCGAAATCGGTATCGCCATCCGGCCCGGAGGATACGATCACGCAGCGGACACCCGCCTGGTCATAGGCTGCCGCACGCGGTCCCGGTTCCCCCCGGTCGTTCTCATTCTTCTTGATCCGCCCGCCGTAATCGTAATACATGCGGTCCTGGTTCTTGGGGGGAAAGATATCCCTGGCAATGTCCACGCCGCTGACATAGGCAACCGGTGTGGTCAGCTGCCGGTATGTGCTGGCGTCCGCCGTTTCCGTGCCCATATCCACGGGGGCCTCTTTGTTATCCAGAATATACAATCCGATTGCCGTGCGGAGGGAACCAAAATTGCCGTACACCTGCGCCAGGTTGGCACGGGTCCGTGCGTTCATGAAGTTGGGGACGGCAATCGCCGCCAGGATGCCGATGATGGCCACCACAATCAGTAACTCGATCAATGTGAACGCGGATTGTCTCCTGCGCATTCCTCTGCCTCCGGTTGGAATCGAGCATCCACCCTGAAAATCGTCAGACAAAAGGGAACAGTTGTGACCCGGTCAGGACGCTTCCGGGGCGGCGGGCTTGTCTTCCGTGGCGGATTTGTAGTGGTGGCGGTACTTCTTCTTGAACCGCTCCACTCGCCCGGCGGTATCGATCAACTTCTGTTTTCCGGTGTAGAAGGGGTGACAGGCCGAGCAAATCTCGACACGGATTGCTTTTGAGGTGGATCCGACTTCGAAGATATTCCCACACGCGCAGGTCACTTTCGCGATGTGATATTCCGGGTGAATGTCTTTCTTCATTTCGTTCAACTCCTGCTTGCATCGACACGAACTGATATTTTACTCAGAATATGGCATAATAGTCAACGGAACTTCACTGCAAATCCGGTTCCATGAGATGCGAACACACCGATTGCATGGAGGATCTCGACCATGACACACGTTTGGAAACTCGTTCCCTGCCTCGTCATGTTTCTGGTCTCGGTTTCCTGCGGCACATCGGGCGGAAATCGCTCGGCACAGGTTGCCCCGACAGTCCAGTCGGCCAACGGGCCGGAAGTCCTGGTGGAACTGTTTATGGATACGCGACCCTACCCGGAGCAGAAGGGAAGCAGCGTATCCAGCCTGAACATTGAGACACGAGACCGAGATTTCCGTTTGAAGCCCCAGGCGTTTGTGGATGACATGCTGAAGACGACGCTTCGGCAGAAGGATTTTCGAATCGCCGAACGCGGCTCCGGGCGAGTCCCGCTTATTCTCAGCGGCGAGATCCGGCATTTCTTCGGACAGATTCAGCTCACCCGTCTTCCCGGCGAGAAGAACCGCACGACTTCTTCGTTCCTTCCCGCCAATTTCCACGCCTCTGTGCAGCTCATGGCCACCCTGTTTGACGTGGAGAATCAGAAGATCCTTTTCCGCAAGAGTTTCCTTACCGCACGGGATGAACGACGATCCACCAACGAAATGGACGCAAAGCAATCGCGGCAGGCAATCGTTGCGCTGGTTGAGCAATGCCTTGAAGAGGTGACGCAGCAGGTGGC
>JAKPYU010000303.1 GCA_029568995.1 Candidatus Omnitrophota bacterium | reverse complement strand
AGTTCCCTGCCTGCGGTTCAGCACATGGGTCGATTGGCGATTCTTCCTCGAGAACTGGCGCGAACAACTCATGGGGCGAACGGAAGAAGGTTCCGAATTGGATGAGATTGTCGGTCTGTTCGATCCATCCGATCCCGATCTGGTTCGCAAGGTCTATGATTGGATACAGAAAGAAATCGAGCCTACGGCAGGTTCATACACAACGCTCGACACGGCTATCTTGAGAACCGGCTCCGCACGGGAAAAGAGCATGCTCGCGCAAACCGTCCTGGCGCGTCTTGGGAAACAGTGCGCCCTTGGCCTCGTTATTACCAATGAACCGGAAGACGGATTTGCGCCCCAACCGGGTTCCGGAGTTTCCGGTCAGCTGCTTCTTCGCGTGGAGACGGGTGGGGAGAATCCAACTTGGCTGGATTTCAACTCCCGGCACATTGCCATGGGAGAGGTAGACGGTAAAAGCCGCTCTCAAGCGGCATTTGTGCTTTCTGCAACCGGCGAGTACTTCGAGCCGGTGGACTGGACATTCTGGCCTCGCGGGTGGATTGAGCGGACATTCGAGTTGACACCGCAACCCGACCGGTCCGTTCTTGTCGGCGGTATGTATGGATATCGAGGGACGCACCGACGCGCCCTTCTTACACTGATTGTGGATAAAGAAGCGGAACGACGATTCAAGGATTCCCAGGTCAGCGGCGATCTGCGCGGAATTGTACTCGAGCGTACGGAACTTCAGAATGCGGATTCCCCGTATGGAACGCCGCAGCTTCATTTTGCCGGGCGGATTCCGAGTTTCCTGCAACCCGGAGAGAACGATATGCTTCGGCTGCCCGCTGTGCCGAGTCCATTGAAAATATCCGGCCTGGTCGGCGAAGTTACGCGACAAACACCTGTAGATTTCAACAGTCCGCCGGTGACCGAACCGATGGATATGCGTGTATCGCTTCGCCCGATGATTGACGCCGGTTACGATATGGTCCTTCTTCCGCAGGATTACCTGTGCATCAGCGCGTATGGCTATTATTCGTTGACGTACCGACAAGAGGGAGATGATCTCTTTGTTCGGAGAAGCGTGCTTGTTCCGGTGCAGCGGATCGAGACCAAAGATTATGCCCGTTTTGCCGAATTCTGCAGAGGGATCGACGAAGCGGAGAGGCGGGATATTCTGTTCAGGAAATCCGCTGCGAAGTAGAGGAGTGGGACAGCCAGACAGAGACGCCTGGCCTACTGGATGGGCGAATTGGGGGTCAGAACAGAAATATCTCGTAGATTCTCGGCAGAACCTTTTTGTTCCTGGGTAGCAGAATCTTCAACTCGCAAACGTCAGTTTCGGGAACATCAAGGACTGTAACCGACCACTTCCGGATATGCTCTGTTTTTGACGCCGACAACTGCCGATCCCGGTAAAGAACGGAAAGCCCGTCCGTCTTCGACAGGTTTTCGGAAAGAATGGCTACCTGTCGAAAGGAGATCGCCTTCGGAAAAGAGAGGAGTAGAGATTCCTGTCCTCGATACGGGACCCAGGCTGTCTCCAAAGACCCGTCCCACGCGGCGCAAACCGTCGGCGTATTTTCCACGCCCGTGCACCATTCCGATTTCGCCAACGGCAAGGATTGTTGAGGCGAGTAGATGAGAAGCGGCAACGTCTCGGCCTGGTTCCAGTTCATTTCCCGGAACAAGACATCGTAAACCGGCTGGTCGGGTTGATTCACATGAAGCACATATCCGGGTGTGACCGACCGAAGGGCGTCTTGGGACTGGTCAATTCTGCGATGCGGGGTGGAGGATAGCGGAACACTTTCCTCCAGGGCGAATGCGAGATTCTCCCCAATCCAGTAATCGGTATAAATCGCATCCGCATCACACTGGCGAACTTGCGCAACCGCCTCGTGTAAGTCGGCGGGCATGAATTCCCCCTGGGCAATCCGATGGATCGGTTGAAAATAGTACCGTGCATCCGATTGGGCGATTCCCTGAACATTCCAGAAGATCTGCAATCCCAGCAGGAGACACGCCGCTGTCGCCGAGTGACACCACAGGCTGTCGATTGCCCAAGCCATCAAGAACAGATAAATCGGATAAATCAGAAACAGATGCCGAGGCGCTTTCCCAGGAAAATTAGACATTGAGAACACGGCAATTCCGAAGAGAAGGCATGTCATCAGGAAAAGCAATCGGCGTTGTTCCTCAGGAGGACTGGTCTCGTCTCGTTTCCAATAGAGAATCAATTTCCACACGGTATAGACGACTACAAGAATCCCCCAAAGCCCGGGTCCAGATGTTGCGGGCCAGAGGGAAAGGGAATCCATGGGCCGCCATACGTTCTTCATCCCGAGGAGAACGGGTGCAGCGTTGTGGAGGAACTCACCTCGGAAGTTGGAGAGGAGATTACCTCTCTCATCGGATAACAGGAGAAACCGCAGTGTGGCAAGGGGATATTGAATGTTGTAGATCAACAGCGGCAGCGATCCGACAAGAATCCCACCGAAGAAGAGAACGAAGAATCCCCGACTTCGATGGCGATTCATCGGTGTGATAAGGAAGAGGCAAAGGGGAACCAGAACATACAGGATCTGTGTATTCACCCACAACGCCAGGCCTCCTGCGATTCCTATGAACAAAATACGTGCAGAGGATGGCGCGTTTGCAGGATCGGTAACCGTTGCCCAAAAGCCTGCGATGAGCGCAACGACCAGGAGATTCTCTACAGGACCCACCATTACATAGATGCTGTAAACCAGCGGCATGAGCGGCGGGATGCACCAGAGCGCGGCGGCTATCAGACCGGCCCGGTCTCCGAACAATCGTCTTGCCGCCCAACCGATCAGCAGTATCCCCAGCGCCGATAGGACAACCGGTATCAGGCGAAGAAGGACCTGAGAGGAACCGAAAAGAAAAAAGAACGGCGCAGCCAGGTAGGCCTCCAGCGGCCCGCCGTAATGTTGCCCGTAGTACATCAACGGGAACGAGTTACCCCGACTGATCCGCTGTGCGGCAATCCCCACTACGGATTCATCGGCGAGCAACAGCCATTCCGATTGCACTGCCAGATAAACCCGCCAGGCAAGCCCCAGAAGAAACAAGGCGCGAATCACAGTCCAAAAATTCCAATGGGGCGAATGTCGATTACTGTTCCTGAAACGACGTATCAGCAGATGTGCCCAGAGGGTCGCCGTGCACAGGATCAATACGGGAACGACGGGCCAGACGCAGTCCGACCAACAGCGAAAGACCGCCTGTCGCTTTGTCATCGGAAAAGGAGAGAGAAGCCGTGACGGGCAGGGCCGGATTGGGTCGCCTTCCTTCAAACAGAACGAGACCGCGCTATGGCCGGACTGATCCATATAGCGGATCGAAATGGCATGAGAGCCGCTTGTCAGGACAACGGTCTGTTCCTTCGGGATGAAATCCCAGCTCGGAGGCTTGTGCAGAACCGTATTGCCGTCAATTTCGAGATAAGTGTCGCCGTCACTGAGAATCACCAGTGTGTAATGGTCGGTATGATCGGCCCAGATGAATCCGTCCCATTGGGCCGTGAACTTGCGAGCCGTCGGCACATCACGGCGGAGACTCCAGTCCACGAAATGAACGGTTGAGTCCCGGAAAGTCGCGGTCTCTCCCGCGCGGCCCTCGAATTCCGGCACCATCGTGCGGTCCAACCCCCTCGTGTGCTCGTCCAGGACACGCATTCCGAGCAGGGAAAGACAGATAAGCGTAAGAACAATCGCTGTCTTTCGATTCAAATAGAGGCTGGTTGTTTCTGAAATGTCCGCCCAAGTCATGTTCGATACATCAGCAGTCAGGATTTCCGTTCAAGCGATCCATGATAATTCCACTCCGTGTCAGAGGCGAGTGATGAGGGTGTCACTGGAGTTCGTGGGAACCTTGGTGCATATTCCCGCAATAGGCCTTGGCACGTTCTTGTCGAGCGCCGGACGCCACGATGGAAAGAAAGGTCTGCGGCATGATGGGTTTCGTTTTGACCATTGGACTGCTTGTTTCCGTGTTTTTCGGTGTTGTCGATCGGAGTGCAGCGGAGGAGAGCGATCTTCGCATTGAGGCTTTCGCGGTGACCTGGGATGTGGAAAGGCACCTGAATACCCCCGAAGGCCGCGAGAAGGCCGCGGAGGTCCTGCGTCGCCTGGAAGCCACGAAAATCGTGATTGACCTGCTGCGGGGCGGCCACCTGGTGGACCCGGACCTCGCGAGAACCTGCCGGGACTATTTCATTTCGCAGGGATTCGAGGTTGCTGCCGCAGTCACCACAGCACCGGGAGACGGCGGGTGGGGCCACATGTCTCCCACCGGCAACTGCTTCTGCTATACGCATGAGAAGACCCAGACGGATCTTGCGGACTTGTGCCGACGAGCCGGGGAAGACTTTGATGAAATCATTGTGGATGATTTCTTAATGACTTTTTGCACTTGCGAACTATGTGAGCGTGCGCGCGGCGCGAGAACCTGGGAGGAATATTGGACGTCCCTGATGTCCCACGTGGGCCGCAACCGGATTGTCCGCCCGGCGCATGAGGCAAATCCCCAATGCCGCGTCATTATTAAGTACCCACAGTGGTACGACAGGTTTCACGAATTCGGCTACAACCCCGAATTGGAGGGAAGGGATTTTGACGCGGTCTGGCTCGGTACGGAAACCCGCGATCCCAACACGTTGCGGTACGGATTTGTACAGCAATTTGAGGCGTTTGTGAATTTTACCTGGATTGCGAGTTTCCATCCCGAAAAGACACTCGGGGCCTGGTATGACCATGGGGATACCCCCCCGGAGGTTTTTGTGGAGCAGGGGTACCAGAGTGTTCTTGCGGGTGCGCAGCATTTAACCCTGTTCCATCTACATAATCTGTTGGAATTCGGCGAGGTACAGAAAGCCTTTGTAAAATCCATACCGACCTTGCGCAAGTTGCGGGAATTGCGCAAAGCACGGGATCTGCATGGCGTGTATGCATACAAGCCGTTGGAGAGCAGCGGCAAGCAAGGTGAATACTTCATTTATGACTACCTGGGAATGCTTGGGATCCCCCTGATTCCATGCCATGAGTTCCCCGAAGAGAATGGTACGGTGTTTCTTTCCTCTCATGCTCTGAAAGATCCATACTTATTGGATCATATCGAAGCACATTTTCAAAAGGGCGGAAGTGTCATTGCGACGCCACGCTTGCTCGAATCGCTTGCATGCGAGCGTGAAGTCCGCGAGCGCTTCGGCTACCAGGAAGAGCCGGTTTCCCGGAAGAAATTTCAGGGTAATCGCCTGAGAATTGTCGATTCCTCACTTTCCCAGCCCGGCGAGTCGAAAGAAATTTCAGCGGATCAACCGATCCAGGTTTCGTTTGACCTTCATCCGCTGCCGGATACAGGGACGCCTGTGAAATTGCTCGTCAAGGACCGGGAGATTCCCGTGTTTACCGAACGGGCAACTCCCGAAGGCGGCAGGGCGATGGTGCTCAATTTGTCTACTTTCGTCCAGGAGGATTTCGATGCGGTCAAAGAGCAGTTCCTGGCTCCCGCACCGATTTCATTTCTGGATATGCCGGAACTGGCTGTTTCCCGGATTCGTTCCGGTATTGTTTACCGTAATCCGTTCCTGATGAGCGCTCCCACGCGAGTTTCTTCGTACCTTCTGGGAGAGGATATCATTGTCATCGAAAACTTCCGCGACGGGGACATTGGTGCTCGTCTTCGTCTGGATGGAGACTGGAAAGAGATTCTTCATAATCTCGACGTGATTCCACAGAAGCTCGGCGGTACGTATGTTGTCGCTATTCCGTCGAGGGAAATTGTTGCCCTGCAGCGCATTCAGAAATGATTGTCGGTGTCTTGTCTACATACAAGATGGCGCGTGACCATAGACCGGCCTTCGAAGGCTGAATATTCCATCATTACAGGGGGAACGGCGATGGATACAGGCATGATCGTTCTGGGCTTTGTGGTCGGATTGGCTGTCGGGGGCGGCTTTCTGTGGATGCTGATGAATTCCCGGACGGCTGCAATTCGCGAACGACTCCGCCAGGCGGAGGTCGATTTGCAGTCTCTGCGAGAGAAATCGAACGAGCAAGACGGCAGACTATCAGAACGGGAGAGAACAGCGGCGGCTTTAGAGGCGTCTCTGAAGCAGACACAGGGGGATCTTCAGGACACGCGAAGGGATCTCGACGGAAAATCCCAGAAAGTAACCGAACTCTCAGAGGCGAATGCTCGACTGGAGACAAACCTGGCCAATGAGAAACGTGCGGCCCAGGAACAATTGGAGTTGCTGAATCGGGCCAGGGAAGAATTGAGTAACGCATTCAAGGCGCTGTCTTCGGAAGCCCTGAAGAGCAATAATCAATCGTTTCTGCAATTAGCCAAAGAGACTCTGGAGAAATTCCAGGCCCAGGCGAAAGGCGATCTCGAACAGCGGCAGAAAGCGGTCGAGACGTTGGTTTCGCCGATTAAGGAATCTTTGGATAAGGTAAAGCAGGAAATCGGGCAGATGGAACTGGCGCGACAGAATGCCTACGGCGGCCTGCAAGAACAGGTAAAGAACCTGATCTCGACCCAGGAATTGCTCCGAAAGGAAGCGGGGAATCTCACCCGTGCTCTGCGTGCGCCGATGGTGCGCGGGCGATGGGGCGAAATTCAGCTGAGACGAGTAGTCGAAATGGCGGGAATGGTTAATTACTGTGATTTTGTAGAGCAGGAGTCAACGAGCGGCACCGAGCGGCTTCGCCCGGACCTGATCGTCCGGCTTCCAGGTGGAAAGAATGTTGTGGTGGATGCCAAAACGCCTTTGGAGGCGTATCTGGATGCGGTGGAATCGGTGGAAGAAGACAGGCGACAGGAACGACTGAAGGATCATGCGCGGCATATCCGGCAACATATCAAGATACTCAGCGCAAAGGCATATTGGGACCAGTTTGATTCGACACCGGAATTCGTTGTGATGTTCCTGCCCGGCGAGAGTTTCTTCAGTGCGGCGTTGGAGCAGGAGCCGGGCTTGATCGAAGAGGGTGTCAATCAACGGGTGATTCTGGCGACTCCGACGACGTTAATTGCGTTACTTCGAGCGGTAGCCTATGGATGGCGGCAGGAGCAAATTGCCGAGAGCGCGCAGAAGATCAGCGACCTGGGAAAGGAACTGTATGATCGGATTCGCATCTTTGCGGGCCATTTCGATGACGTGGGCAATGGTCTGAAGAGGGCGGTTAAGGAATACAACGAGGCAGCGGGATCGCTGGAGAGTCGGGTCCTGGTTACGGCACGGAAATTTACCGAACTAGGCATTCAAAGCAAAGAAGAGATTAAAGAACTGCCTCAGATCGAAAGTGCTCCGAGAGAATTGCAGGCGCCGGATGTAAGGGAATGATTTTTACTTCATCGCATCCGCTGCCGGGCCGTCGAGCTCCAATACAATCACCGTGTCAATCTTCTTCTTGTTCGGCTCGCGGGTTGAGATTTCAATTCCTTCCGCGGTCTGTTTTACAAAGCACACGCCACCATTCAGGATCGAGTTCTTCACGATTCGTCTCTTGATCGGAGGCAACACCAGTTTATCGGATTCCCAGTTCAGCACATGGACATAAATTTTGTTGTCTTTGTGGGTGCTGGCTCCCCAGGAATCCGGCGGGAACGGTCCACCGCGTGTACCGTAAATGCTTTCACCGCACTGGTTCAGGAATTCGCCCATTTTCCGAAGGCGGACTACCTGACGCGGCTCGATACGCCCATCCGGCATGGGGCCTACGTTGAATAGAAGATTCCCGTCTCCGCCCGCGCAGCGGACCAGGGTGTGTACACACTCGCTTACCGATTTAATCTCATCCGCCGGTTTCCAGGCCCATTGCTTGCCGATGGTAATGCAGCTTTCCCAGGCTCGGTCGGTCTGAAACTTGCCGATTTCCTGTTCTGGTGTGCCGAAATCCGCCGGTAATCCGGCGCGGTCGTTAATAATAATGTGCGGCTGGAGCTCCCGAATCATTTTGAACATATTCTTGGAATCCCAGTCCTCCGCTGTTCCTCCCAGGCTGTCAAACCACATCACGTCCAGTTGTCCGTAGTTCGTACACAATTCCCGGATCTGGCCGTGGAGAAATTCGATATAGCGCTTGTGATTCTCCGTTCGGTAGTCCGGGTGGTACCAGTCCACCGGTGAATAATAGAATCCCAACTTCAACCCTCCCTCGTGACAGGCTTTCGCCAGTTCCGCAACGACATCCCGCTTGAACGGAGAATTTGTAATCTTGTGGTCGGTCAATTTTGAATCGAACATGGAAAAGCCGTCGTGATGTTTTGACGTGAACACGAGGTACTTCATTCCGGCATCCTTGGCGATCTGCACCCATTCCTTCGCGTTGAATTTCACCGGATTGAATTTCTTGTAGAGATTATCGTATTCCTCGACGGGGATTGGACCGACACCCTTGATGCCCCGACGTTCGCCGCCGCGTGACCAGCCGATCTCCGTCCCCTTCAGGCTCACCGGCCCCCAGTGAATGAACAGTCCGAATTTCGCATCCCGGAACCACTGCATATCTTCCGGTTTCGCCTGCGAGTAGGATTCCGTCTCCTGTGCGCTTACGGTCGTTGCTGAAAGAAGAAGCCCACCGAGCAGTACGAGCAAAGTCACCAGCCGGATCTTCATTTTCTCTTCTCCCATCCGATTTTCGTTTCACTTATCCGGGCACTATTGTAGGGATTCCCGCAGAAAAGAAAAGCGGGAACTTCCGGAAAAACCGGAAATTCCCGCTTTGACTGGCTGATGCAGCTCACTCAGTATTCTTCAAAGAAAGGCACAAGGGATGCGCCGGTAAGATCCACGAACGACGTCACGGCGGGATCCACACCGGTTGCGGAGCCTACCGGGGAGTTGATCGTATAGGTATAGCTCGGTATGTCGTTGGCGTTATCCGGGCCGATGAATGCCTGGTAGGTCAGGCCGATCTGCGCTGTACCGTCGGGCAACGTGGTTGCGGGCAATCCCACGGTGGTTCCATCCGCCGGGTTGCTTTCCGCTGTGATTTCAATTCCGGGTTGTCCCGTGGATACCACCACGAGATTGATCAGATTGATTTTGGAATTTGCATCCGCGCCGAACCGAACCAGCTGATATACGGGTGCCACATAAATGCAATTGATGAAATTGTAGATACAACTCGGGGAGCCGTTATCGCTATAGGCGGCAAGCCCGTTGGCCGTATCCGCTGCGAATGTACATCCGACAAAGTTCCAGACATCGTTGTCCCCTTCGTTTAGTCCCAAGTTCAAGCTACGGATCAGGTAAAACCGGCTGTTGAACGTCACACCTGTGCAAGTGAGCGTGACTGCATTGGCGCCCACCAGCGAAGGGCGATAC
>JAKPYU010000273.1 GCA_029568995.1 Candidatus Omnitrophota bacterium | reverse complement strand
GGGGGCGATTCGATCCGCTTACAAGGATTCTCCGAAAGAATCCCGACAAACGCGCAGATTGGGGAACCGCGCTGCCGATTCTTGCGACACTGACCGGGTTCGACGAATTGGGCGATTTCAACGCCATAGTGAAACGGAGTTCCAATGCCGGATATCTCAAATGCGAGAAGAATCCAACAGCGAGAACCGCCCTGCATTTCTCCATATTCAAGAAATTACTCTTCAATCTTGTCTTCTCCAAGAAATCGCCGCAGGGGCCTTATCCGGCAGAAGGGATCTCGCCTGTTGTGCGGGATACGTTCAACCGAAAGGACGGCCCGGTGAAGAAACCGGAAATCGGCCCAGATTATATCGCCTCTTCCCCCTGGGAAGTGAAAGGCGGGCTTGCGGTTCCCGCACAAACAGAGGTCGATTCGTTCCTCTGGGCAACCTGTAAGTCAAAGGAATTCAACGCCACGTGCGACGTTTTCCTGGAACAGACTCAGACGGAGTCCACGGCGGGGTTGGCCTTTCGGCAGGATTCCGCCGACGCGTATGTTCGGTTCGTTGTTCGGACGGATCGGTTCGATGTGCTGGCACTGCTGGAACACGTGACCGGCGATTCCTTGGAGATTCTGGCGAAAAAACGACTGGAAACAAAATTGCGGGGATTCACACTGCGTGCCCGTCGGAGAACAAATATGCTTTATTGTATGATGGGTCGCGAGACCGTCTTTTATGTTCCGTTCAGGGAGTCCATTGCGGAAATTGGCCTCTATAATGGATCAGGGAATCGGAATCTGTTTGACAACTTTGAGATTGTCAATCACTGACAAAGGATCGGTCCCATGAAGAATTGGCTCCCCGCTCATCCGGGATTCACCCTGATCGAACTGCTGATCGTGGTCGCGATCATCGGGATTCTCGCCGCGATTGCCGTCCCGAATTTCCTGAATGCACAGATCCGCGCCAAGCTGGCCCGCACGGAGTCGGATCACCGCAACATCTCCGTCGCGGTGGAATCCTATCGCCTGGACAACAACGCTTATCCCATGCGCGGACAGCTCGCGGTCAACAGCCGTTTGGAATTCTATATCCGGCTGACCACGCCGATTGCCTATATGAATTCCATTGCTGTGGACCTGTTCTATAACCTGAAGAACGCGGGCGACAATCCGGGATTCGGCGCAAATCTCTATCCATTCCAGGACCCCGCTCAAACCGACGGATTCAAGGCGAACAGCATCTATTACGATCTGCTGCCTGAAGAAAAAGCCCGTCGGGGCCGGTGGGTGCTTCTGGGAGCCGGGCCGGACGGGAACTATGAATCGTCGGCGAGCCGTTCCTATGTGCCCTACAACTCCTCGAACGGTCTGGCCAGTTACGGGGATATCATGCGCTTCGGACCGTAGACCCGACGCGATAGAACCTGATATGAATCCGTAGAAGGGGCAACACGATGACCGAGCCAATCCAACCGCACGACCGCTTCTTCCGTACTGCCTTCTCCAATCCGGAAATGGTTGAGGATCTTCTTTTCAGCAACCTGCCGGAGATCGCCTGTCACCTGATCCCTGGAAGCCTGAAGAACACCGGGGAGACATTCGTCAATGCCGAGTTGCGCGAATATATTACGGACCTGCTTTACACAGCCAGGGTTCAGGACAAAGAGGAGGTCTATGTCTATCTCCTTTTCGAACACAAGAGCCGACCTGAGCCGCAAGTGGCATTCGATCTCCTGCGCTATATGGTTCAGATCTGGGAGCGATTTCGGAACAGGAAAGCTGCAGAGTGCTTTCCGCACATCGTTCCAATCGTGTTCTATCACGGCAAAGAACGGTGGCGGGCGGACACCGATTTCAGGAGTTTGTTTCGGAAGGTTGAGGGATTCTCGCGGTTTGTCCCGTCCTTCGAGTATTGCCTGTACGATTTGTCGCGCTATAGTGAAGAAGAGATCCGTGGGCAGGTTCTATCACGGGTTGTGTTGCTCTTAATGAAACATATCTATGACGAGGATTTCGGGGAACGGTTTGTTGGAATTTGTCAATTGCTGAGAGGATTGCGAAAAGAGCAGGATATTGTGGATGTCCTGTGGACCGTATTAAACTACGTGGGATATGCCACGGAAAACATCAGCGAAGAGCAAATGCGTGCGGGCGTGATGAAAGCCCTGCCGGAAACAGGAGGTGAACTCATGCCGACCGTATTCGAGAGAATCCATAACAAAGGCCGCGAGGAAGGCCGTGAGGAAGGCCGCGAAGAAGGCCGCGAAGAAGGCCTTGTGGAAGGCCTTCGCGAGGCAATTCGACTGGCGCTGGAATTGAAATTCGGGGATGAGGGGCTGTTCCTGATTCCCCGCCTTGAGAAAGTCGACTCCATTCGGGAATTGATGGAAATCAAAGACACTTTGCGCAAAGCAGAGACACTGGATCAGGTCCAGTCAATGTTTTGAGCCTCTGGCTCCGTCTCTTCGCACGGGAATGAGCTCCCCCCGCTTCCTTTCCGTTGCAGGATCGAATCTCGTATAATATGGAAAAGGACGACCTTTCTCGCCGCCATGTGCGGCGTTTATTACGTTTGGAGGAAATGCAATGCCTGATCGTAACGAAAAATGGGAGGACAATGCTCCCGGACCCTGGTATGTCGACAAAAGCTGCATCGTTTGCGGCTTGTGTGTCGAGTTGGCCCCCAAGAACTTCAGAGAGGGTGAGGACGGGGATCATGACGTGGTTTACAAGCAGCCGGAGAACGCCGAGGAACTGGCCCAATGCCGGGAAGCCAAGAACCAATGTCCTGTCGAATCAATCGGCGATGACGGAGAATGACCCTGCCCTGCGCCGAGGGATTGCCATTATTGAAGTCCGACGGATCCTGCGATAGATTCTACTCAAACCATAATCCCCTTTGCTGAGGAGCAACCCGGTGTCGCATCCCATTTCCAAGCGAATGGAGAACGCCCTTTGCCTTCTCCTTTTCCTGGGTGTGGGTTCGGCGGACGGCTCCGAGATTCTTTTCGGCATCCCAGTGGAAATCCACTTGCCCGAGAATGCCCAGGGGGGTTATTACCTGACCGACGTTGTCACGGGGGATCTGAACAATGATGGCAGGCGGGATGTCATTGTGGCATCCAATTACCCCTATCCGCCCAAAATGTTCGTTTTGCTCAACTTGGACGGGCCGGGGACACTGGTTGAATTTCCGTCCGATGCGAAGTCACAGGTCCAGGAAACTGCCCTGGCGGATCTCAATCAGGACGGATACCCGGATCTGATCGGGGCCGGACCCAGTGCGGTCACGGTTTGGATCAATGGGGGAAATGCGCCCAATTGGGTCGGTTTCGATTCGCCTGTCGTATACACAAGTCCCGCACGTGGTTCTGGGGACCTCGTTGTTTTTGATGCGGACGGAGATGAGTTTCCCGACATTGCCGTCACCGCCTGGTCCACCGGGTCCAGCCCTTATCCCTGGATCGATCCGGGAGAGGAATCCGACTTCTATGTGTGGCACAGTCAGCCGGACGGAACCCTGCAATTAAGCGATATCCAAGTGGAGATCAGCCCGGGTGCCACGGATATCGCTGCCGCTGATTTCAATAGAGACGGCTGGGAGGACCTCGCGATCTCCTACAGTCCCGGATCATCAACCGGGGATAGCGGGGTGTTGATTCTGTCGAACGCTGGAGAGACCGGTGGATTCCAGCCCTCTCTTTTCATCGACTTGCCCAGTCCTCAGGCGTTGGGTGTGATTGATGCAGACAGGAACGGTGCACCGGACCTGATCGCCGTATCCTGGGAAACCGGTTCGGGATCAAGCCAGGGAACCGGGTATCTTCTGCTGAATGCCGGGACAGGGGATCTGATGGAAGTGGCCCATGTGCCGGTGGGAACCTTCCCGCAGGCACTTGCCATTGCGGATGTGACCGGTGATGGGTACGAAGACCTTCTGATCGGCGACTCTCCCGGAAGTTCCGGTGAAACCACAGGAGGAGCGGTCATTGTGGTTCCGGTCGGCAGCGATCTCTTGTTCGGGCAGCCGATTCGAGTGGATCTTCCCCTGACTCCACGCGCCATGGAAACCGCAGATCTCAACAATGATGGGTTGGCCGATCTGATTGTTATCCCCCAATTCCAGCCCTCTAACCGAATCGTTGTCATCGACCAGCTACCCCAGCCCACCCCCACAGTCACACCAACCGATACGGCGACACCAAGCCCATCACCCACATCGACGCCCACGTTCACTCCATCGCCGACCGATACTCCCACGCTGACACCTACCCCCTCTC
>JAKPYU010000248.1 GCA_029568995.1 Candidatus Omnitrophota bacterium | reverse complement strand
GGCGCGGGAGCTTGCGCGTGAGATTGTTTATTCGGTTCTCACGGCACCGAATCCGATTCGCGAGCGCGTTTATTCCGATGATGAGTTATCTGGCGTTATCCGCGAGATTGCCGAGGATGTTTTGAGCGTGAGAGGCGCGTCTCGAGAGGCGATCTATTCGTTAGACACGATTGGCGGAATCTCTCGGGAACGGATCGCCGAACTTGATGATGGCGCAATAGGAACGATTCGCGAGATCGTATCCAGAACGCTAACCTATTACGGATTATCGCGGCAAGTTGTGAGCAAACTTATCGAGGCCGTATATGCGCCGCTGAGCGAGACGGTACTGGTGAGTTTGATCGAAGGGCTCCGCTCTCTCGCTGAACGGATCAATTATTTATACGCCGCGAACATCCTCGGAAACTATCAAGACACACTATGTGGAAACGCTTATCTGATATCAACCAGCGAAGCCTACTACCAAACAACGAACAGACCTTACACAGAATGAGGTGATTGGAATGCCAAGCAACGATGAAATCAGGCGCGTGGAATGGGGATCGACATGGGGTGAGATTGTTGAAACGCAGATACGCGTCGATGGCGTATACACGAACGTTGACGCGGACAGCTATTCCGCACAATTGGAAACGTATGACACGGAACCGGAGAAGGTGGCCGATCTCTCATGCACGAAGATCGACACGGGGACTTACGTGATGTGGTTCCACGCGGATAAGGCCACATATAATCCGCTCGCAAACTATTATCTTACATTCATCTGGGAGTATAGCGGCAAAACACTCACAAAACGCGTACCTGTACGAATTGAGGTGGGCGTGAAATGAACGTTACTTTTCTCAACTACAACGCAAACGGCACGGAGATAACCGATGAGCCGATCGTGATCAACACCTCCGGGGCGCAAGCTTTGGTACACGATCATATTATATCGATCGAAGTGTGGACTGGCGATGGGAAGACAGGCTTGCAGTTAGCGGAAAGCACGGATTACACGCTCGGGAATTACGATTCGTTCTACAAGACTTACAATTCGATCACGTTCCTCACGCATAACGGTGAGACGGTGTATTGCACGTACCTCACCAAAGGCGACAAGAATTCCGCCGATGACGTGAACTCGAAGGCTGACAAGGTGGCCTCGCCTACCGCCGGCAACTTTGCCGGGCTTGACGCGAACGGCAATCTCACGGACAGCACAAGCAAAGCATCGGACTTTGCAACATCGGGACACGTGCATTCATCAGCAACAACCGCGGTTGCGGGGTTTATGAGCGCAAGCGATAAGACAAAGTTGGAC